>NZ_JAUJUH010000020.1:0-641 GCF_030484085.1 Erwinia wuhanensis
GCGGTTCATATCACCTTACCGACGCTTATCGCAGATTAGCACGCCCTTCATCGCCTCTGACTGCCAGGGCATCCACCGTGTACGCTTAGTCACTTAACCTCACAACCCACAAGCGTCCCGAAAGACGGTTGTCAGCTGCAAGCATTTGAGAGACTCGAACATATCGTTAATTTCATTCTTATTACGGAGAATGAAAACGACATGTCGTTTCAATTTTCAGCTTGTTCCGGATTGTTAAAGAGCAAATATCTCAAACGTGACTCAGGCTTAAAGCCGGAATCAATTTTGAGATACGGTTGATAATGTCTTTCACTCATTATCAGATATGGCGTCCCCAAGGGGATTCGAACCCCTGTTACAGCCGTGAAAGGGCAGTGTCCTGGGCCTCTAGACGATGGGGACACAAAAATTGCTTAACCAGTCGCAGACTGGTTATTTTGTGTAAAGGTGAAGATTTGCTGGCAAATCTGTGCGACAAATTTACTTGTCACAGAACCCTACTCAAAAGACGCATTGCTCGTTACTTTTCTATCAGACAATCTGTGTGGACACTGCGCACGAAGGTATCTTCAGGTAAGGAGGTGATCCAACCGCAGGTTCCCCTACGGTTACCTTGTTACGACTTCACCCCAGTCATGAAT
>NZ_JAUJUH010000022.1:0-592 GCF_030484085.1 Erwinia wuhanensis
ACAGACAGCCAGGATGTTGGCTTAGAAGCAGCCATCATTTAAAGAAAGCGTAATAGCTCACTGGTCGAGTCGGCCTGCGCGGAAGATGTAACGGGGCTAAACCATGCACCGAAGCTGCGGCAGCGACACTATGTGTTGTTGGGTAGGGGAGCGTTCTGTAAGCCGTCGAAGGTGGCCTGTGAGGGCTGCTGGAGGTATCAGAAGTGCGAATGCTGACATAAGTAACGATAAAGCGGGTGAAAAGCCCGCTCGCCGGAAGACCAAGGGTTCCTGTCCAACGTTAATCGGGGCAGGGTGAGTCGACCCCTAAGGCGAGGCCGAAAGGCGTAGTCGATGGGAAACAGGTTAATATTCCTGTACTCGGTGTTACTGCGAAGGGGGGACGGAGAAGGCTATGTTGGCCGGGCGACGGTTGTCCCGGTTTAAGCGTGTAGGCTTGTGTTCCAGGCAAATCCGGAACACTTTAAGGCTGAGGCGTGACGACGAGGCACTACGGTGCTGAAGCAACAGATGCCCTGCTTCCAGGAAAAGCCTCTAAGCTCCAGGTAACACGGAATCGTACCCCAAACCGACACAGGTGGTCAGGTAGAGA
>NZ_JAUJUH010000023.1:0-555 GCF_030484085.1 Erwinia wuhanensis
GATTGACGTCCCGGAGTCCTTTAACAACCAGCTGCACAATATGATTTTTATCGATGACTTTAAAATCAGCAGTAAATGGATCTATCCACCGGCCTTCCAGCAGCGGATAAGGCTCAGGGAGCAGGAGTTACGGGAAGCGATTAACAAACCCGGAAATAAAGCCGAATATGCTCCATATTTGAAACAGGTAATTGTCCTGCCTGACGGTCGTGGCGTGATTTATGACCATAATGAGCCGGGAACCCCTGATATTTATCGGCAGCTGGAGGCCCATGTCTATGTAAACAACGTGGCCTTTGTGATTACCACGGAATTTCGGGATTTTTCAGGTGAAAAAAACAAGCAAGAAAAAAATGAATATATAGCCGATGGTTTCACTGAGGCTGATGCAAACACCAAACCAGCCAAACTGGCTGCACTACAGTCGTTGATATCGCGCTTAAGCGGCAGAAAGGATGAAGAGATCCCGAAAGAGAAAGGCGTGTGTATTCCGAACGCGTTTATCAGGGACGATGGCGCTAAACACATTGAAAAAATCACCTTCCGATACGTAAA
>NZ_JAUJUH010000024.1:0-551 GCF_030484085.1 Erwinia wuhanensis
GCATCGGTTCGGCCATCTTTCGACACGTCCAGTTCGCGGCTCTTCCTGCCCGTCAGTTTGCTGATGTTGTCGTCATCACAGAAAATCTGGAAATGGAAGGCATTGACCGCATCGACCATCCCGGAGGTACCAAGCGGATCTTTCCGGTACACCTTCTCCCCGATTTTCACTGTTGATTCAAGCGACTTCAGGTGCATGTAAAGCGAATAAAAGACCACTTTAGCCCCCTCACCACTGCCGATCTCCGTTTCGTGCTTTAGCAGCACGTAGCCATCGTCACTGCCTTTGACATTGGGTTGATCCACATTGAGGTTCAGCGGTGCCTTATCTCGTTTATCGATGCCTGAACTTTTACGCACGGAAACCACGATCCCATCCGCAACAGCTCTTACACTCTCAAAAGGCCTGCCGCCATCAGTATGGGCTATGTGGATCCCGCCATGCCATGAGCCATGGCCATTGACCGGGTAATCGCGGCGGTCAACTACGGTCATCACTCTTTCAATCCATGCTGCATCGGTTTCATGGGCATTTTTCGCTTTCAGGAATGG
>NZ_JAUJUH010000026.1:0-523 GCF_030484085.1 Erwinia wuhanensis
TGAGACAGGTGCTGCATGGCTGTCGTCAGCTCGTGTTGTGAAATGTTGGGTTAAGTCCCGCAACGAGCGCAACCCTTATCCTTTGTTGCCAGCGATTCGGTCGGGAACTCAAAGGAGACTGCCGGTGATAAACCGGAGGAAGGTGGGGATGACGTCAAGTCATCATGGCCCTTACGGCCAGGGCTACACACGTGCTACAATGGCGCATACAAAGAGAAGCGAACTCGCGAGAGCAAGCGGACCTCATAAAGTGCGTCGTAGTCCGGATCGGAGTCTGCAACTCGACTCCGTGAAGTCGGAATCGCTAGTAATCGTGGATCAGAATGCCACGGTGAATACGTTCCCGGGCCTTGTACACACCGCCCGTCACACCATGGGAGTGGGTTGCAAAAGAAGTAGGTAGCTTAACCTTCGGGAGGGCGCTTACCACTTTGTGATTCATGACTGGGGTGAAGTCGTAACAAGGTAACCGTAGGGGAACCTGCGGTTGGATCACCTCCTTACCTGAAGATACCTTCGTGCG
>NZ_JAUJUH010000003.1:0-352808 GCF_030484085.1 Erwinia wuhanensis
GCCTGGCGGCTTTAGCGCGGTGGTCCCACCTGACCCCATGCCGAACTCAGAAGTGAAACGCCGTAGCGCCGATGGTAGTGTGGGGCCTCCCCATGCGAGAGTAGGGAACTGCCAGGCATCAAATTGCGATAACCCCGACCTCACGGTCGGGGTTTTTTGCGTTTGTGGGCCGGAAACTCTCTGCGTGACCGCTCCCAGCGTCCGTGCTGCACGCTGTGGAATGCACCCGTTTCCGTACCCGTAAAACGCGCGTCCGCCTTCTCTTTCAGCCCCGCCACGGCACCCGGGCTCTTTGCCGGACGTTAATAATGCGGCTGTGGCCGCCGACCTTATTTTAAAACGGTCAGAAGAGCGGCCGCCGCCGGCTCTCTGCGGCGCGATCCCGTCCCCACGTCTATTCAGCCCCGGCTCAGCGCCAAACTGAACAGTAAAAAGCCCCGGTAAAATACCAGGGCTTCGGTCTTCGCATCAGATTTGCACGGCTAAGCCGGTCGTTGTCAGTATCGGTTTTAATGAATAACCTGCGAAAGAAAAGCCCGGGTTCGCTCCGATTTTGGTGCGGAGAAGAACTCCTGCGGCGGTGCCTGCTCAACGATTTCCCCACGATCCATAAAGATCACCCGATCCGCCACGGTGCGGGCAAAGCCCATCTCATGCGTCACGCAGAGCATGGTCATGCCGTCTTCCGCCAGACCAATCATGGTATCCAGCACTTCTTTTACCATTTCGGGATCCAGCGCGGAAGTCGGCTCATCAAACAGCATGATTTTGGGCTTCATGCAAAGCGAACGGGCAATAGCCACACGCTGCTGCTGACCACCAGAAAGCTGGCCGGGAAACTTGTGCGCATGTTCCGCAATGCGTACGCGCTCCAGATAGTGCATCGCCAGCGCTTCAGCCTCTTTCTTTGGCGTTTTGCGTACCCAAATCGGCGCCAGCGTGCAGTTTTGCAGCACGCTCAGGTGCGGAAAAAGGTTAAAGTGTTGAAACACCATGCCGACTTCCGTTCGCACACGCTCAATATTGCGTAAATCATCGTTCAGGTGGATGCCATCCACAACAATACGACCCTGCTGATGCTCTTCCAGATGATTGATACAGCGGATAGTGGTGGATTTTCCGGAGCCGGAAGGGCCGCAAAGAACGATGCGTTCGCGTGCTTTTACCTGCAAATTAATGTCTTTCAGCACATGAAACTGCCCATACCATTTGTTAACTTTTTCCAGCGTAATCATCATCGCTTCATCCGATTGAATCAAAGAATTAGTCATTGTAAGCCTCAGTGCGGCGTGCGCCCGGTGTGAAAACGCCTTTCCAGATACTGGCTGTAGCGCGACATGCTAAAACAGAAAATCCAGTAAACCAGCGCGGCAAAAACGTACCCTTCGGTGGACATACCAAGCCAGGCGGGATCGACCGTAGCCTGCTGGACGCTGCTGAAGAGATCGAAAAGCCCGATGATAATCACCAGGCTGGTATCTTTAAAAAGCGCGATAATCGTATTGACGAGGCCGGGGATGACCATTTTTAGCGCCTGGGGCAGGATAACCAGCCCCTGCGTTTTCCAGTAGCCCAGCGCCAGCGACTCGGCGGCTTCATACTGTCCTTTCGGCAGCGCCTGTAAACCGCCGCGTACCACTTCTGCTACATAAGCCGACTGGAAAAGGATCACGCCTACCAACGCCCGGATTAGTTTATCGATGCTGCTGCCTTCCGCCATAAACAGCGGCAGCATTACCGAGGACATAAACAGCACCGTGATCAGGGGAACACCTCGCCAGAACTCGATAAAGATAATCGACAGAGAGCGCACTACTGGCATCGTGGAGCGGCGTCCCAGCGCAAGCAGGATACCGAGCGGCAGTGCGCCAGCGATACCCACGGAGGCGATAATCAGCGTCAGCGTGAGTCCGCCCCACTGGCGCGTTTCAACGCGTTCAAGCCCAAAGAAGCCGCCATAAAGCAGAACCCATACCACCACAGGATAAACAATTGCCCATACGGCGATATAACTTCCCCGGCGCGGGAGTGACTTAATAAACATCGGGATGATGCTAAGCAGGCCGATAACCAGGGCCAGATTAATGCGCCAGCGCAGCTCATGAGGATAAAGACCATACATAAACTGGCCAAAGCGGGCATGGATAAACACCCAGCAGGCGCCATCTTTGGTACAGTCCGCGCGGGTAGTGCCGATCCAGTTAGCCTGAAAAATCAGCCAGTTCAGCGCTGGCGGTATCACACTCCAGATCACCCACAGGCAGAACAGCGTCAGCAGCGAATTGCCCCAGCTTGAGAACAGATTTTTTCTGGCCCATTTCACGGCTCGCGTAAAAGAACTTACCGGCACAGGCTGCGTATCATGCGTGGCTAAAGTCATAGTTATTCCGTTCTCTTAACGCTCAATCAGCCGTATTTTGCGGTTATAGATATTCATCAACAGCGAAATCAACAGGCTGATAATCAGGTAAACGCCCATAGTGATCGCGATGGTTTCAATGGCCTGTCCCGTCTGGTTCAGCACCGTGCCGGCAAACAGCGACACCATATCGGGATAGCCGATTGCCGCCGCCAGCGAGGAGTTCTTAACAATGTTCAGATACTGGCTGGTCAATGGCGGGATAATGACGCGCATCGCCTGAGGAATAATAACCTGACGTAGCGTGACCGGATTCGGCAGACCAAGCGAGCGAGCTGCTTCACTTTGCCCGTGCGGTACGGACTGGATCCCGGCGCGGATCACCTCAGCAATAAAAGAAGAGGTATAGATAGACAGCGCCAGCGTCAGCGCCGCCAGCTCCGGGATCAGCACAAAACCGCCGCGGAAATTGAAGCCGCGCAGCATCGGTACATCCCAGTGCATCGGCACGCCAAAAGCCAGATGAGCGAGCAAAGGGAAAACAATGAACATGGCCAGGATGGCAGGCCAGCTACGTCTCAGCTGGCCCGTTTTCAACTGATAGCTACGGTTATAACGAAACAGCGCAACGCTGCATGCCGCAGCAAGCAGCAGGGAGAGAAGAAAAGGCCATGTGCCAGGGGCGTATGCCGGCCAGGGAATGTAAAGGCCGCGATTACTGATGAAGGCCAGATCGAAGGCGTTCATCGCCTGGCGTGGGCCCGGCAGGTTGCGCAGCACGGCAAAGTACCAGAAGAAGATTTGCAGCAGCGGCGGAATATTGCGGAAGATTTCGATATAGATGGTTGAAAGCTTGCGCAGCAGCCAGTTATCCGACAGGCGGGCAAGGCCAATGAAAAAGCCCAGCAAAGAGGCGAATACAATACAGAGCGCGGAGACCAGCAGCGTATTGGTCAGGCCGACCAAAAAGACGCGGGCATAGGTATCGGCTTCGCTGTAATCGATAAGATGCTGAACGATGCCGAAGCCCGCACTGCGCTCCAGGAAGCCAAAGCCGGAGGTGATGCCGCGGTTGGCCAGGTTAATCACCGTATTGTGGATAAGATAGCCAGCTACGGCCAGCACCAGCACCACGGCGATAATCTGGTACAGCCAGGCGCGCACCGCAGGATTGCTAAAGGAGATATCCCTTTTTACGGACGGGCGTTGAGACATGTTGAAACCTCAGTCACGAAAATTCTGACGAAGGCGCCGATTGGCGCCCTGTTGCAGCGGGAATTAACGTACCGGTGGCGCGTACTGAATGCCGCCTTTGTTCCACAGCGCATTCTGACCACGTGCGATTTTCAGCTGGCTGTCTTTACCGACGTTACGATCGAATACTTCCTGATAGTTGCCTACCTGTTTAATGATATTGAAAGCCCATTTGTTATTCAGCTTGAGATCCTTGCCGAAATCGCCTTCTGAACCCAGCAGGTGCGCCATATCCGGCGTGGAAGGCTTAGCGGCCATCTGGTCAACGTTCGTTGAGGTGATGCCCATCTCTTCCGCGTTCAGCATCGCAAACAGCGACCACTTAACGATGGTGTACCAGTCATCATCGCCACGGCGAACCACCGGCCCTAAAGGCTCTTTTGAGATCACTTCCGGCAGCACGATAAATTCGTCCGGCTTGCCTAACTTGATGCGCAGGGCATACAGCTGCGACTGGTCAGAGGCCAGCGTATCGCAGCGGCCGGTATCCAGTGCTTTTGCCGATTCGTCAGAGCGATCGAAGGTCACAGGCGTGTACTGCATTTTGTTGGCTTTGAAATAGTCGGCGACGTTCAGTTCGGTATCCGTTCCCGCCTGGATACAAACCGTGGCGCCATCCAGTTCTTTCGCGCTTTTAAGGCCCGCTTTCTGGTGAGTCAAAAAACCAATACCGTCATAGTAATTTACGCCGGCAAAAATAAAGCCCATACCGCCATCGCGCGAGGAGGTCCAGGTAGTATTGCGGGAAAGGATATCGACTTCGCCGGATTGCAGAGCGGTAAAGCGCTCTTTAGCCGTTAACGGGGTGTATTTTACTTTTGTCGCATCGCCAAACACGGCCGCCGCTGCGGCACGGCAAACATCCACATCGATACCGCTAAATTTACCGCTGGCATCCGCAAACGAGAAGCCAGGCAGGCCGTCACTGATCCCGCACTGCACAAACCCTTTCTTTTTAATCGCATCCAGCGTAGCACCGGCATGGGCCTGATTAGCGACTGCAAACAGCGCTGCAGCGGCCACCAAAGTGGAAAGCATCATTTTTTTCATAAAGCATCCTGTGTGGCGTAAGCGTTTTGTTATGTTTTAGTGCACGCTGCGGTGCACTTTTCCTGTCTGTGGCAAGAGCCATCCACGACACTGCAAAGGCAATGCCAGATTTGCAGCATCCTGAATTTCATGGAAAGGTTTGTTAATAATCGGAAGCGTATAGAAAGTTTGCCTAATATTGCGCACCAAACAGAGGCAAAAGCCGCGCGGCTGGTCACAAATGGTGCGAAATGTTTCTTAAAATTTACGCGGTGTGAGCAAAAGCGCGATTATTGTTGCGCCAAGCAGCAAGCAGCAAGCAGCAAGCAGCAAGCAGCAAGGAGCAAGGAGCAAGGAGCAAGGAGCAAGGAGCAAGGAGCAAGGAGCAAGGAACAAGGAACAAGGAACAAGGAACAAGGAACAAGGAGTAAGGAGCAAAGAGCAAAGAGCAAAGAGCAAAGAGCAAAGAGCAAAGAGCAAAGAGCAAAGAGCAAAGAGCAAAGAGCAAAGAGCAAGCAGGAAGGACAAGCCAGAAGCAGGAAGCGGCAAGTTGGTAGCTGCAGGGGAAGGCAGAAACGCAGAAGCAGAAGCAGAAGCAGAAGCATAAGCAAAAGCAAAAGCGGAAGACAGAAGTTGAGGGCAGAAGAAGGCAGAAGGCAGAAGCAGGCAGAAGAGAGGCAGAAGAGAGGCAGAAGGCAGAAGCAGGCAGAAGAGAGGCAGAAGGCAGAAGACGCAAGCAAAAGAGAGGCAAAAAAAACCAGCCGCTGCGGGCTGGTTCATAAACGTTAAGACGCCTCAGTAAAGTGGCTGTGCGCCATCAGGACGCGTTTTAAAGCGGCGGTGCAGCCACATATACTGCTCGGGCGCACGCATAATCTCCGTCTCAATCACCTTATTCATATAGGCAGCAGCCTGCTGCTCATCGGCAATGGGGTAATCTTTCAGTTCAGGTTGGATCACCAGTTCATAACCGCTGCCGTCGTCATTACGGATCAGCACAACGGTGATCATGGCTGGCTTAGCCATGCGGGCCAGCATCCAGGTGCCGCTGGTGGTAGCCGCCTGCGGTACGGCAAACAGCGGCGCGAACACGCTGCCCTTCGGGCCGTAGTCCTGATCGGGCGCAAACCAAACGGCTTCACCCTGTTTCAACGCCTGCACCATGCCACGCAGATCGCGGCGGTTAATCATCGCCTTATTGGAACGCATCCGTCCTTTGGTCTGTACCCATTCCATCAGCTTGTTGTTATGCGGGCGATACATCGCCATCATCGGCTGACACAGGCCCATGGCCCTGCCGCCCAGCTCCAGCGACATAAAATGCACGCCGATAATCAGCGCGCCGCGGCCTTCTTGTTGTGCCGCCTGTAAATTGTGCAGGCCGTTAACGGTAAACCAGCGCTTCACCCGGCGATCGGACCAGAACCAGGCCATACCGGTTTCCAGCAGGCCCATTCCCAGCGATTCAAAATTGCGTACGATACGCTGCTCGATTTGCGCTTCCGGCATATCCGGGAAGCAGAGCTCAAGGTTACGACGGGTAATGCGGATACGGCGCTTTAAAAACCGCATTGAAGTACGGCCCATCCAGGTTCCCAGCTTTTGCAGAAGCGGAAACGGCAGCTGAACCAGTAAAAACAGCAGTCCCAGACCAGCCCAGGTGATCCAGTAACGAGGGTGCATCAGGCTGCGGGTAAAGCGGGGGGATACCTTCATATATCTCTCTTTATGCGTGCATGGAAGATGTAGCGCATAAAGACGTTAATCCGTAGCGGTACAGGGTATAGGACAACGAGATTGGCAGGAAGTTGAGGTAAATGTCTGTTATTTACACAATCAAGACAATTTTGTCTGAACGGCGGCCATTAAAAAAGGCGCTAACAGTACGTAGCGCCTCCGTCACAATGAACCGAAACTTAGTTCATGCCGTATTTTTTCAGTTTCTTACGCAGCGTACCGCGGTTGATACCCATCATCAGGGCTGCACGGGTCTGGTTGCCACGGGTATATTGCATCACCATGTCCAACAGTGGCTGTTCCACTTCAGCCAAAACCAGCTCATACAGGTCATTAACATCCTGACCATTCAGTTGAGCAAAATAGTTCTTCAGTGCCTGTTTGACCGAGTCACGCAGAGGCTTTTGAGTCACCTGATCCTGGGAGTTAACGGTTGAAACGGTCAGTACGTCAGAATTTACGCGTTGTTCGAACATAGTTCTGTCAGCTCTTTATTTCTATTATGCAAGTTTTTCGAAGTATGCCTCCAACGCCTCCAGCTGTTCGCTGGCATCCTCAATGGCGTTGAATGTGCGCCGAAACTGGTCGTTTGGGGCGTGCTCCTGGAGATACCAGGAGACGTGCTTCCGGGCAATACGGTATCCTTTGCGGTGACCATAAAAGTCGTGCAGTTCCCGTAGGTGCCCAATGAGCAAGCGCTTTACTTCAGCCAGTGGCATTGGTGCCAGCAGCTCCCCAGTGTCCAGATAATGCTGGATTTCCCGGAAGATCCACGGTCTTCCCTGAGCCGCGCGTCCTATCATCAGGGCATCTGCCCCCGTATAGTCAAGCACGGCTCTGGCTTTATGCGGGTCAGTAATGTCTCCGTTCGCGATAACGGGGATAGAGACACTCTGCTTAACTGTCCGAATGCTGTCATATTCAGCTTCGCCGTTGAACAAACACGCGCGTGTGCGTCCGTGAATGGTCAGGGCCTGAATGCCACAACGTTCAGCCAATTGGGCAATCTCAACACAATTGCGGTTGTCCACGTCCCAGCCGGTGCGAATCTTTAGCGTAACGGGCACATCCACCGCATTGACCACCGCTGAAAGGATAGACCTTACCAGCTCTGGATGCTGCAGTAGGGCAGAGCCCGCCATTTTCCGATTCACCTTTTTAGCCGGACAGCCCATGTTGATATCGATAACCTGCGCGCCCGATAAAGCGTTAATGCGCGCGGCTTCAGCCATCTCATCAGGATCACAACCGGCAATCTGCACGGTACGAATACCGGGCTCATCACTGTGTACCATACGCAGTCGGGATTTGTCGCTGGCCCAGACTTCCGGGTTTGACGACAGCATCTCCGATACGGTCATACCAGCGCCCATTGCGTAACAAAGCGTCCGGAAAGGCCTGTCGGTAATTCCGGCCATTGGTGCTGCAATCAGGCGATTGCGAAGCTGGTGGTTTCCTATGCGCATGAAAAAAAAGTGACCATAGTGTGTTCGCAAGGCGGCGTATATTACGCATTTTTTTAAGAAGATGAAAGGCCAAACTTTGAACAATTCCCCCTTCAAACCGGCATTGTCGGCCTGCGGAGACGGTGAGACGAATAAATATCCTTATTTAACAATAGATTGAATTTTAACGATTAAATGATGAACAAATATTTTTCTTTTTTTGTGAGGCAGTTAACACTATAAATTGCGGCGCTTCAGGCACTAAGCGCGACAAGCGCCGCCATACGCCTGCAAAAAAAGGCGAAATAGCGTACTGCTATTCGGCAATTATTCGACCGTGCAGAGGCTGCAAGGGGCGATTATTAGCATGTTTAAGCGCGTGCTCAAAAACCGCCAGCTGGGCCGGAGAGAGCGTAACGGGCTGCTTCAGAATCAGCCAGCGCACGCCTTCCGTGCAGGGCGGCGTAGTCAGCGAACCGCTAAAGCGGTAGTAGTGTTTCCCGGCGGGAAAAAGCGTGGCGAGATCCATGCTTTGCTTCATGGTTTCAACCTGGTTTTGCTGTGCGGGCAGGGACGCGAGCAGCGGCTTAAGCGCGCTGTTTTCAGCGCCGGTTTCAAACATAACGGCCAGCACGGCCAGCTCGCCTTGCCTGTTGGCATGAACAAAATGCGCTTCAAGCGGAAAGCTTTTGCCGAAAAGGTGATTTTCGCTGGGCGCGTGAAAATGGAACTGTTTAAGCACGAATGCGTCATTATCAAGCTGAAAATCGTCGCTGTCCTTCACCGTAACCTGGATAGTGTGGCCATTGTTAACAATGGTTTTGGTATCGGTATGAAAGTTTATGCCCAGCGGCGGCAGCTTGCCGTCAATAACCCGGGTAATATCGACGGGGGACTGATACTGGCCGGTTTTACAGGTTTGAAACTCATCACCCAGCTCGGCCCAGTGTTCAGGCGAGCCCTGGCCTTCATAAGACCAGTGAATAGCCGGTTCAGCCATGACGGGCAAAGCGGCAAGGCAGGAGAACAGCAGAGCATATCTTCTCATCTTCATTATCCCTTGAAGTAGCCGGCACGGGCCGGCGCGATTAAATAACCCTGCTGATAATAAGCCTATGGTAGAGGAAATCTATCTGAATCCGTCCCTGGAAACCGATCGTTTAGCGACGCACGCCGGTAATGCGGCACCACTCTTCTTTTTCCGCCACCGGATCGAGCACGAACTTATCCGCATAGGCTTCGCACACGCCGTCCGCCTGGCTCGCCAGCACGCCGGAAAGACCCAGATGACCGCCGGAAACCGGCAGCACGCTGATAAGCGGCGCCAGCTCACGCAGCGGGCCGGCAAGGATATTAGCGACCACGACATCTGCGCTGAGGTTCTCTGGCTGCTCGTGAGGCAGGTAAAGCGACAGACGTTCCGACACGCCGTTGCGCTCGGCATTGTCACGGCTGGCCTGGATCGCCTGCGGATCGATGTCGATACCAATAGCCTGTGCCGCACCCAGCTTCAGCGCCGCGATAGCGAGAATGCCGGAGCCGCAGCCAAAATCGATCACGGTTTTACCGGCCAGATCCAGGCCGTCCAGCCAGCTCAGGCACATCGCCGTCGTGGGATGGGTGCCGGTGCCAAACGCCAGGCCGGGATCCAGCATCACGTTGACCGCATTCGGATCCGGCACGTCGCGCCAGCTTGGGCAAATCCACAGGCGCTGACCAAAACGCATCGGATGGAAGTTTTCCATCCATTCCCGCTCCCAGTCCTTGTCTTCGATCTGCTCAATTTTGTGGTGGAAGCCGGCGCCCAGCAGCGGATGCTGTTCCAGACTGGCAATCACGTCCTGCATGTCGGTTTCGGCATCAAACAGGCCGATCGCATCGGTATCGCCCCACAGGCGCGTTTCGCCAGGCAACGGTTCAAACACCGGATTGTCGTGGGTATCCTGAAACGTGACCGAGACAGCCCCGTTCTCGATCAGCGCGTCGCCCAGCTCTTCAGCCTGGTCGCCGGTGGTGTTGATTTTCATTTGTATCCAGGGCATTGCGATTCTCTTTAGTCAAACAAATAAAGGCTAAGGCCGGACAGGGCGGCCAAAACGGTTGCCGATTACGAAGGCAATCAGGCTCAGCAGCAGCGAAGGCACAATCGGGTGAAACCCCCACGGCTGCAGTGAAAAGCTGGCCAGCAG
The DNA here is from genome assembly GCF_030484085.1 of Erwinia wuhanensis. Lineage (NCBI taxonomy): Bacteria > Pseudomonadati > Pseudomonadota > Gammaproteobacteria > Enterobacterales > Erwiniaceae > Erwinia > Erwinia wuhanensis. Next base: position 10,014 of record NZ_JAUJUH010000003.1, read on the forward strand.
GGTATAGCAGCCCGCGCCGCCGATCATGCTGCTGAGTGCGCCGGCAGCATTGGCTTTCTCCCAGTATAACCCCAGCACCAGCGGCCACAGAAATACCGCTTCCAGACCGCCGAAAGCCAGCAGGTTAAGCCAGATCAGCATATCGGGCGGATTCCAGGCCGCCACCAGCAGCAGCAGGCCCAGCACCAGCGTGACCGTCGCGGAGATCTTTCTGAGCAGCGGCTCGTTATCCAACTGCTGCGGGCGCACGCGCAAAAAGAGATCCTTGACGATCGTGGCGGAAGACTGCAACAGCTGCGCGTTGATCGTCGACATAATGGCGGCCATCGGCGCGGCCAGGAAGATCCCGGCGGCCAGCGGCGGCAAAACGTGGATCATCAACGTCGGGATCACCAGATCCGGCACGGTCAGGCCCGGCATCACGGCGCGACCCAGCGCGCCAGCCAGATGCATGCCGAACATCAGTACGGTCACGACTACGGTGCCCAGTAAGATGCCGCGATGCACGGCCTTGCTGTCTTTATACGAGATACAACGTACGGCGGTATGCGGCAGACCGATCACGCCAAAACAGACCAGCACCGAGAAAGAGGCCAGAAAGGTCGGGCTGAGGATATTATCCACGCCGCCTGGCGAAATCAGCTGCGGATCGATCTGCTGCAGCTTCTGTACCGCGCTGTGCATCCCGCCTGCGCTATGGATCACCGCAAACAGCAGGATAAAGGTGCCAAGCAGCATAACCACGCCCTGTAAGGCATCGTTCAGCACGCTGGCGCGGAAGCCGCCGAAAGCGGTATAGAGCGCAATAGCGCCGCCGAAAATCAGCAGGCCGCTGCTGTAAGGAATGCCCGCTGCGGTTTCCAGCAGCCGTGCGCCGCCGATAAACTGCACGGTCATCGCGCCAATAAAGGCGATCAGCAGGCTGAGGCTGGCAAACCAGACCAGCAGCGGGCTGCGATAGCGGGCGTAGAGCATATCGTTAAGCGTCAGCGCGTTATAGCGCCGGGCCAGAATAGCGAACTTCTTGCCTAAAACGCCCAGCGACAGCCAGACGGCGGGCACCTGCACCATCGACAGCAGCACCCAGCCCAGCCCATATTTATAGGCGGCGCCAGGCCCGCCGATAAAGGAACTCGCGCTGATATAGGTGGTAGTCAACGTCATCGCCAGCACAAACCCGCCCATCGAGCGGCTGCCGAGAAAATATTCGGTAAGAAAGTTGCCTTCGCGCCGTTTACGCATCGCGTAGACGGAAAGCGCCGCCACCAGCAGCAGATAGGCGATAAGGGGCAGAATGATCCCGGCCTTCACGGCGTATCCTCCAGCGAAATATCACGAAAGATCCGTTTGATCATCAGCCAGCAGAAAAAGATAAACAGCAGCGGCACCAGCAAACAGGCCATTTCGAACCAGTGGGGCAGGCCGGTGATGCCCGGCTGATTGCCGCCAAAAGCGGCCGTCAGCGACCAGGCGGCCACATAGGCGACCGCCAGCCAGAACGACCAGCGCGCCTCGCGATGCGCCTGCACAAAGCGTTTTTCCATTTTTCCTCCCGTAACAGGCAAAGAAAAAGGCCGGTCAGACCGGCCTTCCTTTATTACCTCTGGCGGATCAGGTTTCCTGAATGCCGAGTTTTTTCTCCAGATAGTGGATGTTGGTGCCACCGATCTGGAAGTTTTCGTCGCTCATGATCTTCATCTGCAGCTCGACGTTAGTCTTGATGCCGTCGATGATCAGTTCCGCCAGTGCGTTCTTCATACGGGCAATAGCCACGTCACGCGTCTCACCGTAGGTGATCAGCTTGCCGATCATGGAGTCATAGTACGGCGGTACGGTATAGCCCGCGTAAATATGAGACTCCCAACGCACGCCGAAGCCGCCAGGGGCATGGAAGCGCGTGATTTTACCCGGGCTTGGCAGGAAGGTGTTCGGATCTTCCGCGTTGATACGGCACTCGACCGCATGGCCGCGAACCACTACGTCTTCCTGTTTGATCGACAGCGGCTGACCGGCAGCGATACGCAGCTGCTCTTTGATCAGATCGACGCCGGTGATCATCTCGGTAACCGGATGCTCAACCTGGATACGGGTGTTCATCTCAATGAAGTAGAACTCGCCGTTCTCGAACAGGAACTCAAAGGTGCCCGCGCCACGGTAGCCGATATCGATACAGGCTTTCGCACAGCGATCGCCGATAAAGCGGCGCTGTTCTTCCGTGATGCCCGGCGCTGGCGCCTCTTCCACCACTTTCTGGTGGCGACGCTGCATGGAGCAGTCGCGCTCGGCCAGATAGATGGCGTGGCCCTGGCCGTCAGCCAGTACCTGAATTTCGATATGGCGCGGGTTCTCGAGGAATTTCTCCATGTAAACCATGTCGTTGTTGAAAGCCGCTTTGGCTTCCGCCTTCGTCATGTTGATGGATTGCTCAAGATCCTTGTCGTGGCGCACAACGCGCATCCCACGACCGCCGCCGCCGCCGGAAGCCTTAACGATAACCGGATAACCGATACGTTGAGCGATGGCGCGGTTTTTTTCCATATCGTCGCCCAGCGAGCCGTCAGAACCTGGTACGGTTGGCACGCCGGTTTTTTTCATCGCGGTGATGGCGGAAACTTTATCGCCCATCAGACGGATGGTGTCGGCTTTAGGGCCGATAAAGATAAAGCCGGAGCGCTCCACCTGTTCGGCAAAATCGGCGTTCTCAGAGAGGAAGCCGTAGCCTGGGTGGATAGCCACCGCGCCGGTGATCTCTGCGGCAGAGATCAGCGCCGGGATGTTCAGATAGCTTTTAACAGATGGCGCAGGCCCGATACAAACGGTCTCATCGGCCAGCAGCACGTGTTTCAGATCGCGGTCGGCGCTTGAATGCACGGCCACGGTCTTGATGCCCAGTTCTTTACAGGCGCGCAGAATACGCAGCGCGATTTCACCACGGTTAGCAATTACAATTTTTTCCAGCATGGTTCGCCTCGTTATTCGATGACTACCAGCGGCTCGTCAAATTCTACTGGCTGACCGCTTTCGACCAGGATCGCTTTTACCACGCCGGACTTATCGGCTTCGATCTGGTTCATCATTTTCATCGCTTCAACGATGCACAGGGTGTCGCCAGCGTTAACTTTCTGGCCGACTTCGACAAAGGCTTTCGCGTCCGGGCTTGGCGTGCGGTAGAAAGTACCGACCATTGGTGAACGTACGATGTGGCCACTGATCTCGGCAGCGGCAGGCGCTTCCATCGCTGGCGTGGTGGCTGGTGCCACGGCGGTTGCCAGCGCTGGCTGCGGCTGCATTGGGGCAGCCCAGGCCTGCTGCATCATTGGGTAGCCTGAATTGGCCGGGGAACGACTGATGCGAACGGACTCTTCACCTTCAGAAATTTCCAGTTCAGCAATGCCTGATTCTTCAACCAGTTCGATCAGTTTTTTAATCTTACGAATATCCATTAGTGTGGTTCCGTACTCTGTTTAATTAGATTGTGACAGGCGTTTAACCGCCGTCTGTAAAGCCCAGGAATAACCGTCGACGCCAAGTCCACAAATTACGCCAGCAGCAATATCAGAAAGATAAGAATGATGGCGGAAAGGCTCGCGGGCATGCACATTGGACAGGTGCACTTCAATAAACGGGATGCTGACTGCAAGCAGGGCATCACGAAGCGCCACGCTGGTATGCGTATAGGCCGCCGGGTTAATGACGATATAATCGACATTGCCTCTCGCCTCATGAATGCGGTCAATTAACGCGTGTTCCGCGTTAGACTGCAGATGACTCAGCTTCACATTGAGCGCGTCAGCCTGCGCAGTTAGCCCGCTGACGAGATCGGGAAGGGTCGTGCTGCCGTACTTCTCCGGCTCGCGAGTGCCAAGGAGGTTCAGGTTGGGACCATTCAAAAGCAGTATGTGAAACTTTTCAGCCATCTTGCTGCTATCTCCTGCGATAATTGAGGCATCGCACAAAATACAATGCGAAAAGCCATTTGTCACCTTTCACGGTGAAATTTGGCCCCTGCACGGGTTTAAAACCGGGCATTATAACGATTTCAACGCAATTCGCAGCTAAATACTGGTCGTATCAGCGAAGATAATCCACCAAACGCCTAAGAAAGCATCCGGTTATGCGCGGCGGCGCACGTTTTATCGCAGCCACTGACGGAATTTCTTATAGCGCCACAGCAGCAGGATCAGCGCCAGAGACGCGTAGATCCAGGGCTGGGGCGAGAACGTTTTAACCGACCACAGATAGTGGACAGGTGCCAGGATCAGGACGAGATAAATGGCGTTGTGCAGCTTTTGCCAGTTTTTGCCCAATTTTCGCTGCGCCTTCTGAAAAGAGGTCAGCGACAGCAGCAGCAGGATAAACCAGCTGATAATCCCCAGCGTCAGATAAGGACGCGAGATCAGCTCCGAACCCAGCAGGCTGAGGTTAGCGATACCCAGCTCGAGCAGCGAATAGCTGACCAGATGCAGCGTGGCCCAGGCAAAACACCACAGTCCCAGCAGGCGACGGACGCGGATAAGCAGCGGCTGCCTGCCGTAGCGCGCCAGCGGCGTGACCAGCAGCGTGCCGAGCAGGAACTTCAGGGCCATCCGGCCGGTAAAATGCTGGATATCCTTTGCCGGATCGGCGCTCAGCCAGCCCTGGTTAATGGACAGGATCAGCCAGAGAAAAGGTAAAAAACCGGCCAGATGCAGCAGTACTTTCAGGCCGGTGATCTGCTTGCCCGTCAGACGCACTAGAAGTTCTCCCGCAGATCTAATCCCTTATAGAGGGAAGCCACCTGGTCGGCATAGCCGTTAAACAGCAGCGTGGGCTGACGCTTGACGTCCAGAATGCCGCCGGAGCCGATAAAACGCTCCGTAGCTTGCGACCAGCGCGGATGATCGACATGCGGATTCACATTGCCGTAGAAGCCATACTCGTTCGAGGCCAGCAGGTTCCAGGTAGTCGGCGGCTGCGCCTTGACCAGGGTAATTTTCACGATGGACTTGATGCCCTTAAACCCGTATTTCCACGGCACGGTCAGGCGGATCGGCGCGCCGTTTTGCGGCGGCAGCGCTTTGCCGTAAACGCCGGTGGTTAACATGGTCAGCGGATGCATCGCTTCATCCAGCCGCAGCCCTTCCACATAGGGATAATCGATGCCGCCGCCGACAAAGCGATCGCGCTGGCCCGGCATCTCTTCCGGCGCGTAAATCGTTTGAAAGGCGACATAGCGCGCATTGCTGGTCGGCTCTGCGGCTTTTAACAGCTTGCCCAGCTCGAACCCAATCCAGGGCACCACCATCGACCAGGCCTCTACGCAGCGCATCCGATAAATACGCTGCTCTAACGGAAACCGCTTAAAGATATCGTCCATATCCAGCGTCATCGGCTTCATTACTTCGCCGCCGATCTCGATTTTCCAGTCGGCGGTTTTCAACGAGCCGGCGTTGGCCGCCGGATCCGCTTTATCCAGGCCGAATTCATAAAAGTTGTTGTAGCCCGTTACCTTATCTTCCGGCGTCAACGCTAAGTCGGCCTGATACTGTGCGGGCTTGCTGAAGTCGAGCGGTTTACCGGCCGGCGCTTTCTGGCTCTCTTTGCCTTTTCCCTGTAGCCAGGAAAGCACGTCGGCGCGGGCCGTCGGCACCGACAGCGCGGCGGCGCTAATCCCCAGCGCTTTCATTACCTGGCGACGCCGGGCGTTGAAAATGCTTTCCGGGGTAACATCGTTTTCAGTGAGTTTATCAACGGGCTTCATGGCTGTGTCTCCAGAGACGGTCACTTTTTAGCATGACCAAAAAAAGCGAATTCAGCGAATAAAAAAGCGGCTGGCGCGCAGAATATCAGCTCCGTAAAACCGTTAAGAGAGCAGGAAGTGTAATCAGTTATGTGAATGTTGAAGAAAGGTAAATATAAGGCGGGTTCGCTACGCCGGGCGGCAAGCGGCGCGCGATAAAAACCACCTGGCGGGATCGGCACGCCAGGTGATATAACGCGCTAGCGAATTTTTACCAGCGTCCGGCCGGTAATCTCGTTATTAAGCAGTTTGGCCGCGCTGGCAGCGGCATCGGCCAGCGCAATTTCCGTTGTCGCCTGCTGATAAAACGCGTCTGGCAGCGTTTTAACCAGCCTTTTCCAGGCCGCAAGGCGACGCTCTGCGGGTGCCGTAACGGAATCGACGCCCTGAAGGCGCACGTTTCGCAGAATAAAAGGCATTACGGTGGTTGGCAATGCAAACCCGGCCGCCAGGCCGCAGGCCGCTACCACGCCGCCGTAGTTCATCTGCGCCAGCACGCTCGCCAGTACCTTATCACCAGCGGTATCCACCGCGCCGGCCCAGCGCTGTTTTTCCAGCGGTCGGCTGTCGGCGCTGAAAGCCTCACGCGGCAGGATCTCGCTGGCGCCCAGCTGGTGAAGATAGTCATGGGTGGAGGGTCTGCCGCTTACCGCTGTCACCCGATAGCCGAGCGAGCTGAGCAGGGAAACCGCCGTGCTGCCCACGCCGCCGCTGGCGCCGGTCACTATCACCTCGCCGCTGTCAGGCCGCACGCCGCCTTCCTCCAGCGCCATGATGCACAGCATAGCGGTCAGGCCGGCCGTGCCGATAATCATCGCCCGACGGCCATCAAGCCCTTCCGGCATCGGCGTCAGCCAGTCGCCTTTTACCCTGGCCTGTTCCGCCAGGCCGCCCCAGTGATTTTCCCCTACGCCCCAGCCGGTCAGCAGCACCTGTTGTCCGGTATGAAAGCGCGGATCTTCGCTATGGCGCACCTGGCCTGCAAAATCGATGCCGGGCACCATCGGAAACTGCCGGACAATTTTCCCTTTGCCGGTAATCGCCAGCGCATCTTTGTAGTTCAGGCCTGACCAGCTGACATCTACCGTCACCTCGCCCGGCGGCAGGGCGTCCGGGCTGAGCTGTTTTACCGTGGCCAGGGTTTTGCCTTCGGACTGTTCGAGAACCAGTGCGTGCATGAGAATCTCCTGAAAATGGAACGGAAAGGTATAATAAAAGTCTGACCTCACTATACTCCCGGCAATCAGTAAAATTTTGTTTAAGATGCATAAAAGCATGAGGAAGGTCTCTGCAAAGCCATTCGCCGTTACTGCTTTTTGCTACGGCGTCTCTTTCACGGTAGCCAAAGAGCACAAGGATGCGATTAACCACCAAACTCTCCGCAATGATTACCTTTGTCAGCGCACTGGTCATGCTTGTCATGCTGGTGGGCGGCGTAATGAGCTTTTATTACCTTAGCGATTTGCGCGCTGAGCATCGTCTGCAGACGATGGCGGACGACATCGACAGGGCACTCGACCATCAATCTCCTGACCAGATAGCCCCGGGGCTGTCGCAGGTGATGGGGCCTTTACAGGTTGTTCGCATCACTTTCATGGTAAATAATCAGCCCGTTAAAACCCTTTCCCGCCATCAGGATGCGCTGATGGAAGATGAGCCTAACCGCTATCGCAACAGCGTTATCCCTCTGAGCAAACATGCCCGGTACGTGCTGCATATCGTCTGGATAGACAGCGCGAAAACCTGGCTGATGTCCTTTATTGGCGCGTCCATCTTAAGCCTGCTGGTGCTGGCGATCGGCATCCTGCTGCTGATTCTGTTTTTCTCGCATCGCTGGCTGTACCGACAGCTTGAAGGCATGGAGCGGCTGGAAAATCGCGCGGCAAAAGTGCTGAGGGGCGAAAGAGAAACCGTGCGCCCGGGTTCCGTGCTGGAGTGGCCGCCCAAGGCCAGCAGCGCGCTGGATTTGCTGCTCGGCGATTTGCAGGAAGCCTCCGAGCGCCGCAATCGCGTTGATACGCTGATCCGGGCTTTCGCCGCGCAGGATCCCATGACCGGCCTGCATAACCGCCTTTTCTTCGACAATCAGCTGGCCACGTTGCTGGAAGATAGCGAAACCGCCGGCGCGCACGGCATGGTAATGATGATCCGCCTGCCGGATCTCGACACGCTGCGTGACAACTGGGGCCATGCGCCCGTGCAGGATTACCTTTTCGGCCTGGTGAACCTGCTGTCTACCTTCGTGATGCGCTATCCGGGTGCGCTGCTGGCACGCTATTTCCGCAGTGATTTCGCCGTTCTGCTGCCGCATCGCAGCCTGAAGGATGCCGACAGCATCGCCTCCCAGCTGATCAAAGCCGTGGACGCGCTGCCGCCCACGCGCATGCTGGATCGGGAAGATATGATCCATATCGGCATCAGCGCCTGGCAAAGCGGGCAAACCACGCAGCAGGTCATGGAAAACGTCGAGCTGGCCACGCGGCACGCGGCGCTGCTGGGCGGCAATAACTGGTCGGTCAGCGAAAAACCGGCGCCGGAGCTGAGCCGGGGCAGCGTCAAGTGGCGCACGCTGCTGGAAAATACCCTCAGTCGCGGCGGGCCGCGTTTGTATCAGAAACCGGCGGTAACGCGGGAAGGGCGGCTGCACCATCGCGAAATCATGCCGAGGATCTTTGACGGCAAAACCGAGCTGGCGGCGGCTGAATATCTGCCGCTGGTGCAGCAGCTGGGCATGGCCGAAGGTTATGACCGAATTTTGGTAAGCCGCATCCTGAGCTTTATCCAGGCCTGGCCGGAGGAAACGCTGGCGATACCGCTGACGATCGATGCGCTCCTGCAGCGTCCTTTCCAGATTTGGCTGCGCGATATGCTGCTGCAATACACTAAATCACAAAGAAACCGTATTTTATTTGAACTTGCGGAAGCGGATGTAGGTCAACATCTCTGCCGCTTGCACGGCGCCTTTCATTTACTGAAAGGTTTTGGCTGCCGTATTGCCATTATCCAGGCAGGGTTAACGCTGGTCAGTACGGTCTACATCAAGGTGGTGTCGCCGGAACTGATCAAGCTGCATCCCGGTCTGGTGCGCAATATTGACCGTCGCAAGGAGAATCAGCTGTTTGTGCAGAGTTTGCTCGAAAGCTGCAAGGGAACGTCAACGCAGGTTTTCGCCGCAGGCGTAAAAACCCGAAGTGAATGGCAAACCTTAACGGAGTCAGGGATAAACGGCGGCCAGGGCGATTTTTTTGCTCCTTCGCAGCTGCTGACAGGCGATATGAAAAAATATTCGCAAAGATATCGAGTTTAGTCTGCCGTTAAGCCGGATTTCACGTAGAATAGCCGCGCAGCTGTGGTGCCGGCTACGTTTGACGGGCGGTAAAGCAGTGCCTAAATATGTAAAAATTCATGTACGTTATGTCCGTAAAACGGCCTTAAAACAGGGGCGATGCGCCTGAACTCAGGCATTCTGCTCGCGTAGTTTTTTGGGTTGTGACTCAGGCGAGAGATAGCGTGATTTTTCACCGAAGTAGAGCGTTTTTGCGCCTTGTCGCTGCTTCGTGTGGTTGGTAAAGTAAGCGGATTTTATTATCCGCCCCCAGCTAGCAGGATTATCCTTCAGTATGTTTAAAAAATTCCGTGGCATGTTTTCCAACGACTTGTCCATCGACCTGGGTACCGCCAATACCCTGATTTATGTGAAAGGACAGGGCATCGTTCTGAATGAGCCTTCCGTCGTTGCTATTCGTCAGGATCGTGCCGGTTCCCCAAAGAGCGTTGCGGCAGTAGGTCATGACGCCAAGCAGATGCTGGGTCGTACCCCCGGCAATATCGCTGCTATCCGTCCAATGAAAGACGGCGTGATCGCCGACTTCTTTGTGACCGAAAAGATGCTGCAACACTTTATCAAACAGGTTCACAGCAACAGCTTTATGCGCCCAAGCCCGCGCGTGCTGGTGTGTGTGCCTGTCGGCGCGACCCAGGTTGAACGCCGTGCGATCCGTGAATCCGCACAGGGCGCAGGCGCGCGTGAAGTTTTCCTGATTGAAGAGCCGATGGCAGCCGCTATCGGTGCTGGCCTGCCGGTTTCGGAAGCGACCGGTTCAATGGTGGTCGATATCGGCGGCGGCACCACGGAAGTTGCGGTGATCTCTCTGAACGGCGTGGTTTACTCCTCTTCCGTGCGCATTGGCGGCGATCGCTTTGACGAAGCCATTATTAATTACGTGCGCCGTAACTACGGCTCGCTGATCGGCGAAGCCACCGCTGAACGAATCAAACATGAGATCGGCTCCGCTTATCCGGGCGACGAAGTGCGTGAGATCGAAGTGCGCGGTCGTAACCTGGCGGAAGGCGTGCCTCGCGGCTTTACGCTGAACTCCAACGAAATTCTGGAGGCGCTCCAGGAGCCGCTGACCGGCATCGTTAGCGCGGTGATGGTTGCGCTGGAACAGTGTCCGCCAGAGCTGGCCTCTGACATCTCCGAGCGCGGCATGGTGCTGACCGGCGGCGGTGCGCTGCTGCGCAACCTTGACCGTCTGCTGATGGAAGAAACCGGTATTCCGGTGGTAGTGGCTGAAGATCCGCTGACCTGCGTCGCACGCGGCGGCGGTAAGGCGTTGGAAATGATCGACATGCACGGCGGCGATTTGTTCAGCGAAGAATAATTTGCCATGAAGGCGCGCGGGTCCCGCGCGTCTTGTTAATGATGTCGAGGAATACGCCGAGTTTATGAAGCCGATCTTCAGCAGGGGCCCATCCCTGCAGTTACGCTTGTTTCTGGCAGTTGTGGTAGCGATAGGCGTGATTATCGCCGACAGCCGTATGGGCGCTTTCAGCCAGATACGCACCTACATGGATACGGCGGTCAGCCCATTCTATTTTCTGGCCAACGGGCCACGTCAGATTCTGGACAGCGTTTCCGACACGCTGGCCTCTCGCCAGCAGCTTGAGCTGGAAAACAAAGCCCTGCATCGCGAGCTGATGCTGAAAAACAGCGAGCTGCTGATGCTGGGGCAATTTAAGCAGGAAAACGCGCGTCTGCGCGAGCTGCTTGGTTCGCCGCTGCGTCAGGACGAGCACAAGATGGTCACCCAGGTCATCTCTACCGGCACGGATCCCTATACCGATCAGGTGGTAATCGACAAAGGCAGCGTAAACGGCGTTTACGAAGGCCAGCCGGTTATCAGCGATAAAGGCGTGGTCGGCCAGGTCGTCGCCGTCGGTAAAATCACCAGCCGCGTCATGCTGATTTGCGACTCCTCTCACGCGCTGCCGATTCAGGTATTGCGCAACGATATCCGCGTGATTGCGGCGGGCAACGGCTGTACGGAAGATCTTCAGCTTGAGCACTTGCCGGGCAACACCGATATCCGCGTGGGCGACGTGCTGGTCACTTCCGGCCTCGGCGGTCGCTTCCCGGAAGGCTACCCGGTCGGCGTGGTGTCCTCCGTGAAGCTCGATACGCAGCGCGCCTATACCGTGATCCAGGCGCGTCCGACGGCGGGCCTGCAACGCTTGCGCTATCTGCTGCTGCTGTGGGGCGCGGATCGCAACGGCACCATGCCGATGGCGCCGGATGAAGTGCACCGCGTCGCCAACGAGCGCCTGATGCAGATGATGCCGCAGGTGCTGCCGGCCGCCAGCGAAATGATGGGGCCGCCTGCGCCGGATAACGCATCGACAACCGGCCAGACAACGCCTGCGGCTCAGGCCGCGCCTGCCGCTGCCGCGCCCGCCTCGCGCAGAGGCCAGCCTTGAGCAGCTATCGCAGCCATGGTCGCTGGGTTATCTGGTGCTCGTTTCTGGTGGCGCTGGTGCTGCAAATCATGCCGTGGCCCGATCAGCTCTATATGTTCCGGCCTTCCTGGCTGCTGTTGATCCTGATTTACTGGGTGCTGGCGCTGCCGCATCGCGTGAATGTCGGCACGGGTTTTGTGATGGGATCTATAATGGATCTGATTTCAGGCTCGACGCTGGGCGTGCGTGCGCTGGCTTTCAGCATCCTTGCTTACCTGGTGGCGTTTAAATTCCAGCTATTCCGCAATCTGGCGCTCTGGCAGCAGGCGCTGATGGTGATGGTGCTGTCGCTGGCGATGGATGTCATTGTCTTCTGGGCGGAATTTTTAGTTATTAACGTCTCGTTTCGTCCGGAAATCTTCTGGAGCAGCGTAATAGACGGTATTCTGTGGCCTTGGCTGTTCTTGCTGATGAGAAAAATACGTCGCCAGTTTGCCGTACAATAAGGAAGAGTATGATATCCCTTTACCTGGCCTCCGGTTCTCCCCGTCGTCGTGAATTACTTACGCAGCTTGGTCTGCGTTTTGCGCGTTTAAGCACGCAGGTTGAAGAGCGGCAGCAGCCCGGCGAAATGGCGGAAGCCTACGTCCGGCGTCTGGCGCTGGAAAAAGCGCAGGCCGGCGTGGCGGTGGCGGAGCAGGATCTGCCGGTGCTGGGCGCCGATACCATCGTGGTGCTGAACAACGAAGTGCTGGAGAAACCGGCAGACGAGGCCGCCGCCGCCGCGATGCTGGCTAAACTTTCCGGCCAGACGCATCAGGTGATGACGGCCGTCGCGCTGGCCGATCGGCAACGGCAGCTGGCGTGCATGGTGGTAACGGAAGTCACTTTTCGCCTGCTGAGCGAGGAGGACATTGCGGCCTATATCGCCAGCGGCGAGCCGATGGATAAAGCGGGCGCCTATGGCATTCAGGGACTGGGCGGGAATTTCGTCAGAAAAATCAATGGAAGCTATCACGCGGTGGTGGGGCTGCCCCTGGTGGAAACGGCTGAGCTGCTGAGCCAGTTTCACGCGCTGCGTGAGGTAAGGGAACAAGATGACGGCTGAACTTCTGGTAAATATTACCCCTTCGGAAACGCGCGTCGCCTATATTGACGGCGGCATTCTGCAGGAAATTCATATTGAACGCGAAGCGCGCCGGGGCATTGTCGGCAATATCTATAAAGGGCGCGTCAGCCGGGTTCTGCCGGGCATGCAGGCTGCCTTTGTCGATATCGGGCTGGAAAAAGCCGCCTTTCTGCACGCTTCCGACATCATGCCGCATACCGAATGCGTAGCGGGCGACGAGCGTAAAAACTTTTCCGTACGCGATATTTCCGAACTGGTTCGCCAGGGACAGGATCTGATGGTGCAGGTGGTGAAAGATCCGCTGGGCACTAAAGGCGCGCGTCTCACCACCGATATCACGCTGCCTTCGCGCTATCTGGTCTTTATGCCGGGCGCGTCGCACGTTGGCGTTTCGCAACGTATAGAAAGCGAAGCGGAGCGCGAGCGTCTTAAGTCCGTGGTGGCCGCCTACTGCGACGAGCTGGGCGGCTATATTATCCGCACCGCCGCCGAAGGCGTGGGCGAACAGGAGCTGGCTTCCGACGCCGCGTTTCTAAAACGTCTGTGGACTAAGGTCATCGAGCGCAAAAAGCGCAATAAAACCCGCTGCCGCCTCTATGGTGAAGTCGCGCTGTCGCAGCGTATCCTGCGCGATTTCGCCGGGGCCGCCCTGGATCGTATCCGTATCGATTCGCGTCAGACGTGGGAACATCTGGTGGAGTTCACCAGCGAATACATTCCTGAAATGACGGCAAAGCTGGAGCTGTACACCGGCAAGCAGCCGATTTTCGATTTGTTCGATGTGGAAAACGAAATCCAGCGCTCGCTGGATCGCAAGGTGGAGCTGAAATCCGGCGGCTATCTGATCATCGACCAAACCGAGGCGATGACCACCATCGATATCAATACCGGCGCCTTTGTCGGCCATCGCAATCTGGATGAAACCATCTTTAACACCAACGTCGAGGCGACGCAGGCGATCGCCCGCCAGCTGCGTCTGCGCAACCTCGGCGGCATTATCATTATCGACTTTATCGATATGAATAACGAAGATCACCGCCGTCGCGTGCTGCACTCGCTGGAGCAGGCGCTGAGTAAGGATCGGGTTAAAACCGGCATCAATGGTTTCTCGCAGCTTGGGCTGGTAGAGATGACCCGTAAACGCACGCGGGAAAGCATTGAGCATGTGCTGTGTCAGGACTGCCCGGTCTGCAAAGGACGCGGCACGCTGAAAACCGTGGAAACCGTCTGCTATGAGATCATGCGCGAAATAGTCCGCGTTCATCACGCCTACGATTCGGACCGTTTTTTGGTTTACGTTTCGCCTGCGGTTGGCGAGGCGCTGAAAACCGACGAATCCCATGCGCTGGCGGAAGTAGAGATATTCGTCGGCAAGCAGGTGAAAGTACAGATTGAACCGCTCTATACTCAGGAGCAGTTTGACGTGGTGATGATGTAAGCCATCGGCTATCCCGCTCAGAACAAAGCCAGCGCGCCCCACCGGGGATAAATACAGTTATTGCCCGCAGTGACGGGCATCAAGGAGAGGTGTGTGAGGCAATTGCCGAGGATCTTGCTACTGACCGGCGCAATAATCGTCGTTATTATTGCGCTGATAGTCAGCGGCCTGCGTCTGGCGATGCCGCATATCAACAGCTGGCGCACGCCTCTGCTGCAGCGCCTTTCCAGCGCTATCGACATGCCGGTAGAAGCCGCTTCCCTTAACGGGCGTTGGGAGAATTTCGGCCCGGTGCTGGAAATCAAAGCCCTTAATATCGGCCTGAAGGACGGCGGCTCGCTGAAGGTCGATCGCGTTTCGCTGGCCTTTGACGTCTGGCAATCGCTGCTGCATCTGCGCCCGCAGTTTCGCAATCTCGTCTTCTGGCGACTGGATCTCGTCACCAATACGCCGCTCACCGCCGGCGACAGCGGCAAAGTAGAGCTCAAGCCGGGCCAGTTCAGCGATCTCTTTCTGCGTCAGTTTGACCACTTCGATTTGCAACAAAGCCAGATCAGTTTTCTGACGCTTTCCGGGCAGCGCGCCAGGCTGGATATGCCGCAGCTTACCTGGCTGAACGAAAAAAACCGTCACCGTGCGGAAGGGCTGGTCAGTTTGTCCAGCTTTACCGGCCAGCACGGCGTGGTACAGGTGCGTCTCGATCTCAGCGACACCAATGGCTATCTCGATACCGGGCGCGCCTGGATGCAGGCGGACGATGTGGATGTCAAACCCTGGCTGGGCCAGTGGATGCAGGACAACACCACGCTGAAAAGCGCCCGCTTCTCGCTGGCTGCCTGGATGAGCCTTGAAAACGGCGAAATCCACAGCGGCGATATCTTATTAAAGAAAGGCGGCGCGGAATGGCAGGGCGAAAACGAGGCACACCACTTCACCGTGGATAACCTCGCCGCCCATATCAGCCGCGTTGAGCAGGGCTGGCGTGCCGAAATGCCGCGAACCAGCCTGCATACCGACGGCATAGCCTGGCCAAAAGGGCGGGTATCGCTGCTCTGGCTGCCGCAACGTTCGTCCAGCCCGGAAGAGCTACGCATACGCGCCACCCATCTGGCGCTTGAGCGTATCGATGCGCTGCTGCCGCTGTTTTCCAAAGTGACGCCGACGCTGCTGACTAACTGGCGCACGCTGCAGCCGCACGGCGAAGTTCAGGCGCTGGCCGCCGATCTTCCTTTACAGCAGCCGGAGAAAACCCGCTTTCAGGCCCGCTGGCAAAATCTGAGCTGGCAGCACTGGGAGCTGCTGCCGGGAATGCAGCATTTTAGCGGCTCGCTTACCGGCAGCGTCACGGACGGCAAGCTGAATTTCAGGCTGAAAGATGCCTCGCTGCCCGATGGCACCATGTTCCGCGCGCCGCTGCAAATCGCGCAGGCCAGCGGCGCCTTCAGCTGGCGGAGCGACGAGCAGGGCGTCACGCTGGCCGGACGGGATCTGGATGTGCAGGCGCGCTCGCTGTGGGCGAAGGGCGACTTCACCTGGGCGCAGGTCAAAGAGCAGGCGCCGCGGCTGGATATTCTGGCCGGCATTAACCTGACCGATGCGGCAGACGCCTGGCGCTACTTCCCGGAACCGCTGATGGGCACCAAACTGGTCGACTATCTCAGCGGCGCCATCAAAGGCGGGCAGGCGCAAAACGCCACGCTGCTGTTTGCGGGCAATCCCCAGCTTTTCCCTTTCAAACACAACGACGGTATGTTCCAGGTTTGGGTGCCGCTGCGTCAGGCGACCTATCGCTTCCAGCCCGGCTGGCCGGATCTGGAAAAGCTGGATATCAACCTGAACTTTATCAACGACGGCCTGTTTATGAAGGCGGATCGGGCAATGCTGGGCAACGTGCAGGGCAAAAACGTTGCCGCCGTTATTCCTGACTATATGAAAGAAAAGCTGATTATCGACAGCGATATCAGCGGGGCGGGCACGGAAATCGGCCGCTACTTTAACCAGACGCCGCTGAAGCCAACGCTGGGCGCGGCGCTGGACGAGCTACAGATCGGCGGCGATGTAAGCGGTCGCTTACATTTGAATATCCCGCTGGATGGGCAGGAAGTTAAAGCCAGCGGCGATGTGGCTCTGCATAATAATTCGCTGTTTATTAAACCGCTTAACAGCACCATCAAACAGCTGAGCGGCCGCTTCACTTACGACAACGGCAATCTGCAAAGCGAGCCGCTGACCGCCAGCTGGTTCGGGCAGCCGATGGGCGTCACGTTTACTACCCAGGAAGGCGAAAAGCATTACGCTATCGGCGTCGATCTTAAAGGCGACTGGCAGCCGGGCAAAATCGACGCGGTGCCGAAGGCGCTGCGCGAAAAACTGAACGGCAGCGCCAGCTGGCAAAGCGCGGTCGCCATTACGCTGCCGCACGGCGGAGGCGCGAACTACAAGGTCTCGCTGACCGGCGATCTGAAAAATGTAAGCAGTAACTTACCTTCGCCGCTGGATAAAGAGCGGGCTGCGCCGATGCCGATCCGCGTTCAGGCGCAGGGCGATCTGTCGGCCTTTACGCTGCATGGCGCGGTAGGTGAAAAGCACCGTTTCAACAGCCGCTGGCTATTGGGGAAACAGCTACGCGTCGATCGCGGCATCTGGGAAAATGACGCCACGCAAACGCCGCCGCTGCCGGCAACGTCAGGCATGACGCTTAATCTGCCGCCGCTGGATGGTGAAGCCTGGCTGGGGCTGCTGGCGGGCGGCACAGGCGCAGGCGGCGGACAGGCTTATCTGCCGGGCGATATCACGCTGCGCACGCCGGCGCTGACGCTGGGCGGGCAGCGCTGGCACGATCTGGAGGCAACGCTGAGCCAGACGGTAGCGGGCGAAAACGTGGTGCAGGCCAAAGGACGCGAGATCGACGGCAAGTTGGTAATGAGACAGCACGCGCCGTGGCTGGGCCAGCTCAGCTACCTCTATTACAACCCGCAGTGGCCAGCGGCCAGCGGCTCCACGCCGTTTTCCGGCGAGCAGGCCAGCGGAATTGATTTCAGCAGCTGGCCCGCCGTTAATCTGAGCTGCAACGAATGCTGGCTGCGCGGCCAGCGCTTCGGCCGGATGGCGGCGGATCTGAGCCACACCCGCGATACCTTAAAGCTGCAAAACGGCCTGATCGATATCGGCAGCGCAAAACTGAAGGTGGCAGGCGAATGGGTCAACCAGCCGGGCGCGCAGCGCACGGCGCTGAAAGGCTCGCTCAGCGGCAAAAAAGTTGACGATGCCACCAACTGGTTCGGCATGAATTCGCCGCTGCGGGATGCGCCGTTTAACATCGATTACGATCTTCACTGGCAGGCCGCGCCGTGGCAGCCGTCGGTGGCGACGCTGAGCGGTGTGCTGAAATCGCACATGGGCGCCGGACAAATTGCCGATGTGAATACCGGCCGCGCCGGCCAGCTGCTGCGGCTGGTCAGTTTCGATGCGCTGCTGCGCAAGCTGCGCCTTGATTTCACCGACACTTTCAGTCAGGGCTTCTATTTTGATTCCATTAACGGCACTGCCTGGATTGAAAAGGGCGTGCTGCGTACCGATAACCTGCTGGTGGATGGCCTGGAAGCCGACATCGCCATGCAGGGCAAAATCGACCTGGTGAAACGGCAAATCGATATGGAAGCGGTAGTCGCGCCGGAAATTTCCGCGACCGTCGGCGTCGCCGCCGCGTTCGCCGTTAATCCGGTGGTCGGCGCAGCGGTCTTTGCCGCCAGCAAGGCGCTGGCGCCGCTGTGGAATAAGATCTCGGTGCTGCGCTACCATCTTTCCGGGCCGCTCGATAAGCCGCAAATTGACGAAGTGCTGCGCAAGCCGCGAGAAAAGAGCGCGAAGTGAATTTGACGTGACCGGGGAATTGCCTCAGGCTATAGAGATTACGACGCCAGCGGCGACTGGCTCCCAAACAGAGCGAGAATACATGAGTCTGAATCTGGTAAGTGAACAGTTACTAACTGCTAATAATATTAACCAACAGGATCTCTTTTCCCTTCTCGGTCAGCTCTCGGAACGCAAGCTGGACTACGCCGACCTCTATTTTCAGTCCGGCTACCACGAATCCTGGGTGCTGGAAGACAGGATTATCAAAGACGGCTCCTGGAACATCGATCAGGGCGTCGGCGTGCGCGCCATCAGCGGCGAAAAAACGGGCTTCGCCTACGCCGATCAGATCACGCTGAACGCTTTGACGCAAAGCGCCACGGCGGCGCGCAGTATTGTGCGCGAGCAGGGCAACGGCAAATCGCACACGCTGGGCGTGGTAATGAACCGCCCGCTTTACCCAACGGCCGATCCGCTGCAAAGCCTGACCCGTGAAGAGAAAATCGCGCTGCTGCATCGCGTGGATTCTGCGGCGCGTGCGGCGGACAAGCGTGTACAGGAAGTCAGCGCCAGCCTGAGCGGCGTTTACGAGATGGTGCTGGTGGCGGCCACCGACGGCACGCTGGCGGCCGACGTGCGTCCGCTGGTTCGCCTGTCGATAAGCGTGCAGGTTGAGGACAACGGCAAGCGCGAGCGCGGCTCCAGCGGCGGCGGCGGCCGTTTCGGCTACGAATTTTTCCTGGCCGACGAGTCTGGCGAAACCCGCGCGGAAGCCTGGGCGCGTGAAGCGGTGCGGATGGCGCTGGTCAACCTGAGCGCCGTCGCGGCGCCGGCGGGCAGCATTCCGGTGGTGCTGGGCGCGGGCTGGCCTGGCGTGCTGCTGCACGAAGCGGTTGGTCACGGTCTGGAAGGCGACTTCAACCGTCGCGGCACCTCGGTGTTCAGCGGCCAGATTGGCCAGAAAGTGGCGTCCGATCTCTGCACCGTGGTCGATGACGGCACCATCGAAGGCCTGCGCGGGTCGCTGGCGGTGGATGACGAAGGCGTGCCGGGCCAGTACAACGTGCTGATCGAAAACGGCGTGCTGAAAGGCTATATGCAGGACAAGCTAAACGCCCGCCTGATGGGCGTTAAGCCTACCGGCAACGGCCGCCGCGAATCCTATGCGCATCTGCCGATGCCGCGCATGACCAACACCTATATGCTGGCAGGCAAGTCGACGCCGGAAGATATCATCGCCAGCGTCGAGTATGGCCTCTATGCGCCAAACTTCGGCGGCGGTCAGGTGGATATCACCTCCGGGAAATTTGTTTTCTCGACCTCGGAAGCCTATCTGATTGAGAACGGCAAAGTGACCAAACCGGTGAAAGGCGCCACGCTGATCGGTTCCGGTATTGAGGCGATGCAGCAAATCTCGATGGTAGGCAACGACCTCGCGCTGGATAAAGGCGTGGGCGTTTGCGGCAAAGAAGGGCAAAGCCTGCCGGTCGGCGTTGGCCAGCCGACCCTGAAGCTGGATAAGCTGACCGTGGGCGGCACCGCCTGACGGATAGCGACCACGAAAAGGCGAGCCATAGCGGCTCGCCTTTTTTATTTCTGCCGATACTCCTGGTACACGTCCGCCACCTTATGGAAGTAATCCGTCAGATAATTGATACACACCTGTACCTTCAGCGGCAGCTTGTCCTTCTGCGTATAAACCGCATAAACCGGCCGGGGATCGGACTGATAGTGCGCAAACAGGATCTCGATTTTACCGGCGTTGATCTCGTCAATGATCCACATCAGCGGCACGTAGGCGATGCCCGTTCCGGCCACCAGCCAGCGGATAAGCGTTTGCGAATCGTTGGTGGCGAAGCGTCCCTGCGGCGAAAGGCGAATGGCGAGGCCTTCCGGCGACGTCAGCTCAAAATCGTTGTCGGGCCGCACGCTGTACTCCAGCCAGGAAAAGTTGCCGATATCCGAAGGCTTTTCCGGCGTACCGTGCTGCGCCAGATAGCTTTTGGCGGCGCAGACCACCATCGGCATTGAGCCAAGGCGGCGAGAGAACAGGCTGGAATCGCGCAGCGCGCCAACGCGGATCACCAGATCCAGTCCGTCGGCGATCAGGTCGGGCGCAGGGATGCCGGTAACCAGGTTCACCGTCAGGCCAGGATATTCTTTCAGCATCTCGGCGGTCATATTCGCCAGCACGTTCTGCGCCATGGTCGAAGAGCTGCCGATGCGCAGCGTGCCGATCGGCGTATTGTTGAAGGCGTACAGCTGCTCGTGCACCTGCTGCGCTTCCGACATCATCCTGCGGCAGCCCTGGAAATAGATTTTTCCGGCTTCGGTCAGGCCCAGGCTGCGCGTGCTGCGGTTCAGCAGCTTGACCTGTAGCTCATCCTCCAGCTTCGCCACGATCTGGCTGACGGCGGAAACGCTCATTTGCAGATGGTTGGCGGCAGCGGTAAAAGAGCCCAGCTCCACCACACGCGCAAACACGGACATGCCCTTCATTCT
Organism: Erwinia wuhanensis; assembly: GCF_030484085.1. Classification (NCBI taxonomy): domain Bacteria; kingdom Pseudomonadati; phylum Pseudomonadota; class Gammaproteobacteria; order Enterobacterales; family Erwiniaceae; genus Erwinia; species Erwinia wuhanensis. The sequence goes on from NZ_JAUJUH010000003.1 coordinate 30,453, forward strand.
TTCCATTATTAACTCTGGCTTAAAAGTGATTTAGATCACATTTGGTAGAAAACAGATAGTCAGCCGCGTTACTATAGCATCGCCGGGTTACCATTCCGTAACTCAACTCGCCGAAATGCTGACGCCTGAATACGCTATTATTCATACAGCGCCGGTTTTTGATAAGACCGTCTGCGGTTAATCTGACATCATCATCCGTAGAGCAGCAGCCACCCTGTCCGGGGCGGCCGTTTTTTTGTGGCGGAGCGCCCGGTAAACCCGACAAGGATAAGAGATGAGCGTGCTTCCGGTTATTGTGATATTTGGGCTCTCCTTCCCGCCCATATTTTTTGAGATTATCGTGTCATTGATGCTGTTCTGGCTGGTGCGTCGTTTGCTTACGCCCACCGGGATCTATGACCTGGTCTGGCATCCTGCGTTATTTAATACAGCACTCTACTGCTGCCTGTTCTACCTGGTTTCCCGATTGTTTGTCTGAGGTCACAGTGAAAGCGTTAACAAGAAAAATTTCCCGGTTTGCCATCACCCTTATCCTGGTGGTCATTGCCGTTGTTGGTATTTTCCACGTCTGGGTTTACTACACAGAATCGCCGTGGACGCGCGACGCAAAATTCACGGCGGACGTGGTCGCTATCGCGCCAGACGTCAGCGGCCTGATCACCGACGTGCGCGTGCGGGATAACCAGCTGGTGAAAAAGGACCAGGTGCTGTTCGTGGTCGATCAGCCGCGCTATCAGCAGGCGCTGAACCAGGCGGAAGCGGACGTGGCCTATTACCAGGCATTGGTCAGTGAAAAACGCCGTGAGGCAGGCCGCCGCAATCAGCTCGGCGTCTCTGCTATGTCGCGTGAGGCTATCGAGCAGGCCAACAGCGATTACCAGACTACGGAACACCAGCTGGCGAAAGCCGTCGCCACGCGCGATACCGCGAAGCTGGATCTGGAGCGTACCGTGGTCAAAGCCCCGGCGGACGGCTGGATCACTAACCTGAACGTCTATCGCGGCGAATTTATCACGCGCGGCTCTACCGCCGTGGCGCTGGTGCAGCAGCACACCTTCTACGTGCTGGCCTATATGGAAGAAACCAAGCTGGAAGGCGTGCGTCCCGGCTATCGCGTGGAGATCACGCCGCTGGGCAGCAACCGCGTGCTGCAGGGCACCGTTGACAGCGTGGCCGCTGGCGTGACCAACAGCAGCAGCACCGTCGACAGCAAAGGCATGGCGACCATCGATTCCAACCTGGAGTGGGTGCGTCTGGCGCAGCGCGTGCCGGTACGTATTCATCTCGACCAGCAGCAGGGCAATCTTTATCCTGCCGGCACGACGGCAACCGTGATTGTGACGGGCGCTCAGGATCGTCAGCCGCAGGAGATGTCGCCAGCGATGAAGCTGATGCACCGCCTGCGTGAGTTCGGCTAAGCGCCATGTGGTATCAACTGCGGTTTCCGATCAAGCTGACCTTCGCCATTCTGCTGGCGTTGCTGATCGGCTTTCACTTTAATCTGGAAACGCCGCGCTGGGCGGTAATGACCGCCTGTATCGTCGCAGGCGGCACGGCCTTTGCCGCGGGCGGCGATCCTTTCTCCGGCGCGCTGCGCCATCGCGGGATGCTGCGTATTATCGGCACCTTTATCGGCTGCCTGGCCGCGCTGACGATTATGATCGCCACCATCCGCGCGCCGGTGGTGATGCTGCTGCTGTGCTGTCTGTGGGCCGGTTTCTGCGTCTGGCTTTCCTCCTTAATCAAAGTTGAAAACTCCTATGCGCTGGGCCTGGCGGGCTATACGGCGCTGATTATCGTGGTCAGCCTGGACGCTAACGGCTCGGTGCTGCTGGCGCCGCAGTTTGCCGTCGAGCGCTGTAGCGAAATCATTATCGGCATCGTCTGCGCCATTCTGGCCGACATGCTGTTTTCGCCGCGCTCCATCAAACAGGATATCGATCGCGCTATCGACGGGCTGCTGGTGGATCAGTACAAGCTGATGCAGCTTTGCGTGGCGCACGGCGACAAAGAAGAGGTCGACAAAGCCTGGACCGATCTGGTGCGTCGCACCACCGCGCTGAACGGAATGCGTACCCATCTGATGATGGAGTCAGGCCACTGGCAGCGAGCGGACAGGCGACTGCGCGCGTTAAATACGCTGTCGCTGACCTTGATTACCCAGGCCTGCGAAACTTTTCTGATCCAGAATACTCGTCAGGAATATGTGCCGCCGCAGTTTCACCTTTTCTTTGAAAAGCCGGTTGAGAACGTCGCCGATATCCATAAGCGCATGAAAATTATGCGCCGCGTGATCACCGCTAGCGGCAGCAAAAATACGCCGGTCACCGTCAGCAACTGGGTCGGCGCGGCTTCACGCTATTTGCTGCTGCTGAAAGGCATAAAAACCAACAGCAGCATCAGCGGCATGGAAGAAGAAGTGCTGGATGGCGAGCCGGTGGTAAAAATGCGCTCGGCGGAAACGCGCCACGCGCTGATCAACGGCGTGCGCACTTTTGTCGCCACGGCGGTCGGTTCGCTGTTCTGGCTGTGGAGCGGCTGGACATCGGGCAGCGGCGCAATGGTGATGCTCGCGGTGATCACCGCGCTGGCGATGAGGATGCCGAACCCGCTGATGATGGCGAAGGATTTTCTGTACGGCATGATGGTGGCGATCCCCTTAGGGGCGCTCTATTACATGGTGCTGATGCCCGCCACGCAGCAAAGTATGCTGCTGCTCTGCCTCTGCCTGGGCGTGATGGCCTTTATCGGCGGCATCCTTATTCAGCGCCGTCAGATCGGCACGCTGGGCGCGCTGGTCGGCACCATCAATATCCTGACGCTGGACAATCCCATGACCTTTAACGTCAGCGCCTTCCTGGATAACGCACTCGGTCAGGCGATCGGCTGTTTCCTGGCGCTGCTGGTCATTTTGCTTATTCGCGACACCTCAAAAGCGCGGACCGGACGCACGCTGCTGAACCGCTTTATGTATTCCGCCGTGGCGGCCATGACCACCAATCAGGCCCGCCGTCGCGAGAACCATCTGCCGGCGCTGTACCAGCAGCTGTTTATGTTGCTGAATCTTTTTCCAGGCGACATCAACAAGTTTCGTATCGCGCTGACGTTGATTATCGGACACCAGCGCCTGCGCGATGCCGATATCCCGGTTAACAGCGATCTTTCTGCTTTCCACAAGCAGCTGCGGCATACGGCGGATCGGGTTATTTCGGCAGGCAGCGACGCCAAACGACGCCACTACTTCGAGCGGCTGCTGGCGGAACTGGCTATCTATCAGGAAAAGCTGGTGCATTACGAGGCGCCGCTAAGCGTCACCGAGCCCGTGCAGCGCCTGGCGAGCATGTTGAAAAAATATCAGACCACGCTGCTGCAAATCTGATTAAGAGATCTCCGCTTCTTGCCCTTCTTGCGGCCTGTCATGCAGGCCGCCATCTATACTTATCCCAACGGTAATCCAATGGGAGAACAGTATGAGCAACTCGCTTCAGGACAACGACTTATTTCAGACCGGCTTTTTTATCGACGGTCAATGGCAGCAGGGCGGCGCAACCTTTGACGTACTGAACCCGGCCACCGGTGAAGTCATTACTCAGGTCGCGCGCGCCGGAAAAGACGAAACCGAACGGGCGATTGCCGCCGCCGCCAAAGCCTTTCCCGCCTGGCGGGCGAAAACCGCTAAAGAGCGTAGCGAAATCCTTTACCGCTGGTATCAGCTGATTATCGACAACAAAGCCTGGCTGGGCAAACTGATGACGGCGGAGCAGGGTAAGCCCGTAAAAGAAGCCGAGGGTGAAGTCGAGTACGCCGCCAGCTTTATTCAGTGGTTTGCCGAGCAGGCAAAGCGCGCTAACGGTGAAATCATTCCGCCGGCCAAAGCGGGATCGCGCATTCTGGCGACGCGCGAACCCATCGGCGTGGTCGCTGCTATTACGCCCTGGAATTTCCCGATGGCAATGCTGACGCGCAAGCTTGGCCCCGCGCTGGCCGCAGGCTGCACCGGCATTATCAAACCCGCTAATAACACGCCGCTGTCGGCTTTTGCTCTGGTGGCGCTGGCGAAAAAAGCGGGCGTGCCGGACGGCGTGCTGAACGCGGTGGCGGGCGATACCAAAGCCATCAGCGAAGCCATTATGGCCAGTTCGACGGTCAGGAAAATCTCTTTCACCGGTTCAACGGAAGTCGGCAAGCTGCTGATGCGTAACGCCGCTGAGACGATGAAAAAAGTGTCGATGGAGCTGGGCGGCAACGCGCCCTATATCGTCTTTGAGGATGCGGATATCGACGCCGCCGTTAAAGGTGCCATCGCCAACAAGTTCCGCAACGCGGGCCAGGTTTGCGTCAGCGTTAACCGCTTCTTTATTCACAACAGCGTTTACGACCGTTTTGTCAGCCAGCTGGCGGAAGAGGTAGGCAAGCTGAAGGTGGGTAACGGCATGGAAGAAGGGGTGATTGTCGGGCCGCTGATTGAGGCTTCTGCCGTAGATAAGGTGGAAGAGCATGTTAAAGACGCCAAAGCGAAAGGCGGCAAGATAGTCGTCGGCGGCGACCGGCACGCGCTCGGCGGCAATTTCTGGCAGCCGACGGTGATTGCCGAAGCCAATGAAAACATGAAGCTGGCCAAAGAGGAAACGTTTGGCCCGGTCGCCGCCTGTTTCCGCTTTGACAGCGAAGAAGAGGTAATCCGCCGCGCCAACGATACCGAATTTGGTCTGGCAGCCTATTTCTATACCCGTGATGTCCAGCGCATCTTCCGCGTAGCGGCGGCGCTGGAAAGCGGCATGATCGGCATCAATGAGTGCGCGGTATCCACCGAGCTGGCGCCTTTTGGCGGCGTGAAAGAGTCCGGGCTGGGACGGGAAGGATCGGTGCTGGGACTGGAAGAGTTTTTAGAGGTCAAAGCCCTGCATATCGGGGGACTGTAACTCACCGGGCGGCCACGCGTCGCCCGACCGTTTTCCTGTGGAGCGGCAGTATGAGAACAGAAATTTTTGATTTTAATGAAATCGTGGATCAGGCGCATTTCTTCCGACAGTTCAGCGATCGTTTTTCACTGGGCGATCGGCTTATTACCGATTTGGACAGCCTGTGGGAAGTGGTGAGCGACAGATCGCTGCCGTTACCGCTGGAGATCGAATTTGTGCATCTTGGCACAGGCCAGAGACGGCGCTACGGCGCGTTGATCCTGCTGTTTGACGAAGCGGAGGAAGAGCTGGAAGGGCAGCTACGATTTAACGTGCGCTGAAACGAAAAAAGGCCCCGGCGAACGGGGCCAAAAGGTTCGTCATATAACCGTCAGGGTAACGGTGACGAGGAATTACTTATACAGCTCGGCGGTGACGTGCCAGGTGTTGTCGTTGCGCGCTTCGATAACGCGATAGGCGCTGGCGCCTTGTTCATCCGCTTTCTGCGACAGCTGCTGACGAATATCCATCGGTGCGCCCGCCACGCCGCCTAATGAAATGGTGCCGGCGGATTGTAGATGCTGCGATTGCTCTGCGTTAACCAGCTGTGCAGCTGAAGCGCCGAAGGAAAGTACGGAGAGCAGGCTTAATACGGCTAAAGTTGTTTTCATGATTTTCTTCCTCATTGTCCTCAACAACCCGCGTCTGAAACCTGTCAGGTCGTCGATATAGCGGCAGGCTTTACGCCTGCCCGTCGCCCATCTTATTTATAAAGTTCTGCGGTCGCGTGATAGTTGCCGTTGTTGTAGGCCTCAATCACCCGATACGATTTCGCGCCCTGTTCGTCGGCTTTCTGTGAAAGCTGCTGACGGATGGTGGTTGGCGCGCCGTCGATGCCGCTAACGCTGATGGTACCCATAGACTGCAGATTTTCGTTGGCAACCTGCTGATCGGTTACCAGGTTGGCAGCGCTGGCGCCGAAAGAGAGAACGGAAGCCAGGCTTAGTGCGGCGATAGTAAATTTCGTGTTCATAACAGATGCTCCAGAAGTAGGGCGATAACCGAAAGGGCTAAAAAACTTTTATTATTCTTGGGGTTATCGTCAGAGTTAGGTTGATTATTTGTACAGCTCAGCCGTAGCGTGATAGTTGCCGTTTAAATAGGCCTCGACCACACGGTAGGCTTTAGCGCCCTGAGCGTCGGCTTTCTGGCTCAGCTGGGCATTGATATCCATAGGGGATGCGCTGACGCCGCTCACGCTAACGGTGCCGATCGATTGCATGTTTTGCGCCTGATCCGCGTTAACAGATTCAGCTGCAAAAGCACCAAAAGAGAGCAGAGAGAGCAGAGAGAGCAGGCTGGCGGCAGCCACGGTAGTTTTTACGTTCATGAAAATTTTCCTCGTCATTATTTTTATCGTGTTGTTAGTGTGATTCACATCACGAAAAGGATTATAGATCTGATAACGTAAAATATTAATAGCAGGCTAATAATGTTTTGTTGCGATATTTAAGCCGTTAACCACTTTTTAATAACGTTCAGTTATAAAAAACGCTTATAAGTTGCTCTGGCTGCGTTAAATATGCGTAAAAACATTGAGATAGATCAATTTAACTATTTGTGCGCTTCTTTGTGGCAGATCACACTGCGAGACGGGAGTCCATAAAGTTTAACGGCGATGTCAGCGCAATAAGCCAGTGGATTATGCTGTTTTTAACGGAGTGGAGAGAGAAAAGACAACGCGCCAACGGTCGCCGGCGCGCGGGGAAAACGATAAAGAACTGCATAAAAACCGGCGGCTTATAGTTCCTGATCGAATAATTTCAGGACGGAATCACGCAGGTGTCTGATGGTAACGTGGCGGGCTGGGGTAATGAAAATCGTGTCGTCACCGGCGATGGTGCCGAGGATGCCTTCGGGCTTGCCCAGCGAGTCCAGCATGCGGGCAATCAGCTGCGCCGCGCCAGGGCTGGTATGGATCACAATCAGCGCGTCATTATAATCGATATCAAGCACCAGATTCTTGAGCGGGCTGCTGGTGGTCGGCACGCCCAGCTCGGCAGGCAGACAGTAAACCATTTCCATTTTGGCGTTGCGCGTGCGCACGGCGCCAAAGCGGGTCAGCATCCGCGAAACCTTGGACTGGTTGATATTATCAAAGCCCTGTTCCTGGAGCGCAGTGACGATCTCGCCCTGCGAGCTAAATTTTTCTTCTTTTAATAAGGCCTTAAACGCCTTAATCAGATCTTCTTGTTTTGCTGGATTACGCATAGTTTTTCGCTAAAGGTCGCAAGAGAATTCCCGGCTGGGATAACTTCTTATTATGCACTTTTTTGCATTTTTATGCAAATTAAGCCTCTTTTTTACACCCTGTTAACGTTCGTTGCCAGATCGCGGCCGTGAAAAATTCGCCTTATTCCGCGACGTCGCGCACAATAAGTGAACAGATTGTTATAAAATTGATGTTGTTTGGCTAAGTATTAACGGTGTAGTGTAACGTTGACCGCGTTGCCTGCAGCCTCGAATGGCCTTACCGGGCATATTGCGGTCAGTCTCTGTCGCTTTATCCTGTATGATGCGCCGTCGTGCATGAGGGTAAATGCTGTCGCTCAGGCCTCGCAGGTCAGATATGCTCATAAGCAAATGATTCCACGGCACTTCCCCCTCAAAATAATAAGGAGTTTAGGATGAAAGTTGCAGTTCTCGGCGCGGCTGGCGGCATTGGCCAGGCCCTTGCTCTTCTGCTTAAAACCCAGCTTCCGGCAGGTTCAGATCTCTCACTGTACGATATCGCTCCCGTGACGCCCGGCGTGGCTGTCGATCTGAGCCACATCCCTACTGCGGTGAAAATCAAAGGCTTTAGCGGTGAAGACGCGACGCCAGCCTTGCAGGGCGCTGACGTAGTCCTGATCTCCGCAGGCGTAGCGCGTAAGCCTGGTATGGACCGCGCAGACCTGTTTAATGTTAACGCCGGTATCGTGCGCAATCTGATTGAGCAGGTCGCCGCTACCTGTCCAAAAGCGCTGATCGGCATCATTACTAACCCCGTTAACACCACCGTGGCTATCGCCGCCGAGGTGCTGAAAAAAGCGGGCGTCTATGACAAGAACAAACTGTTCGGCGTGACCACGCTGGATATTATCCGCTCCAATACCTTTGTCGCCGAGCTGAAGGGTAAAGATCCGGCGGCGCTGAACGTGCCGGTGATTGGCGGCCATTCCGGCGTCACTATCCTGCCGCTGCTGTCGCAGGTATCGGGCGTAAGCTTTACGGATCAGGAAGTGGCCGATCTGACTAAACGTATCCAGAACGCGGGTACAGAAGTGGTCGAGGCAAAAGCCGGCGGCGGGTCTGCCACGCTGTCAATGGGCCAGGCGGCAGCGAAATTTGGTCTGTCGCTGGTGCGTGCCCTACAGGGTGAAAGCAACGTGGTGGAGTGCGCCTACGTTGAAGGCGACGGCGCGCATGCTCGCTTTTTCGCTCAGCCGCTGCTGCTGGGGAAAAACGGCGTGGTGGAGCGTAAGCCCATCGGCGCTTTGAGTACGTTTGAAGAGCAGGCGCTACAGAACATGCTGGAGACGCTGAAGAAAGATATTGCTCAGGGCGAAGAGTTCGTGAAGTAAGCCACTCAGGGCCAGCTTTCGCTGGCCCTGCCGTTTAGCTGCCCGGATATTCCAGTACGGTAATTTGCAGCGTCATCTTGCGATCGTTACGCAAAATATCCACGTCAATCGCCGTTCCCGGACGGATTTCCGCCACCTGGTCCATGGTTTCCAGCGCGGAAACCGCAGGCTTATGGTTCACGCTGACGATGACGTCGTTCACCTGCAGGCCTGCTTTCGCCGCCGGCCCGCCCTGCGCCACGTTGGTCACCACAATGCCCTGAACGTGATCGATGCTGCCGTTCTGGCCATGCATTTGCGGAATTTCACGTCCGCTGATGCCGATAAACCCACGGATAACGCGGCCGTCGCGGATAAGCTTGTCCATGATTTTCGCCGCCAGCGCGGTAGGGATGGCAAAACCGATGCCTTCCGGCGTTTCGCCATCGTTGCTTTTATCGAACGACAGCGTGTTAATGCCCATCAGTTCGCCCAGTGAGTTAATCAGCGCGCCGCCGGAATTGCCTTTATTAATAGAGGCATCGGTTTGCAGGAAGTTCTGATAGCGGGAAGGGCTGAGGCCTACGCGGCCGGTCGCGCTGATGATGCCCTGCGTAACCGTCTGGCCAATGTTGTAAGGGTTGCCTATCGCCATCACCAGATCGCCGATATGCGCCACTCGCTTAGGATTAACAGGAATAACCGGCAGGCCGGAAGCGGTGATCTTCAGCACGGCCAGATCGGTCAGGCTGTCCGAGCCTACCAGCATGGCTTCAAAAATTCGGCCATCCTGCAGCGCGACGATAATCTGATCGGCATCGTTAATCACATGCTTGTTGGTCAGGATATAGCCCCGTCCGTCCATAATCACGCCCGAGCCCAGCGTGCGGATCTCCAGGTTATGGGCCGACGCGTTGGCGCTGCGATTATAGACGTTCACCACCGCAGGCGCGGCGCGGCGCACGGCGTCGTTATAGCTGACGGGCTTCTGGCTGGCGCTGTCATCTTTTAGCGTAAAAAAATTATTGCCGATGCGCAGCGCGGGCAGCGCGACCAGCAGCAGGCCCGCTACCACCAGGCCAAGAAGCACTGAACGCATAAGTTTAGGAAACATGGCTTTAACTGATGAATGAATAGACGATGGGCAGGATAACATGAGTCGGGCGGACGCGCAGGTGTCCGCCCGAAGTTTTAGCGTAAAAGCAGGTAGAGGCTTTCGCCGTTGCGGATAACATTCAGCGCCAGCAGCGAAGGTTTTGCCGCCAGCTGCTTGCGCAGGTCGGCAAGATTTTCAACGCGGGTGCGGTTAAGTCCGACGATAATATCGTCTTTTTGCAGGCCGAACTGCGCGGCCGGCGTGCCTTTATCGACGCTGTCCACGCTGACGCCTTTGGTGCCGTCTTTCGCCGCGCCGTCGCTCAAGGTCGCGCCCTGTAGCGCAGGGTTCAGCAGCTCTGTGCTGGCGGTTTGGGTGCTGTTATCCAGCTTCACGGTCAGCGTCTGCGGCTTGCCGTCGCGCAACAGGCCTACCTTCACCTCTTTGCCCGGCGCGGTGGTGCCAATTTTCACCCGCAGCGCGGCAAAGCTTTCCACCGGCTTGTCATCCAGCGAGGTAATAATATCGCCCGCTTTGATGCCGGCTTTAGCCGCCGCCGAGCCTGGCAGCACTTCATTGACGAAAGCGCCGCGCTGGGCGTCAACGTTAAAGGCTTTCGCCATCTCCGCCGTCATCTCCGTGCCTTTAATGCCCAGCTGGCCGCGTTTCACCTCGCCAAACTCGATCAGCTGCTGCGCCAGATTCATCGCCATATTGCCCGGAATAGCGAAGCCGATACCGATATTGCCGCCGGCAGAAGAGAGAATAGCGGTGTTAATACCGATCAGTTCGCCGTTAAGATTAACCAGCGCGCCGCCGGAGTTGCCGCGATTGATCGCCGCATCGGTCTGAATAAAGTTTTCCAGCCCTTCCAGATTCAGCCCGCTGCGTCCCAGCGCCGACACGATGCCGGATGTGGCCGTCTGGCCAAGGCCGAACGGATTGCCGATCGCCACCGCGAAGTCGCCGACCTTCAGCTGGTCGGAATCGGCCACTTTCACCTGCGTCAGGCCTTTGGCGCCGCTGACCTGGATCAGAGCGATATCGGTCTGTTCGTCGTGGCCAATAAGCTTAGCGTCAAATTCCCGGCCGTCGCTCAGCTGGACGCTGATTTTATCCGCGCCGTTAACCACATGATTATTGGTAAGGATATAGCCCTTTTCGGCGTTAATGACCACGCCGGACGCCAGGCCTTCAAAAGGCTGGCTGCTGTCGCCGCCGTCCTGACCTTCCTGCCCGAAAAAGCGTTTCAGCTGCTCGGGAATTTCCTGCGTTTGCGTCGGCTGCGTGCCCGCCACGTGGACGCTGACCACCGCAGGCAGCACTTTTTCCAGCATCGGCGCCAGGCTGGGCAGCGGCTGCCCCTGAATTTGTGCCGGTAGCGTGGCCTGCGCCGCCGGAGCTGAACCCATGCTGATACTCAGGGCTAATGCGCTCAACAGTAATGATTTCTTCATCGCTAAGACTCGCAAAAAGTGGGGGAGAGCATCCGGGACGAAGCCAGGACACAAGGGTCAGAAGAGTAAAAAGGGGCGATTAACGCCCCCTTTACCACAGGACGCGTCCGTTCTATTTCTCGTGCGCCGTACGCTCGCCGCGCAGCAGGCCGGTAGCGCTGTCAGGGTAATCACGCGGCATCTGCACCGGCACCTGATCGTTATCCGCTTCCGATTCGGTCAGCTGATAAGCAAACGGATTTTTTTCGCCCGGCAGGTTCGGCAGCAGGTCGTTGGAACCTTTCGCCATATGCTGATAAAGCTGGCGGTAGTCGCGCGCCATATTATCCAGCAGCTCAGCGCTCTGCGCGAAGTGGCTGGTCAGCTCTTCGCGATAATCAGCCAGTTCGGCTTTGGTTTTTTCCAGTTCGTACTGCTGGCTGCGCTGCTCGCGCAGTTTCTTGTTACCAAAACGCATCGCCAGCGCACCGATAATTACTCCCGCTACCAGGCCAATAAGCGCGTATTCCCAGGTCATAATAACTCCCGTGTTGTCTTCATCGTTCCGTAAAAACCTCTGGCCTTATGCCAGTCCGTTAACAGCCACTATAACCGCTAATCTCATGGAAGTGGAATCCTGCGGCTGCATCGCTTAGTGTAGAACGGCCTTTTTTTCGACAATCAATCACCTGACGCACCGAATAATTCAGGGAATGGGAATCTATGCAAACGAAGTCTCCTCTTGCGCTTTATCAACGGGCGCTTGAAAACGGCGAGTATCAACCTGATGATATTCAACGTGAAGCCGTTACCCGCCTGGATGGGATTTATCAGGCGCTGAGCCGGCGCGAACCCGCCGCCGCCGCCCCAACCAAAGGGCTGTTTGGCCGGCTGAATAAGCTCATGGGAAAAGGCAAAAACGAGCCGCAGACGCCTGTTCGCGGCCTCTATATGTGGGGCGGCGTCGGCCGGGGCAAAACCTGGCTGATGGACATGTTTTTTCAGGCAATTCCTGGCGAGCGCAAGCAGCGGCTGCACTTCCATCGCTTTATGTTGCGCGTGCATGAAGAGCTGACGGGCCTTCAGGGCCACAGCGATCCTTTACAGATCGTGGCTGACCGCTTTAAAAGCGAAACGGATCTGCTCTGTTTCGATGAGTTCTTTGTTTCCGATATCACTGATGCCATGCTGCTGGGCACGCTGATGGAGGCGCTGTTCGCCAGAGGGATCACGCTGGTCGCCACCTCTAACATTCCGCCGGACGATCTGTATCGCAACGGTCTGCAGCGGGCACGCTTTCTGCCAGCCATAGAGATGATAAAACAACACTGTGACGTGATGAATGTGGATGCGGGCATCGACTATCGCCTGCGCACGCTGACGTCTGCTCATCTGTGGATGATGCCGCTGAATGAGGCGACCACGAAAAAGATGGACCGCATGTTTGTCGCGCTGGCCGGCAGCGATCGCAGCGATAAGCCCGTGCTGGAGATCAACCATCGTAAGATGCCGACGCTGGGCGTGGCAGAAGGCGTGGTGGCGATGGATTTCCTGACGCTGTGCGGCGAAGGGCGCAGCCAGCACGACTATATTGAGCTGTCGCGCCGTTTTCACAGCGTGCTGCTGTTTAACGTGCCGGTGATGATCTACAAAACCGAAGACCAGGCGCGACGTTTTTTAGCGTTGGTGGATGAGTTTTACGAACGGCATGTTAAGCTGGTCGTCTCGGCGGAGGCTACGCTGTACGAAATCTATCAGGGCGCGCGGCTGAAGTTTGAATATCAGCGCTGCGTTTCGCGGCTGCAGGAGATGCAAAGCGAAGAGTATCTCCGACTGCCGCACCTGCCATGAGTCGTTAAATTTCCCGGCGTCGGGACGCATTTAATTGTAAAAAGGGGTCGCGCTTTGCGGGCGACTTCTCTATAATCTTGCGACCCCACGTTACAGCAAAGGTTTTTTTCCCAAAACTCTTTGTGTTCCAGTAACTCTATCCGAAGGGGTGGGCTTGCTGGTCGAGATGGTCGTGTGAGCCTCAACCGTTTATTCAAGCGTTTGGGATTTCACCAACGTGTAACTTAATTTGGGTAAGCTTTTAGATGAAAACTTTTACAGCTAAACCAGAATCCGTCCAACGTGACTGGTATGTTGTTGACGCAACGGGCAAAACTTTAGGTCGTTTAGCGACTGAGCTGGCTCGTCGTCTGCGCGGTAAGCATAAAGCGGAATATACTCCGCACGTAGATACCGGTGATTACATTATCGTTCTGAACGCTGACAAAGTTGCTGTAACCGGCAACAAGCGTACCGATAAGATTTACTATCATCACACTGGCCACATCGGTGGTATCAAGCAAGCGACCTTCGAAGAGATGATTGCTCGCCGTCCTGAGCGTGTGATTGAAATCGCGGTTAAAGGCATGCTGCCAAAGGGCCCGCTGGGTCGTGCTATGTACCGTAAACTGAAAGTTTACGCGGGCAACGAGCACAACCATGCGGCACAGCAACCGCAAGTTCTTGACATTTAATCGGGATTACAGGCAATGGCTGAGAATCAAAACTACGGCACTGGTCGCCGCAAAAGCTCTACCGCTCGCGTATTTATCAAGCCGGGCAGTGGTAACATCGTTATCAACCAGCGTTCTCTGGAACAGTACTTCGGTCGCGAAACTGCCCGCATGGTAGTTCGCCAGCCGCTGGAACTGCTGGACCTGGTCGGTAAATTCGATCTGTACGTCACCGTTAAAGGTGGTGGTATTTCTGGTCAGGCTGGTGCGATCCGTCACGGTATCACCCGCGCGCTGATGGAATATGACGAGTCACTGCGTGGCGAACTGCGTAAAGCAGGCTTCGTTACCCGTGATGCCCGTCAGGTTGAACGTAAGAAAGTCGGTCTGCGTAAAGCACGTCGTCGTCCACAGTTCTCCAAGCGTTAATTTATTCTGCGCTTGCAGAATCGATTATCGAAAAACCCGGTGCCTGCACCGGGTTTTTTCTTGCCTGATTTTCGGCCTGGCTCGTAAAAACGCGACGGGCTCTGTCATTTTCCCGTCAAATCCGTATTCCTGCCCCACAAGCTGGCTAAAATCTGGTAAACTGAGTGACACTTTGTGCCTATTAGCCGGGCGGCTGCACAGACGAAGCGTCGTCCGGGTTAGCCGGGGCAATTTAGCCGTCTGGTCGCCGTGTGGCGGGCTTGCGCAGTAATTTTCTGGATAAACTTGGAGGTTTACATGGCTGTCGCTGCCAACAAACGTTCGGTAATGACGCTGTTTTCTGGTCCGACTGACATTTTTAGCCATCAGGTGCGTATTGTGCTGGCGGAGAAGGGTGTCAGCGTAGAGATCGAGCAGGTAGAAATGGATAGCCTGCCCCAGGATCTGATTGACCTCAATCCGTACCGTACCGTTCCTACGTTAGTCGATCGTGAACTGACGCTGTATGAATCCCGCATCATCATGGAATACCTTGATGAGCGTTTCCCGCATCCGCCGCTGATGCCTGTCTACCCGGTCGCACGTGGCGAAAGCCGCCTGATGATGCATCGCGTCGAGCAGGACTGGTACAGCCTGATGCGTAAAGTGGAAAACGGCACGGCGCAGGAAGCGGAAGCCGCGCGCAAACAGCTGCGCGAAGAGCTGCTGGCGATTGCGCCGCTGTTCTCTCGTACGCCTTTCTTTATGAGCGAAGAATTCAGCCTGGTAGACTGCTACCTGGCGCCGCTGCTGTGGCGTCTGCCGCAGATGGGCATCGAGCTGATCGGCGCCGGCTCGAAAGAGCTGAAGGGCTATATGACGCGCGTGTTCGAACGTGATTCCTTCCTGGCTTCTCTGACGGAAGCAGAACGGGAAATGCGCCTGCATACGCGGGGCTGATATGGAAATGTCGCAACTTACCGCACGTCGTCCCTATCTGCTGCGAGCCTTTTACGAGTGGCTGCTGGACAACCAGCTGACGCCTCATCTGGTGGTGGATATCAACCTCCCCGGCGTGCTGGTGCCGCTGGAGTATGCACGCGACGGTCAAATCGTGCTGAACATTGCGCCTCGTGCCGTAGGCAATCTGGAGCTGGGTAACGACGAGGTGACGTTTAACGCGCGCTTTGGCGGCGTCCCGCGTCAGGTTTCGGTGCCGCTGGCGGCCGTAATGGCTATCTACGCGCGTGAAAACGGCGCGGGCACGATGTTCGAGCCTGAACCGGCCTACGAAGAGGCGGGCGAATATAACCCGGCTACGGCGCAGGATGAGTCACCGGAAACGGTGATGTCGGTTATTGACGGCGATCGCCCTGACGACAGTGGTCAGGATGATGACGGCAATGACGAGCCGCCGCCGCGTGGCGGACGCCCGGCGCTGCGCGTGGTGAAGTAGACGTAACAGCGAAACCGGCCCCCGAACAGGGCCGGTTTTTTTATGTCTGGTAATCAACAATAAATTAAATTTCGCTCCAGCATTTTCTGAAAATATTCTCTTTTTTTATCTTGTTGAGAAACGATTATTCAGAAAATAAATTACAGTAGTTTCCTTAATTACTCTTTTCTGTGTTCCTTATGCGTTATTACTTTTATTATTCAATTGATCATTATCAAAAAACAGCAATAAATATTATTTCCTTTAATTAACATTATTGAAATAGACGGAAAGGTTAATTATTGTTTATGTTTTCTGACTGACTCACTGTCAGGTGATTTGTGGCGCGCTAAGGAATACAGCGAATGGAAATAGCCGTAAGCGTAGTTATACCCACCTATAACCGAGAAGCATTGCTGAATAAAACGCTACAGGCGCTGACGCGGCAAACGCTGGATAAACGTTTTTTTGAAGTTATCGTCGTGGATGACGGCGGTAGCGATAATACCGGTCAGCTTTGTCAGGACTATCAGGACTGCCTGAATATTCGCTATTACTGGCAGTACGACAACGGTTTTCGCGCGGGAAAGGCGCGGAACATCGGTATTACGGCGGCGGAAGGCGACTATATCGTGCTGATTGATTCCGGCGTGCTGCTGCGGCAGGACGCGCTGGAAAAGCACCTCGGCATTCATCGGAAAAGCCGCACGCCGGGCGTCTGCATCGGCTACGTCTACGGTTTTGAAATGCCGGACGCCATGCTGGCCGATCTGGATGCTTTTATTCGTGCAGAGGATGTCGGCGCTTCCGTAAACTTTTTTAAAGAGATGAAGGCAGAAGATATTCGACAACAGCAGTATAACGAGCTGGGCTATAATATTTCTTCCTGGCCCGCGCCCTTTGATATTTTCTGGACGTGCCACGTCTCGGCGGAGCGCCAGGCGCTGATAAAAGCCGGGCTGTTTGATGAGGATTTTAACGGTTGGGGCGGTGAAGATGTGGATTTAGGCGTGCGGCTGTTTTTACAAAATAACCGATTTATCGTTGACCGGGAAATATGTTCGGTACACTGCCCGCATCAAAAACAGATTGCGGACCATAAAAACGAATCGGAAATTGCCGGCAAGAAAATTCATCAGAAATATCAGCTCTGGCAGACCGCTTTTTATGGCTGCGATCTGGGCGAAAGCAAGTTTTCGCTAAATAAAGTTATCCGCCACTATGCCGATCAAAACCGGGAAGAAAACGATGCCTTTATACGAAAATATCTCTATCACGCCTGAATCGACCGCTTTTAAACACTGTTCTTCGGTAGCTAAAGGGGTGAGTTTCTCTGGCGAGCCTGATATTACGCTCACCTGGGTAAAAGATAAAACGTACCACAAAGACTATATCGATCTGGCGGATTTTTCCCGCTGCATTTCGCTGGGCGAGGGCGCTTATCTGGAGTCGCTGGACCGGGTAGCCTTTCACTGCGGGCGGGTTAAGCTGACGCTGGTGAAGCGTAACGGCTTTGAGGCGGGGAAAATTATTATCGGTGCCGGCTGCGTGCTGCAGGGAACCGCCATTATCGCCTGGCAGAACGTGACGGTTGAGGATCATGTAACCTTTGGGCCAGGCGTCACGCTGATGGACAGCAGCGGTCATCCGCTGCTTGCTCGCGGGACGGACGACGAGGCCGCGAGAACGCCCGTCAGGCCGGTACTGATCAAGGAACACAGCTGGATCGGCATGAATGCCATTATTCTGCCTGGCGTCACGGTGGGGCGACATGCGGTGATTGGCGCGGGCAGCGTGGTAAGAACCAGCGTCCCGGACTACGCGGTTGCAGCAGGTAATCCCGCTGTCGTGGTGAGATATCTTACGGAAGAGCAAAAAGAAACGGCTGGCTGAGCGGCTGCCCAGCCAGCCGTGAAGATCAATAGACGTCGCGCAGGTAGCGTTTCTCTTTCTTCAGCTGATCGATATAGTCCGCCGCGCGCTCTGCCGACAGGCCGCCGAACTGGGCAATAACCTCGTACAGCGCTTTATCCACATCTTTGGCCATTCGTGACGCATCGCCGCAGACGTAAAAACAGGCGCCTTCCTGTAGCCACGCATACAGCTCCGCGCCCTGTTCCATCATACGGTTCTGCACGTAGATTTTTTTCGCCTGATCGCGCGAGAAGGCCAGATCCAGACGGTTCAACACGCCTTTTTCCTGCCAGTTCAGCAGCTCGTCGCGATAGATAAAGTCATGCTCAAGGCGCTGGTCGCCAAAGAACAGCCAGTTTTTACCTTTAGCGCCGGTTGCCTCACGCTCCTGCAAAAAGGCGCGGAAGGGCGCGATGCCGGTGCCGGGGCCAACCATAATCAGCGGCGTATTGCCGTCTGCGGGAACGCGAAAAGCTTTGTTAGGCGAAATAAAGATCGACGGTTTTTCGCCCCGACCCACGCGTTCCGCCAGATAGGTGGAACAGACGCCACTGCGCGCGCGACCCGCGCTGTGATAGCGCACCGAAGCGATAGTGAGATGCACCTGGTTTGGATGCGCCTTCGAGCTGGACGAGATGGAATAGGCGCGATGCTGCAACGGACGCAGCAGCGCCACAAACTCAGGAATGCCGATGGAACGCGCCAGCTCCAGCTGCAGCAGATCCAGCGAATCTTTGCCCCACAGCCAGACGCCCATGGCATCTTTATCGTCATGCTGCAGCACGTGACGCAGCTCCTGGTTGGTGGTGTTCTGGCCTACCCACTCAATCAGCTTGCGTGAAGGTTCGGAAATTTCAAACTGATAGGTCAGCAGATCGCCCAGGCTGCGGTCATAGCCGGATACCGGCGTATCGTAGTCCGCCTTCAGCTGTGCCAGCAGCAGGCTAACCAGCGTCGGGTCGTTAACCGGGATAACGCCCAGCGCATCGCCCGCTTCATATTTCAGGCCGCTATCGGTGAGATCGAACTCATAGTGGCGGATATCTTTATCAGAATCCGGCCCCGACAGGCGTCGGTTGGTAACCAGCGCGGCCGCATAAGGATTCTGCTTGTTGCTGCCCGGAATAACCGGCGCTTCGGGACGGTTTTCCAGCGCTTTGCCGCTGCTGCCCGCGCTGGCGGCAAACTGCGGCATAGAGGCGGTCAGCCACTGGTGCGAAGGCTCTTCATAGTCAATATCGCAGTCAATGCGATCGTAAAGACGCTTCGCGCCCAGCTGCTCCAGGCGCATATCGATAAATTTACCCGCCTGGCAGAAGCCGTCATAACCGGTATCGCCAATAGCCAGCACGGCGAAGTTCATCTGCTCAAGACGCGGCGCGGTGCTGGCGGAGATAGCCTGCCAGAACAGCTGGGCGTTATCCGGCATTTCGCCTTCGCCATAGGTTGAGGTGATCACCAGCACGTGCCGCATCGAGGCGAAAATCTCAATGTCCACTTCGCCCAGCGCCTGTACCACCGGCACCAGCCCGCTGTCGCGGGCGGCTTTCGCCGCGCTCTGCGCCAGCGCTTCCGCATTGCCGGTTTGCGAGCCGAACAGAATATGCAGCTGCGTGGTGGCCGCCGCGCCGGTGCCGCTGTCGGCCTGCGGGCGCTCTTCCAGCACCAGCAGACGTGAATGTAATCCGGCAAGGAAACCCGCCAGCCAGTATTTCTGCTCGCCGTTAAACGGCGCGTCTTCAGGAATGTAAGGAATTTTCATCTGTTTTCTTTACTCGATCCGTCATATAAACAGGAGCCGGTCGTCAGGAGAGTTTCCCGACGGCAGCAGCAATCTCCGGCAGCGCGGCGCGGGCGAACAGCTCCTCAAAGTCCGGCAGTCCTCCCAACACTTCGCGGTTGCGCGCATCCTGATAGATAATCCAGCCATAGGTCGCCAGGCTATCCATCGAGCGGATATTGCGCTGCGTCAGCGCCGCTTTGTAATCCGCCATGCGTTTGGCGGCAATCAGACAGGCCAGCTCGTCATCGCTGTAGTTTTCAATTGCCGAGCGCGCATGACGCTGTAGCTTGCTGACCAGCGCGAAATCTTCCGTCATCAGCAGGTTGCGTACCGCTTTTTCCACGGCGACGTTATTCACCGAGGTGCCTTTCGGCAGGCGTGAAAGCGCGAGCTGTTGCGCAAAGCTGAGCACGGTGTAGTTGTTCAGCAGGACAAACATCTCCGGCGTATCGGTCGCGCCGTAAGCGGGCACCGCGCCGTTGGCGATAGCGGATTTGTTCCGCCAGGCGGCTTTAAACTTCGCCACCTGGTGGGCGGCCATCGCGGTAGACAGCTCTTCCAGCAGATCCTTACGCGCTTTCGCCTTGAGGATTTCCTTGCTGTCCTGATAAAGCAGCAGCGAACGCGGCATCACGTAGACAAAGTGCTGGCACTCGGTTTCCCAGTGCGCCAGCAGCCAGGCCGCACGCGGCGAACCGGTCGCCGCAAGATGCCAGCGCAGCATGGTCAGCACCGCATCTTTGTGGGTTCTGGCCATCTCGTCGTTATCCGCGATCGAGCCGAACAGCACGGAGTCGCCTGCCGCATGGCTCGCCAGCTTGCGGTACGGGTCGTACTGATAAGCGAAGCCGCCGCTCATGCCGTTGCCGAAGCCGGTGCCGAAGGTGCCCAGGTTCAGCACCGCGCCGTTGGTCATATATTCGCAGCAGAAATCGCCCACGCCTTCGACTACCGCCGTGGCGCCGGAGTTACGCACGGCGAAGCGGTCGCCCGCCTGTCCCTGAACGAACAGTCGGCCGCCGGTGGCGCCGAACAGCGCGAAGTTACCGATTAATACGTTGCCTTCCGCATCCTGCGAGCCGCCGCCTGGCGACATCACCACGATTTCGCCGCCGCACTGGCCTTTGCCCACGCCGTCGTTACAGGTGCCGCGATGGCGCAGCTGCATGCCGTCGTTGCAGAAGACGCCGTAGGACTGCCCGGCCGAGCCGGACGTGGCGATCTTCACCGTTTCCGGCGCCAGATAGTGGCGGCCCCGATCGTCGGCCAGCGCGGCAGGCATCGCCGCCAGTTCCGCTTTGCTCAGATTATGGTTCAGCAGGCGTTCGATATCGATAGCCAGCTGGCCGCCGACGCTCTTGTTACGGTTGTTCAGCGTGACGCCGTTGCCCAGTTCGATAACGCTTGCCGTTGCCAGCGCGCGCTCTACCTGTGCGATCCAGCCATCGTCCAGCTCGTAATCTTTTTCCAGATAGACCGGCTGCATGATTTTGATTTCCGGCACCACGGTAAGCATGGCGCGCAGATCCAGCTTGCCGACTTCAAGCGGGTGATCCATCAGGTGTAGCAAATCGGAACGGCCGCGCGCTTCGCGCAGCGAACGCAGGCCAAGACGCGCCAGGATCTCACGCACTTCATGCGCCACGTTCATAAAATACTGCGCCAGCTGGCGAGGATCGCCGTCAAAGGCTTCGGCGTTGGTGGTCAGACCGGCCGGGCATTTCACGTTGCAGTTTTTCGCCATTACGCACTTCAGCATCATCAGCGCCGTGGTGCCGAATTCGAAGCTGTCGCTGCCCAACAGCGCGGATTTCACCACGTCGCTGCCGGTTTGCTGCGCGCCGGAGCTGCGGAGCAGCACTTTGTCACGCAGGCCGTTGGCGCACAGCGCCTGATGCACTTCCGCGATGCCGATTTCCGCCACGCGGCCGGTATATTTCAGGCTGGTGACCGAAGCCGCGCCGGTGCCGCCGGTGTTGCCCGCCACGTTAATCACGTCCGCGCCCGCTTTCGCCACGCCGACGGCGATGGTGCCGATGCCTTCAGACGACACCAGCTTGACGATAACGCGCACGCGCGCCGCTTTACAGTCGTGGATCAGCTGCGCCAAATCCTCGATGGAATAGGTGTCATGGTGTGGCGGCGGCGAAACCAGCTCCACGCCAGGCGTACCGCCGCGCGCTGCCGCGATCTCCACGGTGACTTTGGCCGCAGGCAGCTGACCGCCTTCGCCGGGCTTGGCGCCCTGGCCGATTTTGATTTCCAGCTCTTCCAGCATCGGATCCGCCAAATAGGCTGCCCAAACGCCGAAACGACCGGAGGCCAGCTGCTTGATGCGCGAAGCGCGGATAGTGCCGTGACGCGAATAGTGCTCGCCGCCTTCGCCGCAGTTGCTCATGCCGCCGACCATATTGGTGCCGTGCGCCACCGCCTCATGGGCCGGGGCCACCAGCGCGCCGTGGCTCATTGCGCCGGAAGCGAAGGTGCGGGTGATTTCGCTGGCCGGCTGCACTTCGCTTAACGGCAGCGAAGGCGACGTGGTAAACATACGCGACAGATAGTCCGCCGCTTTGCCGCTGGCAATAATATGCAGACCGTTCGCCGTGACTTCACCGCTGGCAATCTCGTCGGCGAAACGGCCTTTCAGCGCGCCCAGCAGGGCGGAAAGACGTTCCACCTCGGTTTTCAGCCCCTTAATAGTGTCGGAAAGCCGCAGCGTAAAGCGGCCTTCGCTGCCGTCGGTGGCTTCGCACAGCAGGCCGCGCACGGCAAACCCGTTGTTGATCAGCGAGTAACGGCCCAGCTTGCGCGAAAACTCCGCTTCGCTGTCCACGTGGGTCAGATCCGCCGGGAAGGTCAGGATATCGCGCAGCGCCGCCGGACGACGTTTACGCTCTTCCTGCATCTGGCTGGAGAACTCACGGTAGTCCTGCGTGATGGTAAAGCTGTCGATGGTCGCATTCGGGATACGCTTAAAGCTGCTGTCGGCGAAGGAGTCCGGCTTGATATTAAAAGCGTTATCCAGACGGGCCAGCGTCAGCAGACGAATAAACTCATCTTCTTCACGCGGTTTGTCGACAAAGCGCAGCGGCTGCTCCGTCATATCGATAAACGTCCGCACCGCGATAGTGCCGTAAGAGTGACCCGCGCCTTCGGCACGCTCTTTAAACAGGCCCAGCAGTGGCACTTCTGATTCGCCCTGAATTCTCAGCGCGCTCTGGTGCCAGTCCACGGCCATTTGCGCGATAGTGGCGAAGCCCGCGCCGCCGACCGGCGTTTTGATATTCGGGAAATATTTCTTCAGCACCCGATCTTCCGTATCCAGGAAGTTAGGCTCGAAGAATTCGCCGCAGCTGTAGCTTTCAACCGTACAGAGGCCAACCTTGCCCATGGTTTTCATCAGCGCTTTTTCAGCCGCTTTGGCATAGCGCTTAAAGGCTTTGTTGCCTTCTTCGCCTTCGCCATATTTCTCCTCGGCGCGCATTTGCACGCCAAGTGGATAGATAGCGGACGCGCCAAAGCCCAGCGCGGCGGCGATATGGTGCGAAGAGATGCTCTGTCCGCTCTCGACCACCAGCGACACGTCCAGACGCAGGCCTTCCTGCACCAGACGCTGGTTAATGGCGGAAACCACCAGCAGCATCGGTATGGCGGCGCGCTCGCTCGAGATATGACGGTCGGTCAGCACCGCGATCCCGCCCTGTTCGCGGGCAAAATCCACCACCTGCTGCGCCAGATCGTCAATGGCCTGCTCCAGCGCGGCGGCGTTATCGGCACGGCTTTGCGCATCGCTGCCCACGACCGGACGATAAAGCATATCGAAACGGGCGTATGGCGCCACGTCCTGCTCGCGCAGCTGCAACATATCCAGATGCGTCAGGATCGGCGTCGGCACGATAATCTGCCGGCCTTTGCTGCGGCCCAGATGCGGCTTGGCGCCCAGCGCGACGCGCAGCGTCATGCCGTCCACTTCGCGGATGGAGTCCAGCGGCGGGTTGGTTACCTGCGCAAAACGCTGCGAGAAGTAGTGCGCCATGCCGCCTTCATGATCGGAAAGCCCGTTGATGGCGTTGCCGTAGCCCATGGCGGAAATTTTCTCCGCGCCGGTCGCCAGCATCGGATCCATCATGAACTTGAAGCTTTCCTGGTTGTAGTAGTAGGCCACAAAGCGCTGATAGGTTTTCAGGTCGCCGCTGTAGCGCAAAGGCGAACCCTGAATTTCCGCCGGCACCACAGGCAGATCGCTCAGCGTTACGCGCGCCTGCGCCAGCAGCGTCGGATAATCTTTTTCCGCCGCCAGTTTTTCCAGCGCCTCCAGGGTGGTGTAGCTGCGCTTTTCGCTGTGATCGTAATAGAGCATCCCGCCCGCTTCGATACGGCCGCGACGCAGCACGCTCTCCGGCGGGAAGGCGATCTGGCCGGCTTCGGACATCGCGCCGATATACTCGGCGGTTTCCACCGAGCGCAGCGGTCGCAGGCCAAGACGATCCAGACGCGCGCCGATGACGTCGCCGTTGCCGAAAATCAGCGCGGCCGGGCCATCGTTTTTCTCTTCGTACAGCGAGAAATACTCCAGCATAGCGCGCACTTCCGGCGACAGCGTATCGTCGTTTTCCCACGCGGGCGGCATCATTGAAACCACGGCGTTGATTAAATCGAGGTTATCTTCCATCAGACGGCTGTGGATGCTTTGATCCAGACGCGAGCTGTCGGACTGCCCCTTCGGCCGGACGATCTTCTTGCCGCGAGCCAGCGCCAGCGCGGCTTCGGCGATGCGGTTTTTACGATCTGTGTTCAGCTCGCCGTTGTGCGCCATCAGGCGGAACGGCTGAGCCATTGTGGTATGCGGATCGGTATTGGTCGAGAAACGGGTATGGAAAAACAGGCCGCGCACCTGGTGATCCGGATCGGTCAGATCTTTGAAATAGGGGATCACTTCATTGGAGTTCAGGCGCGCTTTGAACACCTGGGTACGTGACGAAAGAGAAAGTGGGTAAAGCCCGCCGAATTCGCTTTCGGTAAAGGCGCGCGCTTCGATAGCCAGCAGGGCGCGATAAATACGTTTTTCAAAGGCGGTCTGGTCTGCCACATCGGCAGGCGCGTTAAAAATCCACTGAACGATAGGCAGCTGGAACTGAAGGGCGGCCGGACGCAATACGCTGGTATCCAGCGGCAGCTCGCGCTTAAGGATCACCTCCAGCCCGTGTGCGGCCAGCGTCTCTTCTACCAGCCCTTCGGCGTTGGCGCGCAGCGCATCGTCTTTCGGCACGAAAAAGTTACCGACGCCAAAGCGACCGGAATTGAGCGGCATGCCGGTAATTTTGCGGAAAAAGTGCAGTGAAATATCAACGTTAACACCTGCGCCGTCGCCTACGCCCTCGGCAGACATGCCGCCGCGATGCGGCACGGTGCAGAGCGCGCTGTGCGCCATCTGAAGAATTTCATGGGTCTGCTCGCCGTCCTTACGGGTAATGAAACCGACGCCGCAGCTGTCGTTTTCTTTCGATGGGTCATACAGACCATAGGGAAACGCTTTTGGATTGGACATGGCAGACCTCCTGACTTCTTTGACATTACCTACGTTATTTCAGGCACAGAATGCAATGGAGAAGACTCCCCTGGCTCTGTATCGTTTTTTTCCTGACTGCTTTTAAGTGGGCGACTGTGCGCCGGGCATGTTCTCTTCAGGCCATGCTGAAGGGAGCTGCTCGTTATTTTCCGGGTCTCTGAGAGGAGAAAGCCTGGGGAGTCTTCTTGCTGCATAGATATGCCGAGACACTGGCCCGTCAGGAACGCTTCCAGCGAAATTCCAACTTATCGGGAAAGCGTACTCAGGTCAAATAGCGCGCTTAGGGGGGCTTTGTGGAGGTGTCTTTTAGGTAAGTTATTGTTTTTATATATTTTATACCGATTTTTTCTGTGTATAGTTTCGTCATTTACCCCCCAGGAAGTGTGAACTGTCTCACTGTAGTGCAGGGCGCAAATCTCTGCACCATGCTGGTGCTGGGGGTATTGCCAGCAGAAAATGCTAATAAAGTAGCCTTAATCATTGAAAGCGGCTGTTTTTAACGGGGAGGCTTATTTGAATTAAACCCCCGTGCATCATTAGTAAAATTAATCAGGCTGGTTTTGATTGCATCCACGTTTAATGTGAATTTTTATTCATTGCGTTTCAGGCGAAAGCGCGGCGGCAGGCGCTTATCGCTATGAATTGCAAAAACGGATAATGCACTTAAGGCAAAACGGACTATGCACAGGTTAAACATCACTTTTCGCGTACCGATGGTGCTCAACCGCGTATACCCTGTACCGCTGTTACAAAGTCTGTTGGTAACCAAAGTCAACGGCCGCGCGGGTCGCGGTCACGCTTAATAGCGCAAAACAGCGGCGGTGTTCGCCAGACGGTCATGCTTCCCCAGCGCTAAACGGCGGCAGGCTTAGCGGATGGCCGGAGACGATACTGACCTGTCTTTTGACAGGCGCGCGGAACGTCAATCGTGGCATTGCTTTCAGGCTGCACCGCAGTGGTGCAGCCTGCGCAGGGGGCCGTAACCTTTGTCTTTTAAGCTTTTGCGGTATGATTGACGGTATTGCTCTCGAAGGGACCTTTTATGAAACAAATTCGTCTGTTAGCCCAGTACTACGTCGATTTAATGGTGAAGCTGGGGCTGGTGCGCTTTTCTTTGCTGCTGGCTTCTGCGCTGGTGGTGTTGGCAATGATCGTGCAGATGGCGGTCACGATGGTGCTGCGCGGACATGTAGAAAGCATCGATATGGTTCGCTCGGTCTTTTTCGGGTTGTTGATAACGCCATGGGCCGTCTATTTCCTGTCGGTGGTGGTTGAGCAGCTGGAGGAGTCGCGGCAGCGCCTGGCGCGCCTGGTGGATAAGCTTGAAGAGATGCGCCATCGCGATCTGGAGCTAAACCAGCAGATGAAGGAAAACATTACCCAGCTCAATCAGGAGATCGCCGATCGTATCAAGGCGGAAAAAGCGCGCCTGCAGGTGATGGACAAACTGACGGAAGAGATGACCAGGCGCGAGCAGGCGCAGATTGAGCTGGAGCAGCAGTCTTCTTTCCTGCGTTCGTTTCTGGACGCCTCGCCCGATCTGGTGTTCTACCGCAATATCGATCAGCAGTTTTCCGGCTGCAACCGGGCCATGGAGCTGCTGACGGGCAAAAGCGAGAAGCAGCTTATTGGCCTGACGCCGCACGATGTCTACGATCGTGATGCCGCCACCAAAGTGCTGGAAACGGACGAGAAGGTTTTTCGCCACAACGTTTCGCTGACCTACGAGCAGTGGCTGCAGTATCCCGATGGCCGCAAGGCCTGCTTTGAGATCCGTAAAGTGCCTTATTACGACCGCGTAGGTAAACGCAGCGGGCTGATGGGCTTTGGACGCGATATAACCGAGCGTAAACGCTATCAGGACGCTTTAGAGAACGCGAGCAGGGAAAAGACCACCTTTATCTCTACGATCAGCCACGAGCTTCGTACGCCGCTTAACGGCATCGTCGGTCTGAGCCGTATCCTGCTGGATACCGAGCTGAATCCGGAGCAGTTGAAATACCTGAAAACCATCCACGTCTCGGCCATCACGCTGGGCAATATTTTCAATGACGTTATCGAAATGGATAAGATCGAGCGCCGCAAGGTGCAGCTGGATAACCAGCCGGTTGATTTTACCGGCTTCCTGGCGGATCTGGAGAATCTCTCCGGCCTGCTGGCCCAGCCGAAAGGACTGAAGTTCGTGCTCGACGCCCATCCGCCGCTGCCGCATAAAATTATCACCGACGGCACGCGGCTGCGTCAGATCCTGTGGAACCTGATCGGTAACGCAGTGAAATTTACCCAGCAGGGCAGCATTATCGTGCGGGTGGCCTATCAGGGCGAGGATTGTCTGCGCTTTGAGGTGGAAGATTCCGGCATGGGGATCCCGCAGGATGAGCAGGACAAAATCTTCGCCATGTATTATCAGGTGAAAGATCAGCATGGCGGCAAACCGGCGACCGGCACCGGCATTGGGCTGGCGGTTTCGCGTCGTCTGGCGCAGAGCATGGGCGGAGATATCAGCGTGCGCAGCGCGCCCGGTAAGGGCTCCTGCTTTACGCTGACGGTTAATGCGCCGCGCGTCGTGACGCAGCATGAGGCCGAGCAGCCTGCGGACGATATGCCGCTACCGGCGCTGCACGTCCTGCTGGTTGAGGATATCGAGCTGAACGTGGTCGTAGCGCGTTCGGTACTGGAGAAGCTGGGCAACAGCGTTGAAGTGGCCATGACGGGCGCAGAAGCGCTGACGATGTTCGATCCCGAAGAGTTTGACCTGGTGCTGCTGGATATTCAGCTGCCGGATATGACCGGCCTTGACGTGGCGAGGGAAATCCATCGGCGCTACGGCCATCAACAGCTGCCGCCGCTGGTGGCGCTCACCGCTAACGTGCTTAAAGATAAAAAAGAGTATCTGGACGCGGGCATGGACGACGTGCTGAGTAAACCGCTGGCGGTACCGGCGCTGACCGCCATTATCCAGAAGTACTGGGACTACCAGGAGCAGGAGGACGAGCCGGCGGAAGCTTCTCACTCTGACGCGCCCGTGCTGCTGGATATCACCATGCTGGAGCAGTATATCGAGCTGGTTGGGCCGCAGCTGATTGTGCAGAGTCTGGAAATGTTTGAAAAGATGATGCCAGGTTATCTGGAAGTATTGGATTTGAACATGACCGCGCGCGATCAAAAAGGCATTGCGGAAGAAGGGCACAAGATCAAGGGCGCGGCGGGATCGGTTGGTCTGGTCCATTTACAGCAGCTGGCGAAACAGATCCAAAGCCCTGAGCTACCGGCGTGGTGGGACAATGTGCAGGAGTGGATTGACGAGCTGAAACACGAGTGGCGTAACGACGTTGCGGTACTGCGGGAATGGGTATCAAAGGCCCAAAAAAAATGACCCCGACCGAGGCCGGGGTGCGCGAATACTGCGCCAACACCAGGGAAACTTGAGGCCTACGCTGTTCTTAAAGTAAGAGTATCGAAGCGCAGGCGCGGTATTGGGTAAAACGCTCAGGAACTACCTTAGCAAAACTCCCATCACATGTTACAAGATTCATTAAAATGTGTGATGTGGAGCAGCGTTTCCAGACAGAAAACATTAATTTGATGATACAGTCAAGCACGGAATGAATTTATTCGCGATCTTGCGCAAAAATTGTACAATTGTGCCAGTTTTTGTCCGGTTTTGATTGACGTATTCAGGTAACCGGTTCCATTGATCGCTAGCAGTGATGCTAAAAGAATTTCACCTCGCCTGGCAAATATTTAACTCCATGTAAAACATGTTCTTTTTGTGAGATTGGTGTCTCTCTTGTGAAACCGCACGGTACAACAAAATGGAAAGTGATATTGGAAGGAATTAACGATTGATAAACATGTTTTTATCGTAATCCTTTTAACTTAAGGCGCAATTTTCGCTCACCAACCGAAAAGCATAACCTGGGCCCACAGCCATTCTGAGGGGCCTTTAAGATAAAATTAGCAAAAGCTAACTCACGCAATTTATAAGGTTCATGAATGAATTGGCTGGCATTGCGCGGACGGACCGCGTTGATTGTTTCTTCATCGCTACAGGTTCGTTTACGGCATGGAACCGATTCCTAATGCGCGGAAGTGATTGAAGCACTTAATACATTTACAAAGTGCTTCAAGTTGTAAGCGCATGCAAACGTTTACATTAAGTCAAATGCGTTGCGCCCCGCATCGCTTTTTTACATTGTACGAACGGGTTCCTGTTACAGGAATTCATAAGATCATTATGGATAAATGTTAATGAAGCAGCGCAAAAAAACCAGCGGACAGCGGCTAAAAACCTGGGCGTTACGAGTGACGATCGGCCTGGCCGGGATCGCGATCGCCGGGATCCTACTTTTTTCTTTTTTGCCCGTCCCTTTCTCTGCCGTGATGGCAGAAAGGCAGATTGGCGCCTGGCTGAGCGGCGATTTCCGTTATGTCGCGCATTCAGACTGGGTAGAGATGAAAAATATCTCTCCCTGGATGCCGCTGGCGGTTATCGCCTCAGAGGATCAAAAATTTCCCGACCACTGGGGATTTGACGTACAGGCGATCCAGTCGGTGCTGGATGGTGAAGAGACCCGCATGCGCGGCGCTTCTACGCTATCGCAGCAGACCGCAAAGAACGTTTTTTTATGGGACGGGCGCAGCTGGATACGTAAGGGACTGGAAGCGGGCCTGACGGTTGCGATCGAAACCGTGTGGACAAAACGGCGCATTTTGACGGTCTATCTGAACGTAGCGGAGTTCGGCGAGGGCGTATTTGGCGTGGAAGCGGCATCGCAACGCTATTTTCATAAGCCCGCCAGTCGCCTGACAATGGCGGAAGCGGCATTGCTGGCGGCCGTGTTGCCGAACCCGATCCGTTTTCGCGCCGACGCGCCGTCGGCCTATGTGCGCCAGCGGCAGCAGTGGATCTTACGCCAGATGCGCCAGCTGGGCGGAGAAGGTTTTCTGAACGCGCATAAGCTACGCTGACAGAAAGGTAGCCTGAAAGAAATAACCATGCTCAGGGGCGCATAAGTGTGTGCAGAGCATCACGAGCAAGGACAGCGCTCAGGGGAGTAATAAGCCATGCCAAGAGGAAAAGGTACGCTGTGGAGAAAGCACCGTGCTTAGAGGTGCATAAGTGTGTGCAGAGCATCACGAGCAAGGACAGCGCTCAGGGGCGTAATAAGCGCCGCCGAGAGGAACGGTACGCTTGAGGGTCAAGAACCGCGCTCTGGGGCGCTGAGCGCGTCTGAGCGGCTGATTAATCCTCGTCGAAGCCAGCGTTAAAGAGTTCGATCACCGCCGCCAGCGCTTTTTCTTCTTCCGGCCCGCTGGCTTCAATCTCAATCTGTCCGCCTTTCGCCGAATCCAGCATCAGCAGTGCAATAACGCTGCTGGCTTCCGCTTCCGTGCCGCTCTCGTTGCGCAGCAGCACCTCGGCATCAAAGCTTTGCACCAGTTCAAACAGCTTCATCGCCGGTCTGGCGTGCATACCCAGCTTGTTTTTGATCTCAACCACTTGTTTGACGGTCATGATTTGCGCTTTTCCAGAGTACGATGACGGGACTGCACGTTCTTGCCGCGCGAGCGGAAATAGTCAGCAAGCTGTTCGGCAATATAAACCGAGCGATGCTTGCCGCCGGTACAGCCAATCGCCACGGTAAGATAGCTGCGGTTGTTGGTTTCCAGCATCGGTAGCCAGAGTTCAAGATAGCTGCGCGTCTGATAGATAAAATTGTGCACTTCGGTATGACGATCCAGGAAAGCGGCCACCGGACGATCCAGCCCCGTCATCGGCCGCAGTTTCGGATCCCAGTGCGGGTTCGGCAGAAAGCGGACGTCGAACACGTAATCGGCATCGATCGGAATACCGTGCTTGAAGCCGAAGGATTCAAACACCATCGTCAGTTCACGTTCCCGCTTGCCTAACAGGCGCGTGCGCAGCATTTCGGCCAGCTCGTGCACCGACATCTCCGAGGTATCGACGATCAGATCCGCACGCGAGCGCAGCGGCTCCAGCAGATCGCTCTCTTCATCGATGGCGCTTTCCAGCGAAAGATTTTTACTGGAAAGCGGATGCAGGCGTCGGGTATCGCTGTAGCGCCGGATCAGCGTATTGCGATCGGCATCCAGGAACAGCAGCTGCGGCGAAAAGCTGTCGGGCAGGCCGGTCAGCGCTTTCTCAAAGATTTCCGGCGACTCTGGCATATTGCGCACGTCGATACTGACGGCCGCCGAGATGTTACGATCCGCCAGTGACCTGGCCAGCTCCGGCAGCAGCACCACGGGCAGATTATCCACGCAGTAGAAGCCCATATCCTCCAGCGCCCTCAACGCGACGGACTTACCGGAACCAGAACGCCCGCTGACGATCATCAGCACCATGACTTATTCTCCTGATTTGAAGCCTTTCCAAAGGGACGGGGAACTTCCCTGTGCATACGCTCGGGCCGACAGACCGGCCCACTAAAGGCTTAAGAGGCGGCTTGTGGTTCCTCTGCCATGATAGCAAACAGCTCTTCATCGCTTTGCGCAGCGCGCAGTCGGCGGCAGACCGTTTTATCGGCCAGACGTTTTGCGACCAGCGAGAGCGTGTGCAGATGCGTTTTACACTGATCGGCAGGCACCAGCAGGGCGAAAAGCAGATCGACCGGTTGATTATCGATAGCGTCGAAGGCTACCGGCTGATCGAGACGGATAAACACGCCTACCGCGCGCAGCGTATCTTCCACCAGCTTGCCGTGTGGGATCGCGATGCCGTTACCTATGCCGGTACTGCCCATACGTTCACGCGTCAGGATCGCTTCAAAGATCGTCTGATGCGGCAGATTAAGCTGTTTGGCCGCCAGCTCGCTGATAATCTCCAGCGCCCGCTTTTTGCTCTGGCAGTGCACGCCGTTGCGGGTACAGGAAAGGCTCAGGACCGAGCTCAGTTCCAGTGTCAGGTCATTGTTCATCATAGGTTCACTTAGGTATTCACTTCCGCCTGGCAAAACGGCGCTGCCCGATCGTTCGGCAGGCCATCAGTCGAATGCATTATGCCCGTTGATTAACGGCCCGCCTTCTGCAATCAGAAGACGAGCCGGTTAGTTTACACCACATTCTTATCAGATAAGGGTGGCGAAAAAATAATCAATGCTGCAAGGGTAATTAATGCTGCTTCAGCTTGTCTTTATGTTTATTCAGCTGGCGTGTCAGCTTGTCAATCAGGCCGTCAATCGCCGCATACATATCTTTTTCTTCCGAGGTGGCGTGCAACTCACCACCGCTGACGTGCAGCGTCGCATCGGCGACCTGCGTCACCTT
This sequence comes from Erwinia wuhanensis, assembly GCF_030484085.1. Taxonomy (NCBI): domain Bacteria; kingdom Pseudomonadati; phylum Pseudomonadota; class Gammaproteobacteria; order Enterobacterales; family Erwiniaceae; genus Erwinia; species Erwinia wuhanensis. The sequence continues at coordinate 62,391 of NZ_JAUJUH010000003.1, forward strand.
TTCCACCTTCAGCACAATATAAACCTGCCCGATACGGTCAGTGTATTGCTCCAGCTTGGCGAATTTAGCCACCACGAATTCACGTAAAGGCTCGGTAATTTCAACATTCTGCCCGGTAATATTGAGTTGCATAAGCTCTTCCTTATCTGTTCGTTCAGACCAGCTGCTTGCGCTGATTTGAGGGCGGGATGGATAAAGACTCTCGGTACTTCGCGACGGTGCGGCGGGCCACGATGATCCCCTGGTCGGAGAGCAGGGTGGTCAGCTTGCTGTCGCTAAGAGGCTTGGCGGGATTCTCCGCCGAGATCAATTTCTTCACCAGCGCGCGAATGGCCGTGGAAGAGGCTTCGCCGCCGCTTTCGGTGTTCACGTGACTGGAGAAGAAATATTTCAGTTCAAAAATACCGCGTGGGCTGTGCAGGTATTTTTGCGTGGTAACGCGTGAAATCGTCGATTCGTGCATCTCTACGGCGGAGGCGATATCCGCCAGCACCATAGGACGCATAAATTCTTCACCCTGCTCGAAGAAAGCCTGCTGCTGGTCGACGATGCAGCGCGTGACCTTCAGTAGCGTATCGTTGCGGCTCTCCAGACTTTTTATCAGCCAGCGGGCTTCCTGCAAATTGCTGCGAATAAACTGGCTGTCGCTGTCGCTGCGAGAGCTGCCGCCCAGCGAAGCATAGTGCTGGTTAATCTTCAGGCGCGGCACGCTGTCGGCATTCAGTTCCACCACCCAGCGGGCGCCGATTTTACGCACCAGCACGTCCGGGATGACATATTCCGGTTCGCTGGTATTAATCGACTGACCGGGACGCGGGTCAAGTGACTGGATCAGCTGCATGGCGTTTTTCAGCACGTCCTCTTTCAGCCGCGTGACGCGCATCAGGCTGCGGAAGTCGTGGTTAGCCAGCAGATCCAGATGGTCGCTGACAATAAGCCTGGCCTCTTTCAGCCAGGGCGTGTCATCCACGAACTGCGACAGCTGCACCAGCAGGCAGTCGCGCAGATCGCGTGCGCAGACGCCGATCGGATCGAACCGCTGAACGCGCTTCAGTACCGCTTCGACTTCTTCCGCAGAAAGCTCTTCGTTGCCGATACTCTCCTGGATCTCCTGAAGAGAAACGGTCAGATAGCCGGTCGGATCCACGGCGTCGACAATGGCGGTGGCGATGGCGCGATCGGTATCGGTAAAAGGCGTCAGCTCTACCTGCCACATCAGGTAGTCCTGCAACGACTGGGTGGTTTCGCCCTGATAAACAGGCAGCTCGTCGTCGTGGTAGTCGGTGCCGGTGCCCGACGGCGTGCCGGCGGTGTAGATTTCGTCCCAGGTGGCGTCGAGCGGCAGCTCTTCCGGCATATCTTTTTGTTCCAGCGCCTCGCGGGTATCCAGCGCCTCTTTTTCCTGATATTCGCGGCTGTCGACTTCTTCGTGAAGATCGGTTTGTTCAAGCAGCGGGTTGCTTTCCAGCGCCAGCTGAATTTCCTGCTGGAGTTCAAGCGTAGAGAGTTGCAGCAGACGTATCGCCTGCTGCAGTTGTGGCGTCATGGCAAGCTGTTGGCTAAGCCTGAGCTGCAAACCTTGCTTCATATTCAGGATACTTATTCCTTAAAAATCTTGACCGGTCTGAACACCTTATCAGAGTCTGAACTCTTCGCCCAAATAGACGCGCTTAACTTGTTCATCCTGGAGGATTTGCTCAGGCGAGCCGTGAGCGATCAGGTGTCCCTGACTGACGATATAGGCTCGTTCGCAGACGGCCAGCGTTTCACGGACGTTGTGATCGGTGATAAGCACGCCCAGGCCGCTGTCGCGCAGGTGTTCGATAATCTTTTTGATATCGATAACCGAAATCGGATCGACGCCTGCGAAAGGCTCATCCAGCAGGATGAATTTAGGGTTCGCCGCCAGCGCGCGGGCGATCTCTACGCGACGGCGTTCACCGCCGGAAAGCGCCTGACCCATGCTGTCGCGCAGGTGCGCGATATGGAACTCTTCCATCAGCTCGTTGGCGCGATCGGTTCGCTGTTCCGCCGTTAAATCTTCACGGATTTGCAGCACCGCCATCAGGTTGTCGTACACGCTCAGGCGGCGGAAAATAGAGGCTTCCTGCGGCAGATAGCCGATGCCCCGACGCGCGCGCGCGTGCAGCGGCAGAATACTGATATCTTCATCGTCGATAACGATGCGGCCCGCGTCGCGCGGCACAATGCCCACCACCATATAAAACGTGGTGGTCTTACCGGCGCCGTTCGGGCCCAGCAGGCCGACGATCTCACCGGATTTTACCTCCAGGCTGACATCTTCCACCACGCGTCGGCCTTTGTAGGCCTTCGCCAGATTTTGCGCAATTAAAGTCGCCATGGCTTAGTTACTCTTCTTGGGGGAGGAGGCGTTTTTATCCTGCAGCTGCGAAGGCACCAGCACGGTAGTGACGCGCTTGCCGGTATTGCCATAGGCCTGCATTTTCTGCTCTTTCACCAGATAGGTGATGCGATCGCCTTTGACGTTGCTGTCCAGCTGCTCCAGATAAGCGCTGCCCGTCAGCTCGACGAAGTCCTTCGCCAGCTCGTAGTGCATTTTCTGCGCATGGCCTTTAACGGGCTTGCCGTTGTCCTGCATCTGATAAAACGTCGCCAGATTGCCCCAGGCATCCACGATGGTTTTGTTGCTGTCGCCGTTCGGACGCGTGACCACAACCTTATCCGCGGTGATTTTGATCGAGCCTTGGGTCACGATGACGTTGCCGGTAAAGGTCGCCACGTTGCCCTGCATATCCAGCGCCTGATTTTCGGAGTCCACGTTGACCGGCTTATCCGAATCGCCCGTCAGGGCAAGAGCGGGCAGGCTGGCAGTCAGCAGCAGGCCGAGCGTCAAAAACTTAAGGTTGGTTCGCATTCTGAATTTCATAGGAGGTTTTGACCTTTTCAATCAACTCGGCGGTTTTCTTCCGTAAATTGCCACGCATCTTCATGCCGCTAGAGCTGAAGCTGTTGCCGTATAAGGTTACCCGATCTTCTGAGGTAACGTCCTGCGTGACAAGGTTCACTACGGCGTTATCGGTTTTAATTCGTTGTAGCTGGGCGTCCTGGGCCAGACTGTTGACCTCGACGTGGCCGTAAAGATAGAGCATACGGTCATTGGTTAGTTTGGCCTTGTCTGCCCGTACCGACCAGGTGGGCACTTTGTTTTCGTCATAGGTGGTCATGACCGGATTATCGAACCAGCTTACCGCGTCGGCGGAAAAGTAGGTTACTTTCTCGGACACCAGCTTGTAGCTCAGTCCACCTTCCGGGTTATACACCACCGTATTGGACGACTGGCTCGTATAGGTCGGCTCCAGCGCGTTGCTGGCCGCGGGCGCAGGCTTATCCGTATCGGCCAGGTTCCAGCCAATCAGCACGATCGCTACCAGCGCCAGCAGGAGCGTAATCCAACGCCTTGTTTTACTCATACAGACTGCCCTTTGGCCTTATCAAACTTATCCTGCGCGATTAGGATCAGATCGCAAATTTCACGTACGGCGCCGCGTCCGCCCGCGAGGCGGGTAACGTAGTCGGCACGAGGAAGCAGCACGGGATGCGCATCGGCTACGGTCACGCTCAGGCCGACTTCCGCCATTACCGGCCAGTCAATCAGGTCATCGCCAATGTAGGCGACCTGCTCCGGCATCAGCGACAGTTTATCCAGAAGTTCGCGGAAGGCCAAAAGCTTATCCGACTGGCCCTGGTAAAGATGCGTAATGCCCAGCGTGGCGCAGCGATCTTCCAGCAGCTTTGCCTTGCGACCGGTGATAATAGCGACTTCCACGTCCGAGGTCAGCAGGCAGCGAATGCCGTAGCCGTCCCGCACGTTGAAGGCTTTTAGCTCCTCGCCGTTATTGCCCTGGTAAATCACACCGTCGGACATCACGCCATCTACGTCACAAATCAACAGCTTAATTTCACGCGCGCGGGCCATCACGGTCTCGCTCACGTCGCCATAACAGGTACTTATCCAGCTTGCGCCAGCCATTTTTTATTCCTTGTTAAACCACGCCGGCACGCAGCATGTCGTGCATATGCACTACGCCAAGCAGCCGATCGCCGTCGGCTACCATTAAAACGGTAATATTACGGCTCTGCATCAGATTCAGGGCATCGACCGCCAGCGTATGGGGCCGCACTCGTACGCCGCCCGAGGTCATAACGCTGGCGATACTGGCATGTTGAATATCAATGCCCATATCAAAGACGCGTCGCAGATCGCCATCGGTGAAAATCCCTTCGATCTTCATCAAATCGTCACAGATTACCGTCATACCTAAATTCTTACGGGTGATTTCCAGCAGGGCGTCACGCAGCGAGGCGTCACGGCCGACGCGAGGAATTTCATCGCCGCTATGCATAATATCGTCAACGGTCAGCAGCAGCTTGCGGCCCAGTGCGCCACCCGGATGGGAGAGGGCGAAATCCTCAGCCGTAAAGCCGCGCGCCTTCAGCAGCGCTACCGCCAGCGCGTCGCCCATCACCAGCGTTGCCGTGGTGCTGGTGGTCGGCGCCAGCCCCAGCGGACAGGCTTCCTGCGGTACTTTAACACAGAGATGGATATCTGCCGCGCGGCCCATCGCGCTGTCGGGACGGCCGGTCATACAGATAAGCGAGACGCGCAGCCGCTTCAGCACCGGGATCAGCGCCAGGATCTCGGAGGATTCGCCGGAGTTGGAAATGGCGATAACAATATCGCCCGAGCTGACCATGCCAAGATCGCCGTGGCTGGCCTCTGCCGGATGCACGAAAAACGCCGGGGTGCCGGTGCTGGCGAAGGTGGCCGCCATCTTTTTGCCGATGTGGCCCGATTTCCCCATGCCCATCACCACCACTTTGCCGTGGCAGTTGTAAATTTGCTTACAGGCTTCGGTAAAGTCTTCGTTAATGTACCGATCGAGCTGTTCCAGTCCCTGACGTTCAATCGTCAGAACATCTTTCCCCGCCTGCTGAAAATCAAAGTCGGGCCGTAGAGTAACAGGTGACATAGGTTCTAATCCTTTTACCAAAAGGTGGCCGAAGGAAGCCAGTAGAGTAACGCGACCCAGGCAACAAAGCCTGTCAGCAGCAGCGCGCCCGCCACTCTGCCGATACAGCGGCTACGGCGCAGGCAGATAAGCGTAAACAGCGCGCTGACGCCCAGCATGATCCAGTAGTCGCGGGCAAAAGCATGCATATCCACCGCGCCCGGATGCAGCAGCGCCGGAATGCCAAGTACAATGGCAATATTGTAGATGTTAGAGCCGATCAGATTGCCGATGGCGATATCATCTTCGCCTTTCAGCGCGCCGGCAATCACCGTAGCCAGCTCCGGCAGGCTGGTGCCGACAGCGATCACCGTCAGGCCGATCACCAGTTGGCTGACGCCAAAAAAATTGGCGATAACCGTTGCGTTGTCGATAACCATACGGGTCGACATCGGTAAAATAATCAGCGCCACGCCCAGCCAGAGAAACGCCACCGTGTTGCCTGTATCGTCACGCGGCAGTTCGGCAAGCTGTTCGCGCGTCAGCGAATCCGTATCGCCACGCTCCGCTTTGCGGGCAATGTTGATAATAAACAACAGGTAGCCTGCCGCAAAGGCAATCAGGATCAGGCCGTCATTGCGGCTTAGCATATTATCAAACAGCAGCAGGCCGCTGATTAATGTAATCAGCAGCATCAACGGCAGCTCGCGCGCCAGCAGCCTGGAATACAGCCTTAAGGGATGCAGCAGCGCCGCGCCGCCGAGGATCAGCAGAATATTGGTGATATTGGAGCCGACCGCCGTGCCAACCGCTAAATCCATCTGGCCGTGCAGGGAAGCGGAGAAAGAGACGATCAGTTCAGGCAGCGAGGTGCCTATGCTGACCACGGTCATGCCGATAATCAGCGGAGGAACGCCAATTGCGCGGCACAGGATAGCCGCGCTGAACACCAGACGATCTGCACCATATACCAGCAGGACCAGGCCGATAATCAATAGTGCGGTAGCTACAAGCATGAAATGTCCTTTGATCGGGTATAATCGTCGGCTTGCCTTGCACGACGAGCAAAACGGGCCGGTAAAATGGCCGCGAACGCGCTGATTTTGACGGTCTGAAAGCAAAAAGTAAAACTTATGCCAACTTTCGCTACGTCAGACGGATAAGTTTCTGTAAAAGTGTCCAGTTCCGCTGGTTATACGTTACCATCGGTAGAGGATGAAATGCCTGGAAAAGAGGATAAGAGGTCACAATGAGCCAGACGGAGACGAATTTGGTGGACGTTCGGGGCGTCAGCTTCGCTCGCGGCGATCGCCCGGTTTTCGATAACATCTCGCTTACGGTGCCGAAAGGGAAAGTCACAGCCATTATGGGCCCTTCAGGCATTGGTAAAACCACGCTGCTGCGTCTGATCGGCGGTCAGCTGCGTCCCGATGCCGGCGAAATCTGGTTTAACGGGGAAAATATCCCCGCGCTTTCGCGCTCGCGTCTCTACGAAGCGCGTAAAAAAATGAGCATGTTATTTCAGTCCGGCGCGTTGTTTACCGATCTGACGGTGTTTGACAACGTCGCCTGGCCGCTGCGCGAACATACGCAGCTGCCGCCCGCGCTGCTGCACAGCACGGTGATGATGAAGCTGGAAGCCGTCGGCCTGCGCGGCGCGGCTCAGCTAAAGCCTTCCGAGCTGTCCGGCGGCATGGCGCGGCGCGCGGCGCTGGCCAGAGCTATCGCGCTGGAGCCGGATCTGATTATGTTCGACGAACCTTTCGTCGGGCAGGACCCGATCACCATGGGCGTGCTGGTCAAGCTGATTGACGAGCTGAACCACTCGCTGGGCATGACCTGCATTGTGGTTTCACACGACGTGCCGGAAGTGCTGAGCATTGCCGACTACGCCTACATTATCGCCGGACAGAAAGTTATCGCTCAGGGAACGGCCAGCGCGCTGCATGAAAATGAAGATGCCCGGGTTCGCCAGTTTATCGACGGCATCGCCGACGGCCCGGTTCCTTTTCGTTTTCCCGCAGGCGACTATCTGCAGGATCTAACCGGCTCAGGGAGTTAATCTGATGTTACTACGTGCACTGGCGTCCGTCGGACGTCAGGGGATCAATATTTGCGCCTCGTTTGGCCGCGCCGGGCTGATGCTTTTTCACGCGCTGATAGGCATTCCCCGCTTCCGCAAACATGCGCCGCTGGTGATCAAGCAGCTGTACAGCATTGGCGTGCTGTCGCTGCTGATTATCGTGGTTTCCGGCCTGTTTATCGGCATGGTGCTGGGTTTGCAGGGCTACCTGGTGCTGAATACCTACGGGGCCGACAGCAGCCTGGGGATGCTGGTGGCGCTGTCGCTGCTGCGCGAACTGGGGCCGGTCGTCACGGCGCTGCTGTTTGCCGGCAGGGCAGGCTCGGCGCTTACGGCGGAAATCGGTCTGATGAAGGCGACCGAGCAGCTCTCCAGCATGGAGATGATGGCGGTCGATCCGCTGCGCAGGATTATCTCTCCTCGCTTCTGGGCCGGTTTTATCAGTGTGCCGCTGCTGACGCTGATTTTCGTCGCGGTAGGTATTCTGGGCGGCGCTATCGTGGGCGTCAGCTGGAAAGGCATCGACGGCGGCTTTTTCTGGTCGGCGATGCAAAACGCCGTGGATATCCGTACCGATATCGTCAACTGCGTGATCAAAAGCGCCGTTTTCGCCTTTACCGTCACCTGGATTGCCCTGTTTAACGGCTACGATGCCGTGCCGACTTCTGAAGGCATTAGCCGGGCGACGACGCGTACTGTAGTACATGCTTCTCTGGCTGTGCTCGGTTTGGATTTTGTGCTGACAGCACTGATGTTTGGGAACTGATTCGATGCAAACGAAAAAAAGCGAAATTTGGGTAGGGGTCTTTTTACTGCTGGCGCTTTGCGCGGCGCTGTTTCTCTGCCTGCGCGTGGCGGATCTGAAATCCCTGGGCAGCGAACCCACCTGGCGGCTCTACGCTACCTTTGACAATATCGGCGGGCTGAAAAGCGGTTCGCCGGTGAAAATCGGCGGCGTGGTGATTGGCCGCGTGACGGATATCGGCCTGGATGAGAAAACCTATCTGCCGCGCGTCTCGATGGATATCGAAGACAAATATAATCAGCTGCCGGATACCAGCTCGCTGGCGGTCAGAACCTCTGGCCTGCTGGGCGAACAGTATCTGGCGCTCAACGTCGGTTTTGACGATCCGGAGATGGGAACGGCTATGCTTAAGGATGGCAGCACCATTCAGGACACCAAGTCGGCAATGGTGCTGGAAGATCTGATAGGCCAGTTCCTGTATAAGAGCGGCAACGGTAACGAGAGTAAAAACGCGGCGCCGGAGAACGGCGGCGAGCCTGCCCCGGCCGCAGCGACTAACCCTTAAGAGGAGCAGTAATGTTTAAACGTTTCCTGATGGTGGCCATGTTAATCATCGCCCCGGTCGCGGCTAACGCTGCCGCCGACCAGACCAACCCTTACAAGCTGATGAACGAGGCGGCGGAGAAAACCTTTACCCGTCTTAAAAACGAGCAGCCTAAAATCAAGCAGGATCCCAACTACCTGCGCCAAATCGTGCGTGAAGAGCTGCTGCCCTATGTGCAGATTAAATATGCCGGCGCGTTAGTGCTGGGACGTTACTACAAAGAAGCGACGCCTGCCCAGCGCGAAGCCTATTTCAAAGCCTTTAGCGACTACCTGGCGCAGGCTTACGGCCAGGCGCTGGCGCTCTACCACGGTCAGACTTACCAGATCGCACCTGAGCAGCCCTATGGCGATGCCAATATTATTGCCATCCGCGTCTCCATCATCGATCCTAACGGCCGCCCGCCGGTTCGCCTGGACTTCCAGTGGCGTAAGAACAGCCGCACCGGCGACTGGCAGGCCTACGATATGATCGCGGAAGGCGTCAGCATGATCTCCACCAAGCAGAACGAGTGGGCGGGCATTCTGCGTCAGAAAGGCGTCGACGGCCTGACTGACGTGCTGAAAAACGCGGCCAGCCAGCCGATTACGCTGGACAAGCAGCAGTAATGGATCAGCTTAACTGGCGCATCGAGGGCAACCGCCTGCATCTGGCGGGCGAGCTGGAGCGGGAAACGCTGGCCGCACTGTGGCAGCAGCGCGAAACGGTCATGAAACAGATTGATACCATTGATGTCTCCGCGCTGGACAGAGTCGATTCAGCCGGGCTGGCGCTGCTGGTGCACCTGCGTCAGATCGCGCTGGGGCAGGGGAAAGCGCCGGGATTTACCGGTATTACCGACAAACTGCGTTCGCTGATCGCGCTGTATAATCTGCAGCAGTTTATTACCGCCGAACGCTGACGGCCCGCGCCCGTTCCTGATGAAAAAGCCTCTGCACACGCGGAGGCTTTTTTGCCTGTTTAAGATAGCTCCGCTTTCCACTACTATGTAGGCCTGTTTATCCTCAACCGAATTTAGAAAATCCCATGGAAACTAGTGAAATCCAATCCGTGCTGATGGCCGCGCTGCCGCTGCAGGAAGCCATTGTAACCGGCGACGGCAGCCACTTTCAGGTGATCGCCGTAGGCGAGATGTTTGGTGAACTGAGCCGCGTGAAAAAGCAGCAGGCGATTTACGCGCCGCTGGCGGCCTATCTTGCCGACAACCGTATTCACGCGCTGTCCATCAAAACCTATACGCCGGAAGAATGGGCACGTGACCGTAAGCTGAACGGTTTTTAAGTCGCCGTTTTCATCGCTTCGGGCGGTGAAGCGGCCGTACTCTATTGCTGATTAATTGAGAGCAGGTTTAATGGATAAATTTCGTGTGCAGGGCCCGACCCGTTTAAGCGGGGAAGTGACCATTTCCGGTGCTAAAAACGCTGCGCTGCCGATTCTTTTCGCTGCTCTGCTGGCGTCCGATCCCGTAGAAATTCAGAATGTCCCGAAGCTTAAGGACATCGATACTACCATGAAGCTGTTGAGCCAGCTGGGCGTAAAAGCGGAGCGTAACGGCTCGGTGCACCTGGATGCCAGCAACGTCAATATTTTTTGCGCGCCTTACGATTTGGTAAAGACCATGCGCGCTTCGATTTGGGCGCTTGGCCCGCTGGTGGCGCGTTTCGGTCAGGGGCAGGTTTCTCTGCCTGGCGGCTGCGCTATCGGCGCGCGTCCTGTCGATCTGCACATTACCGGCCTTGAGCAGCTGGGTGCCGAGATCAAGCTGGAAGAAGGCTATGTTAAAGCGTCCGTCGACGGCCGCCTGAAAGGCGCGCACATCGTGATGGATAAGGTCAGCGTAGGCGCAACCGTCACCATCATGAGCGCCGCCACGCTGGCTACCGGCACCACCGTGATTGAAAACGCCGCCCGCGAGCCGGAAATCGTCGATACGGCGAACTTCCTGAATACGCTGGGCGCGAAAATCACCGGTGCCGGCAGCGATCGCATTACTATCGAAGGCGTTGAGCGCCTGGGCGGCGGCGTTTATCGCGTATTGCCGGATCGTATTGAAACCGGCACCTTCTTGATCGCCGCCGCGATTTCCGGCGGTAAAGTTGTCTGCCGCGACACGCAGCCGGCTACGCTGGACGCGGTGCTGGCCAAGCTGCGTGAAGCGGGAGCAGATATCGAAACCGGCGAGGACTGGATCAGTCTGGATATGCACGGCAAGCGGCCAAAAGCGGTCAACTTCCGCACCGCGCCGCATCCTGGCTTCCCAACCGATATGCAGGCGCAGTTCAGCCTGCTGAATCTGGTGGCGGAAGGCACGGGCGTGATCACCGAAACCATCTTCGAAAACCGCTTTATGCACATACCGGAGCTGATCCGTATGGGCGCGCATGCGGAAATTGAAAGTAATACGGCGATCTGCCACGGCGTGGAGAAACTGTCCGGCGCTCAGGTCATGGCCACCGATCTGCGCGCTTCCGCAAGCCTGGTGCTGGCTGGCTGCATCGCGGAAGGCACCACGATTGTGGATCGTATTTACCATATCGATCGCGGTTATGAGCACATCGAAGACAAGCTGAAAGCGTTAGGCGCTAATATCGAGCGCGTAAGCGGCGACGAATAACGCCGTTTGAAGCTGACTGGCAACGGGGCGGTAGAAATCTACCGCCTTTTCTTTATGAGCGAATAAGCTTTTTACGGTCGAGCAGGGCATGGGTGACAGGATCGTAATAGCGGCTGGGCCAGATCTCGGCCGGATGGATGTTCAGGGCATTGGCGATAATCCATTCGCCTTTAGGCCACGGCCTGAACAGCGCGTTAGCAAGCGTGGACGAGCTTAATCCGGCCTCTCGTGATACCTCGGCCAGCGTGGTGCCTTTCTTTTTCAGACCTGCAATAATATCCGCGTTATGCCAGTCCGCTTTCTTCTCTAGCATCTGCTTTTTCCTCCATGGACGCATCGCTATTTCTGGAAACATCAGGACGCAACATTGCCGTCTCTACGGCAGGGATTGCGAACATGATGTGAATATTTAAGGCGTTAGCCTTTAAATATCGCAGTCAGATTTATAACAATAATCGCTAAGATATTTCCAATAAAATTTAAGCAGCGTTTTGTTTTTGAGGCGTAATGCGCAAAAGTTACGTAACAGCGTGATGCATTACATTACAAAAAGGGATCCAGGAGGCGTTGTACAGAAGGGAAAAAGCGCGGCTGACCGCGCTCAGGGATTAAAATTCGCGCTGCACCGACATATGCGCCAGCGCTTCCAGCGCGCTGCGCCACGGCGATTCCGGTAGGGCATTCAGACAGGCGATGGCCTTGTCTGCTTCGCGTTCTGCCGATTCCCGTGTCCAGGCCAGCGAGCCGCACTGTTGCATGGTTTCCAGTACGGGTTCCAGCAGATGGCGACCGTTACCTTGCTCAATCGCGCTGCGGATCATCGCTGCCTGCTCCGGCGTGCCGTTACGCATGGCGTGCAGCAGCGGTAAGGTTGGTTTGCCTTCGCTAAGGTCGTCACCAACGTTTTTACCCAGCGTTTTACCGTCGGCGCTGTAATCAAGAAGATCGTCGATAAGCTGGAAAGCGGTGCCGATATAGCGGCCATAATCCTGCAACGCCTTTTCCTGCTCCGGCGTGGCCTCGGCCAGGATAGCGGAAGATTGGGCGGCGGCTTCAAACAGGCGAGCAGTTTTACTGTAGATCACCCGCATATAGCTCTCTTCGGTAATATCGGGATCGTTACAGTTCATCAGCTGCAGCACTTCGCCTTCCGCTATCACGTTAACCGCTTCCGACATCAGCTCCAGCACGCGCAGCGAACCAATGCTGGTCATCATCTGAAAAGCGCGCGTGTAGATAAAATCGCCGACCAGCACGCTGGCCGCATTGCCGAAAGCAGCGTTGGCGGTGGCTTTGCCGCGGCGCATATCCGATTCGTCCACCACGTCATCGTGCAGAAGGGTGGCAGTGTGAATGAATTCTATCAGGGCTGCTACGGTAACATGTTGTTTACCGGAGTAATTCAGCGCGCGCGCGGCCAAAACGGCGATCGTTGGGCGGATGCGTTTGCCTCCACCGCTGATGATGTAGTAACCCAGCTGATTGATGAGGGAAACCTCAGAATTCAACTGCTCGAGTATGGTTGCATTGACGTCCGCCATGTCCTGCGCGGTGAGTTCGTTTATCTGTTCTAAGTTCATCAGTCTTTTCAGCTATTGCCCACTTTGCGGCTATGATAAGCGTCTTTACCCGTGCCTGCGGCATGTAATGTATAACAGATTGTACTTGAAAATGGCGACTGTGAAACATTTGGCTGTGCTTTGCGTTTTTTTTCTGCAATACCCGCTACCTGGCACTTGTCATCGCGTGCGAAGTTGCGTAGAATTCGCGCCCTATTGTGAATATTTATAGCGCAGCCTGAACTCAAGACGGCAAGCGCGAGAGCGGAGTTTATATGTACGCGGTTTTCCAAAGTGGTGGTAAACAACACCGAGTGAGCGAAGGTCAGACCGTTCGCCTGGAAAAGCTGGACATCGCAACCGGCGAAACGATTGAATTCGACCAGGTTCTGATGATTGCCAACGGCGAAGAAGTAACGATCGGCGCACCTTTAGTTTCAGGCGGCGTGATCAAAGCAGAAATTATTGCTCACGGTCGTGGCGACAAAATTAAGATTGTTAAGTTTCGTCGTCGTAAACACTACCGTAAGCAGCAGGGTCACCGTCAGTGGTTCACTGATGTGAAGATCACTGGCATCAGCGCCTAAGAGGAGATCTGACAAATGGCACATAAAAAGGCTGGCGGTTCCACTCGAAATGGCCGCGATTCCAACGCAAAACGCCTGGGCGTTAAGCGTTTCGGTGGCGAAAGCGTTCTGGCAGGTAGCATCATCGTTCGTCAGCGTGGCACCAAATTCCACGCGGGCACCAACGTAGGCTGCGGCCGTGACCACACCCTGTTTGCTACGGCAAACGGCAAGGTCCTGTTTGAAGTGAAAGGCCCGAACAACCGTAAATACATCAGCATCGTTGCTGAGTAAGGTTTTCGTGCCTGAAGGCGGTACCTGATACCGCTTTCAGCAGCGAATCAAAAAGCCCCGCTATGATTGCGGGGCTTTTTACATTCTGCATCTGGCGCGCCAATCAGGTTGCCAGTAAAACCCTTTGCTGTACACTTTGTATTCAGCTGCATGATGTCTTAAGGCGGATCCCCTGTCTGGAAATGACGCGAGGGCTGCGCCCCCGGACAGCCGTCATAAGGCCTGCGAGCCACGACGGATCATCCTGCCAGCAGCGGGCAAATGATTTACGGAGAAGTAACATGAAGTTTGTTGATGAAGCGACGATCCTCGTTGCTGCGGGTGATGGCGGCAATGGCTGCGTCAGTTTCCGTCGTGAGAAATATATTCCCAGAGGCGGCCCGGACGGCGGCGATGGTGGTGATGGCGGCGACGTCTATATGCAGGCCGACGAGAACCTGAACACCCTTATCGATTATCGCTTTGAAAAATCTTTCCGTGCCGAGCGCGGGCAGAACGGTCAGAGCCGCGACTGCACCGGTAAACGCGGTAAAGACATTATTATTAAAGTGCCGGTCGGCACCCGTATCATCGATCAGGGCACTGGCGAAACGCTGGGCGATATGATGAAGCACGGTCAGCTGCAAATGGTCGCGAAAGGCGGCTGGCACGGCCTGGGGAACACCCGCTTTAAATCTTCCGTTAACCGTACGCCTCGTCAGAAAACTATGGGAACGCCGGGCGAGAAGCGCGATCTGCAGCTGGAGCTGATGCTGCTGGCCGACGTCGGAATGCTGGGCCTGCCGAACGCGGGTAAATCCACCTTTATCCGCGCCGTTTCCGCCGCGAAGCCTAAAGTAGCCGACTATCCGTTTACCACCCTGGTACCTAGCCTGGGCGTGGTGCGTATGGACAGCGAGCAAAGCTTTGTGATCGCCGACATTCCGGGCCTGATTGAAGGCGCTTCTGACGGCGCAGGTCTGGGTATTCGTTTCCTTAAGCACCTTGAGCGCTGCCGCGTGCTGCTGCACACCATCGACCTGGCGCCAATTGATGAAACCGATCCGGTAGAAAACGCCCGCATCATTCTGGGCGAGCTGGAAAAATACAGCGAGAAGCTTTTTAATAAGCCTCGCTGGCTGGTTTTCAACAAGGTCGACCTGCTGGATCAGGAAGAAGCGGAATCCCGTGCGAAATCCATTGCCGATGCGCTGGGCTGGACGGATAAATACTATCTGATTTCTGCCGCCAACCGCGTTGGCGTAACGCCGCTTTGCTGGGACGTGATGTCCTTCCTGAACGCCAATCCAAAAGAGGCGGAAGTGGAAGAGAAGCAGCCGGAAAAAGTGGAGTTCATGTGGGACGACTATCATCGCCAGCAGCTGGAAGAAGCTGAAACGGCGGTAGAAGAAGACGATGACTGGGACGACGACTGGGATGACGAAGACGACGAAGGCGTCGAAATCATCTACCAGCGTTAATCCCTGAAGGGCGCCAATTGGCGCCCTTTCTGTTATGGGAACCGCACGGAGTACCGATGGCAGTCTCACTGAGCAGGAACCCAGCTTCATGAGCGTTGACCTTCGCAGCAGTAATTATTTCTTCCCGCTAATAAAGATAATCATTATCATCTGCTCTATCCGATCCTTCGCGAAGCCCCGCGCTTTGCCCCGTCTGAATGAGTTGATCCATGCGTACTCCCATCCGAATGTTTCCCCTGATAATTTTTGCTCTCTCGCTGCTGTCGAGCGGTGCAGCGCGTGCCGAAGAAGGCTGGCCACGGCATATCACCAGCGTTAAGGGCGAAATGGTGCTAAAGAAGCAGCCTGAACGGATTGTCTCTACCAGCGTGACGCTGACCGGCTCGCTGCTGGCGATAGACGCGCCGGTTATCGCCAGCGGTGCCACCATGCCAGGCCATCGTATCGCCGACGGCCAGGGATTTTTCCGTCAGTGGGGGAACGTGGCGGCGGCGAAGGGCGTTAAGCGCCTTTACAGCGGCGAACCTAACCTTGAAGCGATTGCCGCAGAAAATCCGGATCTGATTATCGTCAGCGCGACGGGGAACGACTCCGCGCTGCCGTTTTACGATCGTCTGGCCGCGCTGGCGCCGACGCTGGTCGTTAACTACGACGATAAAAGCTGGCAGGAAGTAGAGCGCGTGCTGGCGCAGGCCACAGGCAAAGAAACCGAGGCGGAGGCATCGATTCAACGCTACGCGCAGCGGGAGAAAGAGGTCAAAGCGAAGCTGCAACTGCCGCCGCAGCCCGTCTCCGCGCTGGTTTATAATCCTCATATCCATCTGGTCAATCTCTGGACGCCGGAATCTGCCCAGGGAAAACTACTGGGATCGCTGGGCTTTACCCTGGCTGAGCCGACGGCCGTGGTACGCCAGGCCAGCCAGCGCCTTAAGCGTCGTGATATTATTCCCATAAGCGGAGAAAATCTGGTCACCGGCCTGACGGGGCGGTCCGTGCTGATGTTTGCCGCAGGTGATAAAGAGCAGGCGGCGCTGCTGGCCGAGCCGCTGGTCGCCAACTCCCCGGCGGTAAAAAACAGGCAGGTTTATGCGCTGGGCGAAGACAGCTTCCGGCTGGACTACTACAGCGCCAACAATGTCCTGACCCGCCTGGAACAGCTGTTTTCCGGCAAATAGTTTTTCATGCCTTCGCGTCCGCGAAGGCATCCGCTCTCCGCTGCGTTTTCCTGCCTGCTCACAAAATCATCACGCTAATAAGAATACGACAAACAATCGAATTGATAATTGTTTGCATTTGAAATAATGTATGGCCGCCTGGTCAGAGACGCCCGTGCGTACCGCAAACCAGGCGTGGGCGGACAGCAACGCCTGTTTATTTATCTACTTGCCTCTGTAGAGACTGGCGGAGGCGGATCTACAGGGAATGAGAACGTTGAACACATTATCAAGACTCTCACTGGCAATTTTGCTTGGCCTGGGCGCAATGGCAGGCGCAACGGCGGACGATAGCACCCAAACTAACGCTGAAGCAGGGGCGCCCGCGGCGGCGGCCTCCGGCGGACATGTCGATGCGGAAGGCGGCACCCTGATGGTCACGGCGGAGCAGCAGAACTTGCAGGCGCCGGGCGTATCCACCATCACCGCCGAGGAAATCAAAAAACGTCCGCCTTCACGCGATCTTTCTGAAATCATCCGTACCATGCCGGGCGTTAACCTTACCGGCAACTCCACCAGCGGCCAGCGCGGCAATAATCGTCAGATCGACATTCGCGGTATGGGGCCAGAAAATACGCTGATCCTGATCGACGGAATGCCGGTCGCCAGCCGCAACTCGGTACGTCTGGGCTGGCGCGGCGAACGCGACACGCGTGGCGATACCAACTGGGTGCCGCCGGAAATGGTTGACCATATCGAAGTGATCCGCGGCCCGGCGGCGGCACGCTATGGCAACGGCGCGGCGGGCGGCGTGGTGAATATCATCACCAAACAGACCGGCAACGAGTGGCACGGCAGCTGGAACACCTACCTGAATATGCCGGAGCATAAATCCGAAGGCTCCACCAAACGCTCTAACTTCTCTTTGAGCGGCCCGATGGGCGATGATGTCAGCTTCTCGCTGTGGGGCAACCTGAGCAAGACGCAGGCGGACGCGCAGTTTATTAACGAAGGTCATCAGTCGCTGCGCACCGGCACCTATGCCGATACCGTTCCGGCGGGACGCGAAGGCGTGGTGAATAAAGATATACACGGTAAGCTGCGCTGGGAGTTTGCGACCAATCAGAACCTGGAGTTCAGCGCGGGCTACAGCCGTCAGGGTAATCTCTATGCAGGCGATACCCAAAACACCAATACCAGCGCGCTGGTGCAGAGCAAATACGGCGACGAAACCAACCGCCTTTATCGTCAGGACTATGCGGTCACCTGGACCGGCGTCTGGGATAATGGCGTCAGCACGCGCAGCTATGCTCAGTATGAGAATACGCGCAACTCGCGGATGAACGAAGGACTGGCAGGCGGTACGGAAGGGATCTTCTCAGACAGCGGGTTCTCCACTATCGAGCTCAACGACGTGCTGCTGCACAGCGAAGTCAGCGTGCCCTTTGAGTTTCTGGTTAACCAGACCGCGACGTTTGGCGCCGAATGGAACCAGCAGCATATGAAGGATGGCGCCTCTAATACTCAGGCGCTCTCTGGCGGCGCTATCGACGGCATCAGCAGCAGCAACCGCAGCCCTTACTCCTCGGCAGAAATCTTCTCGCTGTTTGCGGAAGACAATATGGAACTGACCGACAGCACCACGCTGGTGCCGGGGCTGCGCTTCGATCATCACAGCATCGTCGGCAATAACTGGAGCCCGTCGCTGAATCTTTCGCAGATCCTGGCGGACGACTTTACGCTGAAGCTGGGGATCGCCAGAGCCTATAAAGCGCCGAGCCTCTACCAAACCAACCCGAACTACGTGCTTTACAGCCGTGGTCAGGGCTGTGCCGACAGCGCTGGCGCCTGCTACCTGATGGGTAACGACGACCTTAAAGCCGAAACCAGCATCAATAAAGAAGTGGGCGTGGAGTATAAGCATGAGGGCTATCAGGCCGGTTTGACCTGGTTCCGCAACGACTACCGCGACAAGATCGAATCGGGTTACGTGCCGACAGGCTCTACCGGCAGCACCGACATCTACAAATGGGAAAACGTGCCAAAAGCCGTGGTGGAAGGGCTGGAAGGAACGGTGAACCTGCCGGTGACGGAAGCCATCAGCTGGAACAATAACCTGACCTATATGCTGCAAAGCAAAAACAAAACCACGGGCGATCGCCTGTCTGTTATCCCGGAATATACGCTGAATTCGACGCTCTCCTGGCAGGCGACGCAGGATCTGTCGCTGCAAACCACCTTTACCTGGTACGGTCGGCAGACGCCGAAGAAGTATAACTACAAGGGAGAAGCGGTAAGCGGAACAGAAAAATCCACGGTCAGCCCGTATTCCATTTTGGGACTTAGCGGCACCTATGATGTGAATAAGTACGCCAGCGTGACCGTCGGTATCGATAACCTGTTTGATAAGCGTCACTTCCGCGAAGGCAATGCGCAAACCACAGGTAATTCGACGACCGGCGCCTATATGTATGGCGCAGGCGCCAATACCTTTAACGAGTCAGGCAGGACTTATTATATGAGTCTGAATACGCATTTTTGATAAAAAGGGCGGGAGATAATCCCGCCCTTAATCTTAGTAATTCTGATAAATATCTTTATAAAGGCGGCTTTCAAAGCGAACCAGCGGAATGCGACGCTGCTTGAAATTCTGCGGCGGCACCGCATAGCCCGAAAGATATTGCACAAAGGCGACCCGCTTGCCGCTGGCGGTGGTAATAAAGCCCGCCAGGTTATACACGCCCTGTAACGATCCCGTTTTCGCCGAGACTTTGCCGTCCACGCCCGCCTCATGCAGACCGCCGCGATAGCGCAGCGTACCGTCGTAGCCTGCCAGCGGCAGCATAGAAATATAGTTCAGCTGCTGATCGTTTTGCGCAATGTATTGCAGCACCTGCATCATGGTATCGGGCGAAATCAGGTCGTGACGTGACAGGCCGGAACCATCCACCTGAATGCTGTTGCCCATATCGATATTGGCTTTTTGCCGCAGGATCTGACGGATAGCATCAGAACCCGCTCGCCACGTGCCGGGAACGCCGAAACGCTCATGACCAATGGTGCGGAACACCGTATCGGCAATCATATTGTCCGACTTCTTCAGCATAATCCTCAGCAGATCGTGCAGCGGTGCGGACTGCGTCTCAGCCAGTACGGTAGCTGGCGGCGTCGCCAGCGTCTGCCGCACCAGATGCCCGGAATAGTCGATACCGGCCTGTTGCAGTTCTCCTTTCAGGATCGCACCGGCGTAGCTGGCACCATCCTGAATAGCAAAGGCCAGCGGCAGAGGTTCAGCGCGCTGGCTCATGCAGCCGGTCAGCGTAAAGCGGTTCAGCTCGCCAGGCACTACGTCCAGCTCACAATATTGCGCTTCCGACGAACCGCGCGCCAGCGTGCGTACCTGGCTGAACATATTGACCGGATAGAACGAAGCCACGCGAATAAAGGCTTTTTCGCCCGGCGTCTGCGCGCTGTAGAGCGAAACGGAGAAACAGTTACGATCCACGATAGCGGCCGCGGGCGGCGCGCTGAAGCACTGCGTCATATCGTTCCACGGCCAGCCCGGCGCTTTATCATGGCTGGCGAACACCGAGGTGTCGATCACCAGGTTACCCTGAATATGGTCGACGCCCTGCTTTTTTAAGACGGCAACCATATTGCGCAGACCCTGACGCGTTAACGTCGGATCGCCGCCGAATCGCGCCACAAGGTCGCCTTTTAGCGTCCCGTTGCTGATGGAGCCTTTACTTTCCAGCTGCGTATGAAAACGGTATTCCGGCCCAAGCTGGAGCAGGGCGGCCAGCGCGGTAATGACTTTCATCGTACTGGCGGGCAGCGCCATCTGCTTGCTGTGATAATCAATAGAAGGCGTATCCGCGCCGACTTTTTGCACAATCAGCGCCAGATTCGCGCCATCGGGCAGATACTGCATATAGTCTTCGACCGTGGCCGCGTTGGCATTCAGCATAAATGCGCAAGCTAAGCCGGTAACAATTCGTGAAAATCGCATAATCTCGCGTTTACTGGCAGGTGATGTTGCCATACTACGGTGCATCATGGTGGAAAGTAAACGATGACCCATAGGGAACTCTGGGGTAAAATACGTATCAAAATGCAAAACCACCAGGCCCTGGGTTTCCTCCGGGCCAGGTTTCTTTCGTTTGTAAATCAGTGGCAAGCGCCGCAGAACGCTTTTTCTGCACTTACCTGTCAGGATGACGAAAATTTTGCACAGGATCAGTTGACGAGGTATTGAGATGAATCAGATTCCGATGACGCTAAGGGGCGCCGAGAGACTGCGCGAAGAGCTTGAAGAGCTGAAAACCGTTAAACGCCCCAGAATTATTGCTTCTATCGCGGAAGCACGCGAGCATGGCGACCTGAAAGAAAATGCAGAGTACCACGCCGCACGCGAAGAGCAGGGCTTCTGTGAAGGTCGTATTCAGGAAATCGAAGCCAAGCTGTCCAACGCTCAGGTGATTGACGTCACTAAAATGAATGCGAATGGTCGCGTGATCTTTGGCGCTACCGTTACCGTATTGAACGTGGACACGGATGAGGAGTCGACCTACCGTATCGTGGGCGATGACGAAGCGGACTTTAAACAAAATCTGATTTCTGTTAACTCGCCGATGGCGCGCGGTTTGATCGGCAAAGAAGTGGATGATGTGGCCATCATCAAAACGCCGGGCGGCGACGTTGAGTATGAAATTCTGAAAATAGAGTATATCTGATTTACTCTTAAGCTATTTTTCAGACATAGTGTAAAGAAAAGAAAAAGGCCGCTTTGCGGCCTTTTCCTGACATCACGAGCGTGTCACTTTCTTCTGCGGCTAGCTTTTAGCGAGGAAGAGCGATTTTACGTTCCTTCGTCGGACGGTACAGCACCAGCGTCTTGCCGATAACCTGCACGTTTGCGGCTTTGGTTTCGCGCACGATAGCCTCTACCACCAGGGTTTTTGTCTCACGGTCTTCCGTCGCGATTTTTACCTTGATGAGCTCATGGTGCTCCAGTGCCTGTTCGATTTCGGCCAGCACCCCTTCGGTCAGACCGTTGTTGCCTAACATCACGACAGGCTTCAGCGGATGGGCCAGTCCTTTCAGGTGCTGTTTTTGTTTGGTACTCAGATTCATCGTATTTTTTACTTACATTGGGATTGAAAACGGGTCATTCTACCGCCATCTCGGGTATATCACCAAATCGGCATGCTGATTTGTGCGGTTTATTTATCGCATACGTTGAATCATAGTTGGAAATTGTATGACTGGTAAAAAGCGTTCGGCCAGTTCCAGCCGCTGGCTACAGGAACACTTTAGCGATAAATATGTGCTGCAGGCGCAGAAAAAAGGGCTGCGTTCGCGCGCCTGGTTTAAACTTGATGAAATACAGCAGGGTGACAAGCTGTTTAAGCCGGGGATGACGGTTGTCGATCTCGGTGCGGCGCCAGGCGGATGGTCTCAATATGTGGTGACGCAAATTGGATCAAAAGGTCGCGTGATTGCCTGTGATATCCTGCCGATGGATCCTATCGTCGGCGTCGATTTCCTTCAGGGCGATTTTCGTGATGAACTGGTGCTGAAAGCGCTTATGGATCGCGTTGGCGATACCAAAGTGCAGGTAGTAATGTCCGATATGGCGCCCAACATGACGGGAACGCCGGCGGTAGATATTCCAAGGTCAATGTATCTGGTTGAGCTTGCGCTGGAGATGTGCCGGGACGTTCTGGCACCCGGCGGCAGTTTTTTAGTGAAGGTGTTTCAGGGAGATGGCTTTGAAGATTACCTCCGGGAAATTCGCTCCCTGTTTACGAAAGTGAAAATTCGTAAGCCGGACGCTTCACGTTCTCGTTCACGTGAAGTGTACATTGTAGCGACAGGGCGCAAACTATAGTACCCTACGCTGTCTGTTAACACAGTTGTAATAAGAGGTTAATCCCTTGAGTGACATGGCGAAAAACCTGATTCTCTGGCTAGTCATCGCAGTCGTGCTGATGTCGGTCTTCCAGAGCTTTGGGCCCAGCGAGTCAAATGGCCGTAGGGTTGATTACTCAACCTTCCTGTCGGAAGTGAACCAGGATCAGGTCCGCGAGGCACGTATTAACGGGCGTGAAATCAACGTTGTCAAAAAAGACAGCAACAAATACACCACCTACATCCCCGTCAACGATCCTAAGTTGCTCGATAACCTGTTGACCAAAAATGTCAAAGTGGTAGGCGAACCGCCTGAAGAGCCAAGCCTGCTGGCTTCCATCTTCATTTCATGGTTCCCGATGCTGCTATTGATCGGCGTGTGGATTTTCTTTATGCGTCAGATGCAGGGCGGCGGCGGCAAGGGCGCGATGTCCTTCGGCAAAAGCAAAGCCCGTATGCTGACGGAAGATCAGATCAAGACGACGTTTTCGGACGTTGCAGGCTGTGACGAAGCGAAAGAGGAAGTCGCCGAGCTGGTGGAATACCTGCGCGAGCCGAGCCGTTTCCAAAAGCTGGGCGGTAAAATTCCAAAAGGCGTGCTGATGGTCGGTCCTCCGGGTACCGGTAAAACCCTGCTGGCGAAAGCCATCGCGGGTGAAGCGAAAGTGCCTTTCTTTACTATCTCCGGTTCTGACTTCGTTGAAATGTTTGTCGGCGTGGGCGCATCCCGCGTACGCGATATGTTTGAACAAGCCAAGAAGGCGGCGCCGTGCATCATCTTTATCGATGAGATCGATGCGGTAGGTCGTCAGCGCGGCGCGGGTCTGGGCGGTGGTCACGATGAACGTGAGCAAACGCTGAACCAGATGCTGGTTGAGATGGACGGCTTTGAAGGCAATGAAGGCATTATCGTCATCGCGGCAACTAACCGTCCTGACGTGCTTGACCCTGCGCTGCTGCGTCCGGGCCGTTTCGACCGTCAGGTTGTGGTCGGTCTGCCAGACGTGCGTGGCCGTGAGCAGATCCTGAAAGTGCATATGCGTCGCGTGCCGCTGGCTACCGACATTGATGCGCTGGTTATCGCACGCGGTACGCCGGGCTTCTCCGGTGCCGATCTGGCGAACCTGGTGAACGAAGCCGCTCTGTTTGCCGCCCGCGGCAACAAGCGCGTGGTTTCAATGGTTGAGTTCGAGAAAGCGAAAGACAAAATCATGATGGGTGCGGAACGTCGCTCCATGGTGATGACGGAAGCGCAGAAAGAATCTACCGCTTATCACGAAGCGGGCCATGCCATTATCGGCCGTCTGGTGCCAGAACACGATCCGGTACACAAAGTCACGATTATTCCACGTGGCCGTGCGCTGGGCGTGACCTTCTTCCTGCCGGAAGGCGATGCTATCAGCGCCAGCCGTCAGAAGCTGGAAAGCCAGATCTCCACGCTTTACGGCGGCCGCCTGGCGGAAGAGATCATCTATGGCGTAGAGCATGTGTCTACCGGCGCGTCTAACGACATCAAAGTAGCGACCTCCATTGCACGTAACATGGTTACGCAATGGGGCTTCTCCGAGAAGCTGGGTCCGCTGCTTTATGCGGAAGAAGAGGGCGAAGTGTTCCTGGGACGTTCCGTCGCGAAAGCGAAGCATATGTCTGATGAAACGGCACGCATTATCGATCAGGAAGTGAAAGCGCTGATCGAAGGCAACTACCAGCGCGCCCGCCGTATCCTGAACGAGAATATGGACATCCTTCACGCGATGAAAGACGCGCTGATGAAGTATGAAACCATTGATGCGCCTCAGATCGACGACCTGATGGCTCGCCGCGAAGTGCGTCCGCCAGCCGGTTGGGAAGATCCGGGCAGCAGCAGCTCTGACAACGGTACGCCTAAGGCGCCGCGTCCGGTCGACGAACCGCGTACGCCAAACCCTGGTAACACCATGTAAGCGTGACCGAGCAACAACAAACCCCGGCGATGACCGGGGTTTTTTTTTATGATTATCTCACCACACTGAAGGAGAACCGCCGCCATGAAGCTTCACGCCCGAGATTCCGTGCTCGATATGACTCATCCTCACGTTATGGGCATTCTGAACGTGACGCCGGACTCTTTTTCGGACGGCGGCAAGCATAACGATTTAGTGCAGGCCCTGACGCACGCTAACGGCATGATTAACGCTGGCGCGACCATCATTGATATCGGCGGCGAATCTACGCGTCCTGGAGCGGATGAGGTCAGCGTTGAACAGGAGCTGGCGCGCGTTATCCCCGTTGTGGAAGCTATCTCGCAGCGCTTTGAGGTATGGATCTCTGTGGATACCTCCAGCCCGGAGGTTATCCGGGAAGCCGCAAAGGCTGGCGCGCATATCATTAACGATATCCGCTCCCTGCAGAAACCCGGCGCGCTGGAAGCGGCGGCAGAGACGGGGCTGCCGGTCTGCCTGATGCATATGCAGGGCGATCCTAAAACGATGCAGCAGTCCCCGCAGTATCGTCATTTGTTGCAGGAAGTGGACGCCTTCTTCGTGGAGCAGATCGCTCGCTGCGAGGCGGCGGGGATCAAAAAAACGCAGCTGCTGCTCGACCCGGGATTCGGTTTCGGTAAGAATCTCTCCCACAATTACCAACTGTTAGCGCACCTGGCCGATTTTCACCGCTTTGGGCTGCCGCTGCTGGTCGGCATGTCACGCAAAAGTATGATTGGGCAGCTGTTGAACGTCGGGCCGACGCAGCGGCTGACGGGCAGCCTGGCCTGCGCGGTTATTGCCGCTATGCAGGGCGCGCATATTTTGCGCGTTCACGATGTTAAAGAAACCGTTGAGGCGATGCGCGTCGTCGAGGCGACACTGTCAGCGAAGGAAAAGTAGCATGAGCAACCGTAAATATTTTGGTACAGATGGCATTCGTGGCAAGGTCGGCGAAACGCCGATTACCCCAGACTTCGTTCTGAAGCTGGGCTGGGCGGCAGGCAAAGTGCTGGCGCGCAACGGCTCAAAAAAAATTATTATTGGTAAGGACACGCGTATTTCCGGCTACATGCTGGAATCCGCGCTGGAAGCAGGCCTGGCGGCGGCAGGTTTGTCAGCCGCTTTTACCGGCCCAATGCCGACGCCCGCTATCGCCTATTTGACCCGCACTTTCCGCGCGGAAGCGGGTATTGTGATTTCCGCGTCGCATAACCCTTTCGACGACAACGGCATCAAATTCTTTTCGATCGACGGCACCAAGCTGCCGGATGAGGTCGAAGAAGCGATTGAAGCGGAAATGGAAAAGCCCATTACCTGCGTTGACTCTGCCGAGCTGGGACGCGCCAGCCGTATTGTGGATGCCGCAGGCCGCTATATCGAATTCTGTAAAGGCACCTTCCCCAGCGAGCTGAGCCTGAACGGCCTGAAAATCGTGGTGGACTGCGCCAACGGCGCCACCTATCACATTGCGCCAAACGTGCTGCGCGAGCTGGGGGCGGAAGTTATTACCCTTGGCGTCAATCCGGACGGAATGAACATCAACAAGGAATGCGGCGCAACCGATCTTCGCCAGCTGCAGGCTCGCGTACTGGCTGAAAAAGCCGATATCGGGCTGGCCTATGACGGCGACGGCGACCGTATCATGATGGTCGATCACCTGGGTGAAAAGGTCGACGGCGATCAGATCCTCTATATCGTGGCTCGCGAAGGCTTGCGCCAGGGCCAGCTGCGCGGCGGCGTGGTAGGCACGCTGATGAGCAATATGGGGCTTGAGCTGGCGCTGAAACAGCTGGGCATTCCTTTCGCCAGGGCGAAAGTGGGCGACCGCTACGTGCTGGAGAAGCTGCAGGAGAAAGGCTGGCGGCTGGGCGCGGAAAACTCCGGTCACGTTATCCTGCTGGACAAGACCACTACCGGCGACGGCATTGTGGCAGGTTTGCAGGTACTCACTGCCATGGTACGCAACCATATGAGCCTGCACGACCTGTGCAGCGGCATGAAGCTGCTGCCGCAGATCCTGGTGAACGTGCGCTTTAGCGGCGCAACCGATCCGCTGGAAGATGCGCAGGTGAAAGCGGTGACGGCCGAAGCGGAAAAAGAACTGAAAGGGCGTGGTCGCGTCCTGCTGCGTAAATCGGGCACCGAGCCGCTGATCCGCGTGATGGTGGAAGGCGAAGACGAAGCGCAGGTCACGTCGCTGGCACACCGCATTGCCGATGCGGTCAAGGCTGTCTGAGGCAAATAATAACCGGGCCGGGCACGACAGGGTGCCCGGCTGAAAGCGTCGTAGCCGTGTGATAGTTGGCGCTTTTTTCAGCTTTGTCGTCGCTTTTGCCGCTTTTTTCTGCAATTGACGTGGCCGTGCTAAATTGCCCTTGCGCAATCAGGCCGCTTTGGTTAGTATTCACACCCGCTTCTGATGGGTAGCGACAACGCTATCTGCTCACTGGTTTTGAAGCTTAAATGCGCGATAACGCGCAAGGAAACAGGTTGATTATGTACGAAGCTCTTTTGGTAGTTTTCCTTATTGTGGCAATCGGCCTTGTAGGTCTGATCATGCTGCAGCAAGGTAAAGGCGCTGATATGGGCGCATCGTTCGGTGCAGGTTCTTCAGCAACGCTGTTCGGCTCTAACGGTTCTGGCAACTTTATGACCCGTATGACCGCAGTGCTGGCGACGCTGTTCTTTGTAATCAGTCTGATCCTGGGCAACCTGAACAGCAACAAAACGCAGAAAGGAAGCGAGTGGGAAAATCTGTCTCAGCCTGCACAGCAGCAGAGTCAGCCAGCGAAACCGGCCGCGCCGGGTAGCGATATCCCACAGTAAGCTGTAAATTTCGACGCGACAGAAAAGAAAAAGTCGCAACCTTTTAGTGCCGTGGTGGTGGAATTGGTAGACACGCTACCTTGAGGTGGTAGTGCCCGCATGGGCTTACGGGTTCAAGTCCCGTCCTCGGTACCAAATCTCAGTTTTGCTTGCATTTTATGCAAGATCGGCGTAGTATTTGCCACGTTTTCGGACGCGGGGTGGAGCAGCCTGGTAGCTCGTCGGGCTCATAACCCGAAGGTCGTCGGTTCAAATCCGGCCCCCGCAACCACTTTCCCTTAGAGTTCTTTTTCAAATATACTGTATGCATTGCACGGCGCTAACAGCGAATTTTGAAAAAAATTCTATGGATTGTGCCGAACCGCCATTTATGGCGTACAGGGTCCAGTCGCATAAAGCCCCGATTTATCGGGGTTTTTTGTTATCAGGAAACAGCATACTGGGCTATTAAGCCCTTTTTTTATGTCTTGGGGGTGGGATTGTCCACATTAGAGCAAAAATTAACAGAGCTGATTACGGCACCGGTAGAAGCGCTGGGCTACGAGCTGGTTGGCATTGAGTTCGTTCGCGGTCGCACATCTACGCTGCGCATCTATATTGATAGTGAAGATGGCATCAATGTTGATGATTGTGCTGATGTCAGCCACCAGGTCAGCGCGGTGTTTGATGTTGAAGATCCCATCACCGTGGCTTATAACCTTGAAGTCTCCTCGCCAGGCCTTGAGCGCCCACTCTTTACCGCAGAGCACTACGCGCGATTCACCGGCGAGGAAGTAAGCCTGGTGCTGCGTATGGCCGTACAGAACCGCCGCAAGTGGCAGGGAATCATTAAATCCGTAGATGGTGAAATGGTAACCGTTGCCGTTGAGGGTAACGACGAAGTGTTCGCGCTGAGTAACATCCAGAAGGCGAACCTGGTTCCCCACTTTTAAAAGTCCGGATTGAGGCATACCAGGATGAACAAAGAAATCTTAGCTGTAGTCGAGGCAGTATCGAACGAGAAATCCCTCCCGCGCGAGAAGATTTTCGAAGCGCTGGAGAGCGCGCTGTCCACGGCTACCAAGAAAAAGTACGAGCAGGAAATCGACGTCCGCGTCAGCATCGATCGCAAAAGCGGCGATTTTGACACGTTTCGCCGCTGGGTCATTGTTGACGAAGTCACCATGCCAACGCGTGAAATCACCCTGGATGCCGCGCGATTCGAAGACGAATCGCTGAATCTGGGCGATTATGTTGAAGATCAAATCGAATCTGTCACCTTTGACCGTATCACCACGCAGACGGCAAAACAGGTTATCGTGCAGAAAGTGCGCGAGGCAGAACGCGCGATGGTCGTTGACCAGTTCCGCGAGCAGGAAGGTGAGATCATCACCGGCGTCGTGAAGAAAGTGAACCGCGACAACATCTCTCTCGAAGTGCGCCCAACCGATGGTTCTAATACCAATGCGGAAGCGGTAATCATTCGTGAAGATATGCTGCCGCGTGAAAACTTCCGTCCGGGCGACCGCATCCGCGGCGTACTCTATGCAGTACGGCCGGAAGCGCGTGGTGCACAGCTGTTCGTTACGCGCTCCAAACCGGAGATGCTAATCGAACTGTTCCGCATTGAAGTGCCGGAAATTGCTGAAGAAGTGATTGAGATTAAAGCTGCCGCGCGCGATCCAGGCTCCCGTGCCAAGATCGCCGTAAAAACCAACGACAAGCGTATCGACCCGGTCGGCGCCTGCGTGGGTATGCGCGGTGCGCGAGTTCAGGCGGTGTCCAGCGAGCTGGGTGGCGAACGTATTGATATCGTGCTGTGGGATGACAATCCTGCGCAGTTCGTGATCAATGCGATGGCCCCGGCGGACGTCGCCTCTATCGTGGTGGATGAAGATAATCACACCATGGATATCGCCGTAGAAGCCGGAAATCTGGCTCAGGCGATTGGCCGTAACGGCCAAAACGTGCGTCTGGCTTCGCAGCTGAGTGGCTGGGAGCTGAACGTGATGACGGTCGACGATCTGCAGGCCAAGCACCAGGCTGAAGCCCACGCTGCCATCGACGTCTTTACCAAACATCTCGATATTGATGAAGATTTCGCAACCGTGCTGGTTGAAGAAGGCTTCTCTTCTCTGGAAGAGCTGGCATACGTGCCTATCAACGAGCTGTTGGAAATCGACGGTCTGGATGAAGAGACAGTAGAAGCGCTGCGCGATCGTGCGAAAAATGCGTTAACCACCCTTGCTCTGGAAAAAGCCGAGAGTCTGGGCGACAAACAGCCGGCAGAAGATCTGCTGAACCTGGAAGGTCTTGACCGTGAGCTGGCATTTAAGCTGGCAGCGATTGGCGTTTGCACGCTGGAAGATCTTGCCGAGCAGGGTGTTGACGATCTGACAGATATTGAAGGCCTGAACGACGAAAGGGCCGGCGAGCTGATTATGGCTGCACGAAATATCTGCTGGTTCGGCGACGACGCGTAATAAACTGTAGCAGGAAGGAACAGCATGACAGATGTAACTGTAAAATCGCTGGCGGCAGAGATTCAGACACCGGTAGAACGCCTGGTACAGCAATTTGCTGATGCAGGGATCCGCAAGTCTGAAACCGACTCTGTGACCCAGCAGGAAAAAGAGACGCTCCTGACGCACCTGAATCGCGACAACAATGGCGGTTCTGGTAAACTGACCTTACAGCGCAAAACGCGCAGCACCTTGAATATTCCGGGCACCGGCGGTAAAAGTAAATCGGTGCAAATCGAAGTCCGCAAAAAACGCACCTATGTAAAAGGCGATCCTGCAGAAGCCGCTCAGGCAGAAGCAGAAGAGCAGGCACAGCGCGAAGCGGAAGAAATGGCTCGTCGCGAGGCTGAAGAAAAAGCCCAGCGCGAAGCTCAAGAAAAAGCGCAGCGTGAAGCCGAGGAGCAGGCTAAACGTGAGGCGGCAGAGAAAGCCAGGCGTGAAGCAGCGGAAAAAGACAAAGTGAGCAACCAACAAACCGACGATATGACCCGCAATCAACAGTCTGATAAAGCCCGTCGTGAAGCGGAAGCCGCTGAACTGAAGCGTAAAGCTGAAGAAGAAGCGCGTCGCAAGATCGAAGAAGAAGCGAAGCGCGTAGCGGAAGAGGCCCGTAAAATGGCGGAAGAAAAAGGTTCAGAATGGGCGGAAGCGGAGAAAGAAGTGGAAGACACTTCTGACTATCACGTGACCACCTCTACCCACGCCCGTGCGGCAGAAGACGAGAACGATGCGCAGGTTGAAGGCGATCGCCGCACTCGCGCTGCTCGTCCGGCTAAAGCCCCACAGCGTAAGAAAGGCAACAAGCATTCCGAAGCGAAAACCGACCGTGAAGAAGCGCGTGCGCAATTCCGTGGCGGTAAAGGCGGCAAGCGTAAGAGTACGCTGCAGCAGGGCTTCAACAAGCCGGCTCAGGCTGTTAACCGTGACGTGGTTATCGGTGAAACCATCACCGTAGCGGAACTGGCTAACAAGATGGCGGTGAAAGGCTCCCAGGTCATCAAAGCGATGATGAAAATGGGCGCTATGGCCACCATCAACCAGGTTATCGATCAGGAAACTGCCCAGATGGTCGCGGAAGAGATGGGTCACAAAGTGACGCTGCGCCGCGAGAACGAGCTGGAAGAAGCGGTAATGAGCGATCGTGATACCGATGCGGCCATGGAATCCCGTGCGCCGGTCGTGACCATCATGGGCCACGTTGACCACGGTAAAACCTCACTGCTGGACTACATTCGCTCCACTAAAGTCGCCTCTGGCGAAGCGGGCGGCATTACCCAGCACATCGGTGCTTACCACGTCGAAACCGACAACGGTATGGTGACCTTCCTGGATACCCCTGGCCACGCCGCGTTTACCGCAATGCGTGCTCGTGGTGCTCAGGCAACGGATATCGTTATCCTGGTTGTCGCCGCCGATGACGGCGTGATGCCACAGACCATCGAAGCTATCCAGCACGCCAAAGCGGCGAAAGTGCCGGTTGTGGTTGCGGTGAACAAGTGCGATAAGCCAGAAGCCGATCCGGATCGCGTTAAAAACGAACTGACTCAGTACGGTATCATTCCGGAAGAGTGGGGCGGCGAGAACATGTTCGTTAACGTTTCCGCGAAAGCCGGAACCGGTATCGACGACCTGCTGAACGCTATCCTGCTGCAGGCTGAAGTCCTGGAGCTGACCGCTGTTCGTCAGGGTATGGCCAGCGGCGTCGTGATCGAATCCTTCCTGGATAAAGGTCGCGGCCCTGTTGCTACCGTGCTGGTACGTGAAGGTACGCTGAACAAAGGCGATATCGTGCTGTGCGGCTTCGAGTATGGCCGTGTGCGTGCGATGCGTGACGAGCTGGGCCGCGAAGTGCTGACTGCGGGTCCTTCGATCCCGGTCGAAATCCTGGGCCTGTCAGGCGTGCCTGCTGCCGGTGATGAAGCGACCGTGGTGCGTGACGAGAAGAAAGCGCGTGAAGTGGCGCTCTATCGTCAGGGCAAATTCCGTGAAGTTAAGCTGGCGCGTCAGCAGAAATCCAAGCTGGAGAACATGTTTGCTAACATGACCGAAGGCGAAGTTTCCGAGCTGAACATCGTGCTGAAAGCGGACGTACAGGGTTCTGTCGAAGCTATCGCCGACTCGCTGATGAAGCTTTCCACTGACGAAGTGAAAGTGAAAATCGTTGGCTCCGGCGTAGGTGGTATCACCGAGACCGACGCCACGCTGGCTGCGGCTTCCAACGCCATCCTGGTAGGCTTTAACGTTCGTGCCGACGCGTCCGCGCGCCGCGTGATCGATTCAGAAAGCCTGGATCTGCGTTACTACTCCGTCATCTATAACCTGATTGACGAAGTGAAGCAGGCGATGAGCGGTATGCTGGCGCCGGAATACAAGCACCAGATCACCGGCCTGGCCGAAGTGCGTGACGTGTTCAAATCACCTAAGTTTGGCGCGGTTGCCGGCTGTATGGTGACGGAAGGCAACATTAAGCGTCACAACCCAATCCGCGTGCTGCGCGACAACGTGGTTATCTATGAAGGCGAGCTGGAATCCCTGCGCCGCTTCAAGGATGACGTTAACGAAGTCCGTAACGGCATGGAATGTGGTATCGGCGTGAAGAACTACAACGATGTGCGTGTTGGCGATATGATCGAAGTCTTCGAGATCATCGAAATCCAGCGTACCATCGCTTAATGGTTGCCTGACCAACCTGTTCGGGAGGCCTTTGCGCCTCCCGTATTTATTTGGAGAGAATAATTATGGCGAAAGAATTCGGTCGCCCGCAGCGCGTCTCCCAGGAACTGCAGAAAGAGATCGCGATTATTTTACAGCGTGAGATCAAAGATCCGCGTCTGGGCATGATGGTCACGGTTTCCGGCGTGGAAGTCTCCCGCGACCTGGCCTATGCAAAAGTGTTCGTTACCTTTTTAAACGATAAAGACGAAGACGCCATCAAAGGCGGCCTGCGCGCGCTGGGCGACGCTTCCGGCTATATCCGCTCCCTGCTGGGCAAAGCGATGCGCCTGCGTATCGTGCCTGAACTGACCTTCTTCTACGACAACTCGCTGGTTGAAGGGATGCGCATGTCTAACCTTGTCACTAACGTGGTTCGCAACGACGCCGAGCGCCGTGGCCCTGCGGAAGACGACAAGGAGGAGTAATGAGTCGTCCTCGTCGTCGCGGACGCGATATTCACGGTGTCCTGCTGCTGGACAAGCCCGGCGGCCTGTCGTCTAACGACGCGCTGCAAAAAGTTAAGCGGCTGTTTAACGCCAACCGCGCGGGCCATACGGGCGCGCTCGATCCGCTGGCGACCGGTATGCTGCCAATATGCCTGGGCGAAGCGACGAAGTTTTCCCGCTATCTGCTCGATTCCGACAAGCGCTATCGCGTGATCGCGCGGTTAGGCCAGCGTACCGATACTTCGGATGCGGACGGTCAGATCATCAGCGAACGGCCGGTGAACTTCACGCAGGCGCAGCTTGACGCCGCGCTGGATAGCTTTCGTGGCGAAACGCAGCAGGTGCCGTCAATGTATTCGGCGCTCAAGTATCAGGGGCGCAAGCTCTATGAATATGCGCGTGAAGGCATTGAAGTTCCGCGTGAAGCACGCAGCATTACCGTTTACGAACTAAAATTTATTCGCCTTGAAGGCGACGAGCTGGAGCTGGAAATCCACTGCTCAAAAGGCACTTACATCCGCACCATTACGGACGATTTAGGCGAAATGCTGGGCTGCGGTGCGCACGTGATTTTCCTGCGTCGTTTGCAGGTCGCGACCTATCCGATCGACGCAATGGTCACGCTGGAGCAGCTGCAGGCACTTAGCGAAGAGGCCGTGCGTAACGAGCGTCCGGCGGCAGAGCTGCTCGACCCGTTGCTGATGCCGATGGACAGCCCGGCGGCGGCTTATCCTGAGGTAAACCTGCCTGTCAGCGCGGCGGCTTACTTTAAACAGGGCATGCCGGTGCATGCGGCGAACGTGCCGGACTCGGGGCTGGTGCGCGTCACGGAAGGCGAGGCGCGTCAGTTTATCGGCATGGCGGAAGTGGCGGAAGATGGCCGCGTTGCGCCGCGTCGGCTGGTTGTAGAATATTCCGATGCATCATTTGCGAAAGCCTCAGGCTCAGAGTAGAATGGCGCGGCTTTACATTGGGTGGCTGAATTAGAGATCGGCGCCTGTACATTTATCTTAAAATTTGGAGTAGTAAAATGTCTCTAAGTGCAGAAAACAAAGCGCAGATCGTTGCTGATTACGGCCGTGATGCTAACGACAGTGGTTCTACCGAAGTTCAGGTTGCTCTGCTGACCGCTCAGATTAACCATCTGCAGGGTCACTTCTCTGAGCACAAAAAAGACCACCACAGCCGTCGCGGTCTGCTGCGCATGGTTTCACAGCGTCGTAAGCTGCTGGATTACCTGAAGCGTAAAGACGTTGCACGTTACACCAGCCTGATCGAGCGTCTGGGTCTGCGTCGCTAAGTCTTACAGTCTGCTCTCCTCGCTTTCGTCGTCCGACGAAGGAAAAGGGGGAAAAAGGCAGATTTGTGCGAGTTTCGCTAAAAAGGGGCCTTTATGGCCCCTTTTTTCAGTCGGGCGGCAGCAATCCAGGCCAAACTATTGTATTGTTGCTGAGTGTGATCTTCAGTTGCAGAGATTCGCGCGGCTAATGAGAGGCTTTGTCCCATAAGGGATTAGGGTTGTCATTAGTCGCGAGGATGCAATGAAGATTTAAGAGTCACGGCAGGAGAAAGCTCTTGCCAGGAACGTTAAGGACATTATTTTGCTGAATCCGATCGTAAAAAAATTCCAGTATGGTCAGCATACCGTCACGCTTGAAACCGGTATGATGGCTCGTCAGGCCACCGCTGCCGTTATGGTCAGCATGGACGACACCGCTGTATTTGTAACCGTAGTTGGCCAGAAAAAAGCCAAGCCGGGTCAGGACTTTTTCCCTCTGACCATCAACTATCAGGAGCGTACCTACGCTGCTGGTCGTATCCCGGGCAGCTTCTTCCGTCGTGAAGGCCGTCCAAGCGAAGGCGAAACGCTGATTGCGCGTCTGATTGACCGCCCGCTTCGCCCGCTGTTCCCGGAAGGTTTTGTTAACGAAGTCCAGGTGATTGCCACCGTGGTTTCCGTTAACCCACAGGTTAACCCTGATATCGTAGCGATGATCGGCGCTTCTGCCGCGCTGAGCCTGTCCGGTATTCCTTTCAACGGCCCAATCGGCTCTGCCCGCGTGGGTTACATCAACGACCAGTACGTGCTGAACCCAACCACCGACGAGCTGAAAGAAAGCAAGCTGGATCTGGTTGTTGCCGGTACCGAAGGTGCCGTGCTGATGGTGGAATCCGAAGCGGAACTGCTGAGCGAAGATCAGATGCTGGGCGCCGTGGTATTTGGCCACGAGCAGCAGCAGGTTGTTATCGAAAACATTAAGGCACTGGTTGCCGAAGCGGGCAAACCTCGCTGGGAATGGCAGCCGGAAGCGGTTAACGAAGCGCTGAACAGCCGCATCGCCGCGCTGGCCGAATCCCGTCTGAGCGACGCTTACCGCATCACCGAAAAACAGGAGCGTTACGCTCAGGTTGACGTGATCAAATCTGAAACCACAGCGGCGCTGCTGGCGGAAGACGCAAGCCTGGACGAAGGCGAAATCAGCGATATCCTGCACGGTCTGGAAAAGAACGTGGTGCGTAGCCGCATTCTGCGTGGTGAGCCGCGTATCGACGGTCGTGAAAAAGATATGATCCGTGGTCTGGACGTGCGCACCGGCGTGCTGCCGCGTACTCACGGCTCCGCGCTGTTTACCCGTGGCGAAACTCAGGCGCTGGTAACGGCGACGCTGGGCACCGCGCGTGACGCACAGAACCTGGACGAGTTGATGGGTGAACGCACCGACAACTTCCTGTTCCACTACAACTTCCCTCCGTACTCCGTGGGTGAAACCGGTATGGTTGGCTCGCCTAAGCGTCGTGAAATTGGTCACGGTCGTCTGGCGAAGCGCGGCGTGCTGGCCGTAATGCCGAAAGGCGACGCGTTCCCGTACACCGTACGTGTAGTGTCAGAAATCACCGAATCCAACGGTTCATCGTCTATGGCTTCCGTATGCGGCGCTTCACTGGCGCTGATGGACGCGGGCGTGCCGATCAAAGCGGCCGTAGCCGGTATCGCGATGGGTCTGGTTAAAGACAACGATAACTTTGTTGTGCTGTCAGATATCCTGGGCGATGAAGATCACCTGGGCGACATGGACTTCAAAGTAGCCGGTAGCCGTGAAGGCATCACCGCGCTGCAGATGGACATCAAAATCGAAGGCATCACCCGCGAAATCATGCAGGTGGCGCTGAACCAGGCTAAAGGCGCGCGTCTGCATATCCTGGGCGTAATGGAACAGGCTATCAGCACGCCACGCGGCGATATCTCGCAGTTTGCTCCGCGCATCCATACCATCAAGATCAGCCCGGACAAGATCAAAGACGTGATCGGTAAAGGCGGTTCTGTTATTCGTGCGCTGACCGAAGAGACCGGCACCACCATCGAAATCGAAGATGACGGTACCGTGAAAATCGCTGCGACCGACGGTGACAAAGCGAAGTTCGCTATCCGCCGTATCGAAGAGATCACGGCAGAAATCGAAGTGGGCCGCATTTACAACGGTAAAGTGACCCGCATCGTCGACTTCGGCGCCTTCGTCGCTATCGGCGGCGGTAAAGAAGGTCTGGTGCACATTTCTCAAATCGCCGACAAGCGCGTTGAGAAAGTCACTGACTATCTGCAGATGGGCCAGGAAGTCCCGGTGAAAGTTCTGGAAGTTGATCGTCAGGGCCGCGTGCGCCTGAGCATCAAGGAAGCGGCCGAGCCGGAAGCGGCTGCGGCGCCTGCGCCAGAAGCTTCAGCAGAATAAGCAGCACACTAAGCTCTTCGCGGCGACGCGAAGAGCTGTTCCATCGCGAGGACAGGACGACACCTTGTGCACGGCAGGCGGATGAAAGGATGATCATCCCATTGTTTGTATTTGGGAGTGGTGAATGAAGCCTTTTTTGCGCTGGTGTTTCGTTGCGACAGCTTTAACGCTGGCAGGATGCAGCAACCCGGATTGGCGTAACAACGAGGTTTTGGCTGTTCCGCTACAGCCTACGTTGCAGCAGGAAGTGATCCTGGCGCGCATGGAACAAATACTTGCCAGTCGGGCATTAACCGATGATGAACGCGCACAGCTGTTATATGAGCGCGGAGTGTTGTATGATAGTTTAGGTTTGAGAGCACTGGCGCGAAATGATTTTTCACAAGCGCTGTCTGTCAGACCGGATATGCCGGAAGTATTCAATTACTTAGGCATATATCTGACGCAGGCAGGCAATTTTGATGCTGCCTACGAAGCGTTTGATTCTGTACTTGAGCTTGATCCAACTTACAATTACGCGCGTTTAAATCGCGGAATCGCACTCTACTACGGTGGAAGATTTAAACTAGCGCAAGATGATCTGCTGGCGTTTTATCAAGACGATCCTAACGATCCTTTCCGCAGCCTGTGGCTCTATCTCGATGAACGTGAGATGAGCGCCGACAAGGCAGAAGTGGCGCTGAAGCAGCGTTACGATAAGGCGGACAGAGACCAATGGGGATGGAATATTGTCGAGTTCTACCTGGGCCGTATCAGCGAAAAAACGCTGATGGAGAGGCTCAAGGCGGACGCAACGGATAACACCTCGCTCGCTGAACATCTCAGTGAAACCAACTTCTATTTAGGTAAGCACTACCTAAGTCTGGGGGAGAAGGACAACGCAGAAGCGTTGTTCAAGCTGACGGTTGCCAACAACGTCCATAACTTTGTTGAGCACCGATATGCATTGTTGGAGCTGGCGCTACTCGGCCAGACACAAGACGATTTATCAGAATCTGACCAGCAATAGCTGACGAACTTTTTTTGCCTGATTTTTGAAATGTCATCATCTTCACGGGTGAGGGCTTTCTTGTTCGTCGAAACCACTAATTTGAGCCGGTTCACACTTTTTGATGAAAATGACTGAATGTTTTCACGACGAGTTATGTAGACTGGCCGCCGCAATCTAAGAGGCACGTGTACTACATGACTGAAATTGAAACCACTTTTGCTGACCTGGGTCTGAACGAATCCATCCTCGAATCACTTAACGGCATGGGCTATGTTAAGCCATCTCCGATCCAGGCAGAGTGTATCCCACATCTGCTGGCGGGCCGTGACGTATTGGGTATGGCACAGACCGGTAGCGGCAAAACCGCAGCGTTCTCGCTGCCACTGCTACACAACATTGACAGCAACCTGAAAGCGCCACAAATCCTGGTGCTGGCACCAACTCGTGAGTTGGCGGTTCAGGTTGCGGAAGCCGTAACTGAATTCTCTAAACACATGCGCGGTCTTAACGTAGTGGCCCTTTACGGCGGCCAGCGTTACGACGTACAGCTGCGTGCGCTGCGCCAGGGTCCACAGGTTGTTGTGGGTACGCCTGGTCGTCTGCTGGACCACCTGAAACGCGGCACGTTAGACCTTTCTAACCTGCGCGGCCTGGTGCTGGACGAAGCCGATGAAATGCTGCGTATGGGCTTCATCGAAGACGTTGAAACGATTATGGCGCAGATCCCGGCCGATCATCAGACCGCGCTGTTCTCTGCCACCATGCCAGAAGCGATTCGTCGTATCACCAAACGCTTCATGAAAGATCCACAGGAAGTGCGTATTCAGTCAAGCCTGACCACGCGTCCTGATATCAGCCAGAGCTACTGGACCGCTTACGGTCGTAAGACCGACGCGCTGGTACGCTTCCTGGAGTCGGAAGATTTTGATGCGGCGATTATCTTCGTGCGCACCAAAAACGCCACGCTGGAAGTGGCCGAAGCGCTGGAGCGCAGCGGTTATAACAGTGCGGCCCTGAACGGCGATATGAATCAGGCGCTGCGTGAGCAGACCCTGGAGCGTCTGAAAGACGGCCGTCTGGATATTCTGATCGCTACCGACGTAGCGGCACGTGGTCTGGACGTTGAGCGTATCAGCTTGGTTGTGAACTACGACATCCCAATGGATGCCGAATCTTACGTTCACCGTATCGGCCGTACCGGTCGTGCAGGTCGTGCCGGCCGTGCGCTGTTGTTCGTTGAGAACCGCGAGCGTCGTCTGCTGCGTAACATCGAACGCACCATGAAGCTGACTATTCCTGAAGTAGAGCTGCCAAATGCAGAGCTGCTGGGTCAGCGTCGTCTGGCCAAGTTCGCTGCTAAAGTTCAGCAGCAGCTGGAAAGCAGCGATCTGGAACAGTACCGTGCGCTGCTGAGCAAAATGCAGCCTGCGGAAGAAGAGCTGGATATCGAAACGCTGGCTGCCGCGCTGCTGAAAATGGCGCAGGGCGAACGTCCGCTGATCGTACCGGCAGATCCGGCTCCACGTCCGCGTCGTGAGTTCAAAGAGCGTGACGATCGTCGCGGCGACCGTCCGGACCGTGGTCCTCGCGAAGCCCGTGATGGCGATCGTCCACGTCGTGAACGTCGTGACGTTGGCGATATGGAAGTTTACCGTATCGAAGTGGGTCGTGATGACGGCGTTGAAGTTCGTCATATCGTTGGCGCTATCGCTAACGAAGGCGATATCAGCAGCCGCTACATCGGCAACATCAAGCTGTTTGGTACGCACTCAACTATCGAACTGCCAAAAGGCATGCCGGGCGACATTCTGTCTCATTTCACCCGCACGCGTATTCTGAACAAGCCGATGAATATGCAGCTGATTGGTGATGCGCAGCCTCGCAGCAACGATCGTGGCGGTGAGCGTCGCGGTAGCGGTGCGCCAGGTCGCGGCGGTTTCGGCGGCGCGCGTAGCGAAGGCGGACGTAGCGAAGGCGGTCGTCGTTTCAGCAACGAGCGCAGCGGTAGCGGCGAGCGTCGTCCGGGCGGCTTCAGCCGTGACGGTCGTGCACCACGTCGTGAAGACGGCGCAGCGCCGACTCGTCGTCGTGATGCCTAATCACTGCTAGCCAGTCTGATGCCGGTCACTGAAAAGTGACCGGCATTTTTTTTGCCTTTAAGAAAGCGAATAGTTGCAGCGGGGCGAGTACGTCAGGCGGGAATCGTTTTAACAGCGGGCGAGGGAATGGCTTCCCCCGCCATTTTTGTTACAGCGAGCGGTAGGCTTCCATGGCCAGCGCAAACGAGCGCAGCCGCGCCTCTTTATCAAAAATCTGGCCGTTTACCATGATTTCATCCGCCTGGGTTTCCCGCATCAGTGCAGACAGGCCGTGACGCACTTTATCCAGATCGCCGACAATCGACATGCTTAACGCCTGCTGCACGCCATACTGCTCGGAAGGCGACCACAGGTTATCCATATTTTCCACCGGCGCAGGCAGCGGGCCCGGCTGACCGCGACGCAGATTGACGAACTGCTGCTGCATGGAGGTAAACAGGAAACGGGCATCGCGCTCGCTGTCGGCGGCGACCACGTTAACGCAAACCATCGCGTGCGGCTGCGCCAGGCGAGCCGAAGGCTTAAAGTTTTCGCGATAAAGGTGAAGCGCCTGGAACA
Organism: Erwinia wuhanensis; assembly: GCF_030484085.1. Classification (NCBI taxonomy): domain Bacteria; kingdom Pseudomonadati; phylum Pseudomonadota; class Gammaproteobacteria; order Enterobacterales; family Erwiniaceae; genus Erwinia; species Erwinia wuhanensis. Next base: position 102,199 of record NZ_JAUJUH010000003.1, read on the forward strand.
GCATCTCGGGCGCAAAATGCGAGGCGAAAGCGAACGGCAGGCCCAGCTTCGCCGCGAGTTGGGCGCTGTAAAGGCTGGAGCCAAGCAGCCAGACGGGGATTTTCAGGCCCAGGCCCGGCACCGGCTGAACGGCAGGCGCCTCGCCCTGTTCAGCGTCGAACCAGCCGACTATCTCCGCCACGTCGGCCGGGAAGTTATCCACGTGACCGCCCATATGCCGACGCAGCGCCATCATGGTGCGCTGATCGGAGCCGGGCGCGCGTCCCAGGCCTAAATCAATGCGTCCCGGATAGAGAGATTCCAGCGTACCGAACTGCTCGGCAATCACCAGCGGTGCGTGGTTTGGCAGCATCACGCCGCCAGAGCCGAGCCGTAGCGTGCTGGTATTAGCGGCAAGATAGCCGATCAGCACCGACGTCGCCGCGCTGGCGATGCCGGTCATATTGTGGTGTTCAGCCAGCCAGTAGCGGTTGAAACCCAGTTGTTCCGCCTGCTGCGCCATCGCCAGCGAGGTATGAAAAGCGTCACGCGCGGTCGCGCCCTGAGGGATCGGGGCCAGATCGAGCACGGACAGAGAGGCAGTTTTTTTATCAGACATAATCGCTCACTTTATTTCCAGGCTACGCGCCTGCGCAAATACACAGCCTAAGCGATCTTCAGGAAAGCGGATTGGCAATTTGCAGCACTTTACGCGAGCCCGGGACGTGAAGAAAGATAAGTGTGCCTCTACTGCGCTAAACGAAATGGCGGCTGGCCGACGGCGCGTTACTCCACCAGCGTCAGACCGGCCATTTGCCGCCAGTAGCCGTTGCAGTGCTGCTGGTCAATCAGCGTTAACGGCGCATGGCCCGTTTCATTAGCGTGAAAGGCATTTATCACTTCCAGCGTGTCGGTTCCCTGCGGTGAGAAACGGACAATGTCCACCAATCCCTGCATGGAAACCAGATCGTTCCCCAAATTATAGCAGTAGCCGCTCATGGTCTGGATACCGTTCAGCACAAACACCTGCTGATCTTCCTGAGAGCGCACCGCTCTGCCGTGAGGGTAGTTAATACAACAGGTCTGGCAATCGTCTTTGCTGCGATCTTCTGCGCGGGCGGTAAAGCAGCGGGCGGAGAGCGCCAGCGGCAGATAGCCGTACCCCAGCACCTCTACGTCGAACCGGCCGCGGATCCCCAGCTCTTCGCACTGGGCTAACAGCGCGCAGAGCCAGTCGCGCGAAAGCTCGACCGGCATACACCAGCGCACCATACCCAGCTTATGCAGCAGGCGCAGCGTCATGGCGTTATAACAGTTCAGCGCATGACCGGCGACAAAAGGCAGGCCCGCTTCCGCGGCCATATGCACCGTGCCCATATCGTTGGCTTCAATCAGAAATTCGCCGTTATCGACATAGCGCTTCAGCTCGGTCAGCTCGGAAGGCGACTCAACCAGCGCCAGCGTGCTTAGCGCAACCTGCTTGCCCGCGCCGACCAGTTCTTTCGCCAGCGCCATCCAGTCGGCAAATTTAACGGCGCGGCGTTTGCTGCACACCGCCTCGCCCACATAGATAATGTCCGCCTGGCTGGCGGCGGCGGCCTGGTAGAAAGCGAACAGATCTTCTTTCGGCCAGTACCAAAGCACCGGCCCTAACGCATACTTCATGATTTTTCCTACTGCCATTGACGATGATAAGCACCCAGCGTGGTTTGCGTCCCTTCGCTCAGGGCGCTGAGCGCGGCCATCCAGTGCTGCTGCACGGCAAAATTCTGCGGATCGGCCTTGCAGCGATCGATTGCCTGTCGCCAGATTTGCGTCACCTGCTGCACATAGGCCGGGCTGCGCTGACGGCCTTCGATTTTCACCGAGGCGATATTCATGCCCAGCAGCGTGGGAAGCAGCTCAAGCGTGTTCAGGCTGGTCGGCTCCTCCAGCGTGTGGTAAGCCGTCTGCTCCACCTTATAACGGCCTTTGCACAGCGTAGGGTAGCCGGCGTTTTCCTGAGCGCCGTAGCGGTCAATCAGCACGTTATTCAGGCGGGATTCCAGCCCGTCTGGCGTTTGCTGCCAGCGAACAAAACGGGCGGGCGAGCAGGCGCCTACGGTATTAGGCGACTCGCCGGTCAGCCAGGAAGAGAGGTAGCAGCGACCTTCGGCCATAATGCACAGGCTGCCGAAAGCGAACACTTCCAGCGGCACGGGCGACGTGCGGGCAAGCTGGCGAACCTGATGCACGGAAAGCACGCGCGGCAGCACTACGCGCGCAACGTCAAAATGGCGCTGATAGAATTTTATCGCTTCGCTGTTGGTGGCCGAAGCCTGCACGGAAACGTGTCGCTCGATGTGAGGATAGCGGCTTGCTGCGTATTCCAGCATGGCGATATCGGCCAGGATCAGTGCGTCCACGCCCGCGTCGGCCGCGCTGTCTATGGCATTTTCCCAGCGGGCATAGCCGGATGGATGGGCGAAAGTATTAATCGCAACATGCAGTTTGCGTCTATGCTGATGAACGTAGCGAGCGGCCTCTTCCAGCCGTTTTGCCGTGAAGTTAAGGCCGGCGAAATGACGGGCGTTGGTATCATCTTTCAGCCCAACGTAGACAGCATCTGCGCCGCTGGCGATGGCCGCCTTCAGGGCCGGTAGATTGCCGGCAGGACAAAGCAGTTCCATATAAGATCCCGTAAGCAAGAGAACAAAGAAGTTTACGCTTCTCCACCGTGCCATTTTTTGATGCAGGGCAGTGAAAAGCGTAACGATCGCCATAATTTTTATGACGAAGCCGGCAAGGTTTGCGCACTTTGTTGATCCATCTGCCTTACAGGATCCTGCAATATGGCAAAATAGCTGAAATTTTATCTGAAGGAGTGATAATGGTGCTTAACCCGTTACGCGCGCAGCTGGTTCGCAAAGGCCCGCAGTGGCTGCGTCTGCCGCTACAATTTGCCCCCTTTGCCGCTAAAAAACATTTTTTGCAGCAGCTGCTGAGCTGGCAATTTCACTATGCACTGGCGGAAGGTGAGTTAAACTTTTTGCAGGGGCACTGGTTAGGTGTTGAAATCCGCGATCTGGGGCTGAGTTGGGCAACCACCGTTGAGCAGGGCGCGTTACGGGTGGCCGATCGGGCCGAGGCGGATGTGTGGTTTCGCGGCGACGTCAACGACCTGCTGCTGGTGGCGGCGCGTCGGCGCGATCCGGATACGCTATTTTTTCAGCGTCGGCTGGTGATTGAAGGCGATACCGAGCTGGGGCTGGAAGTCAAAAATCTGATGGATGCTATCGAGCTTGAGACTATGCCGAAGCCGCTGCGAATCGGATTGATGCAGCTGGCTGATTTTATTGAGGCAGGACTGACTGAGGACGCGGCTGCGACAGCAGATCGCGCAGGTGTAACATGTTAATTCGTACGGAAATCGGCGTCGATGCGGCCAGCATAGACAGTTTGTTGCGCCGCAGCTTTCCCACCTCCGCAGAGGCGGAGCTGGTACAGCAGCTGCGTGAAGATGGCTTACTGACGCTGGGCATTGTGGCGACCGATGATGAAGGACAGGTGCTGGGCTATGCAGCCTTCAGCCCGGTCACCCTGAATGGCGAAGACAAGCAGTGGGTAGGCCTGGCGCCGCTGGTGGTGGATGAAAGCGTACGCGACCAGCCGTTAGACAAGCAGCTGATTTACGAGGGGCTGGATACGCTTAACGAGTTCGGCTACGCCGCCGTAGTGGTGGTGGGCGATCCCGACTATTACGGGCGCTACGGTTTTGAACCGGCCGCCCGCCATCAGCTACGCTGCCGCTGGCAGGGCGGTGAAGCCGCTTTCCAGGTCTACAAGCTGGCGGATGATGCTTTTAGCGGCGTGGAAGGCCAGATCGATTTCGCGGCGCCGTTTAACCGCCAGTAAGATCGGTCAGCCAGGCTTCAAGTGAAACAGGCTGGTGCGTCACCAGCCTGATTTTTTCCTGCCGTTTCAGCTGCTTTATCCGGTATTCCAGCCTGGAGGCGCTGGCGCGGTCGCCCGCTTCGCAGTGAAACAGCAGCGTCAGCGGCCCTTTGCCGCGCAGCGCCTTCGCGCCCGTGCCCGCCTGATGCTGCTTAAAGCGTCGCGGCACATCATTAGTAATGCCGGTATAGAGCGCGCCGCCTGCTGTCTGCACGATATAAAGGTGCCATGGCGCTGTTGCCTGTGTTGCCATCCGTTATTGCCCGTCGCCAGTCGTGGCCGAAAGTTTATCAGCTCGCGCACGGCGCGAAAGGTTTTTTGCGTAGTTTTCAGGGAGTCATCATGTCCGAACCAGAGCCGTTACAGGCCATCACCCGCTATTTACAAAAGCAGCATGTGCTGTCGGTGTGCGGCGGTAGCCCCGTCTGGTGCGCCAACTGTTTTTATGTCTTTGATGCAGAGAACGTTGCGTTCTGGCTGATGACGGAGGAGAAAACGCGTCACGGCAGCCAGTTTGTCCGCGATCCGCAGGTTGCAGGCACGATTAACGGCCAGCCGAAGTCGGTGATGTTAATCAAAGGCGTGCAGTATACGGGGCAGGTCAGCCTGTTGACGGGGGCGGCAGAAGAGAAAGCACGTAGGGCCTATATCAAACGATTTCCGGTCGCGGCGGCAGCTTCAGCGCCCCTTTGGGAAATTGCCGTCAGCGAGCTGAAAATGGTGGATAACGCGTTGGGATTTGGCAAAAAGCTGAGCTGGCGGCGGGAATAAAAGAACGGCCAGGCGAACCTGGCCGCTACTCTCAAACGGTTTCGAGAATGCGCAGCGATTCACGGTTGAACGCAGGCAGGTCGTCCGGCGTACGGCTGGTGACCAGCTTGTCGTTGTCCACCACCACTTCTTTGTCGTAGAAGTCGGCACCGGCATTTTTCAGATCGATAGCGATAGCCTTCACCGAGGTCATTTTGCGGCCTCGCGTGGCGTTGGCGCTAATCAGCAGCTGTGGGCCGTGGCAGATAGCGAAGATCGGCTTACCGGCATCCACAAAGGCTTTGGTGAAGTTTACAAAGCGATCGTCGCCGCGCAGGCTATCCGGCGAATGACCGCCCGGCAGCAGCAGCGCGTCGAAGTCGTCCACGTTTACATGGTCGATATCTTTATCGATCTTCACCTGGGCTTTACCCTGCTTGCCGGTGACGGTGACGCCCGCTTTTTTATCAATAGTCACAACCTGGTGGCCAGCTTTGGTATAGGCTTCGGCTGGCGAAGTAAATTCGGAGTCTTCGAATTCATCAGTGATCAGGACAGCAATCTTCTTGCTCATCTTTTCCTCCGGTTATTATTGTGAAGTCAGTTAAGCCTGGTTGAAAACACTGAAAAATCAAGCCGCGTCGAAGTAATGCGCTGCATGTTACTGATTACAGGGGGGAGTTAGCTGCCGCTAACCGCTTTGGGAGGCGAAGGCTACACTCAGTAAAAAGGAGAAACGGATGAGAGTACTGATTACCGGTGCGACCGGCCTGGTGGGACAACATCTTCTGCGCCTGCTGATTGACGATCCGCGCGTCAGCGAGATCGTGGCGCCAACAAGACGTAAGCTGCCGGAGATGAACAAGGTAACTAACCTGGTGGAGGCCGATCTCACCGACGTGCTGGGCCCGCTGCAAACGCCGCTGGATATTGTCTTTTGCTGTCTGGGCACCACGCGGCGCGAGGCGGGCAGCAAGGCGGCCTTTATCCACGTCGACTATGCGCTGGTGGTGGATACGGCCATTGCCGGTCAGCGGCTCGGCGCCAAACATCTGCTGGTGGTCAGCGCGCATGGCGCAAATATGCATTCGCCTTTCTTCTACAATCGGGTGAAGGGCGAGATGGAGAACGCGCTGCAAAAGCAGGGCTGGCCGCGCCTGACCTTAATCCGGCCGTCGCTGCTGCTGGGCGAAAGAGAAAACAGCCGCGCGGGCGAGTCGCTGATGGCGCCGCTGTTTCGTCTGCTGCCGGGCAACTGGCGCGCCGTTGCCGCCAGAGACGTCGCCGCCGTGATGCTGCGCGAAGCTTTTGCGCCAGCACGGCAGGAGGTCACCGTCATCGAGTCGTCAGCGATCCCGCACGCGCGGTAAGCGCGACCGAAACGGCATAGTAATGTGACCGCTGCGTCAGCGATCTGCAAACACTGTGAGTAGCTGCTCCGCATGGAGCGGTCAGTTCGATATTTACAGCGTCCCGCCCGCGTCGGTAAATAAGATTTAGCCGTGCCGGGAAAGGCGAACGGGATAAGCAAGCCGCGCCGTCCTTAGCGCAGATAGTGGATAACCTGATTGCTGCTGCCTCGCCAGCGCAGCGCCGGATCGCGCAGCGCCTCAATAAATTTACCGTCCACCAGCACGTCGAGCAGCTCTACCACACGGCGCTGCTCTGCGCTCAGCTCCGCCAGACAGTAGCCCGTCCACAGCCAGATATCTTTTCCCGCACAGTCGCGACGCACCCGTTGTACCAGCCGGTAAATATCGGCCACGTTAGCCGGATGCAGCGGATCGCCGCCCGACAGCGACAGACCCTGGCGCGGGATGCGCGTATCGTTCAGATCGGCAATCAGCTGCTCTTCCATTTGCACGGTAAAGGGATAGCCGGAATAGAGCCGCCAGGTGCTTTTGTTATAGCAGCCGACGCACTGGTGCTCGCAGCCGGCCACGAACAGCGTGCAGCGCGTACCCGGCCCGTTAACGATATCGACCGGGTAATATTGATGAATATTCACCCCAGCTGGCCTGCGGCCAGATGCTTAACGCGGCGCTTCACTTCCTCCTGCTTGCCGGCGTTGAACGGCCGCGCGTCCGGGCTGCCCAGATAGCCGCAGACGCGCCGGGTGACGGAAACGCGTTCAGGATCGTGGTTGCCGCATTTGGGGCAGGTAAAGCCCTTGCTGGTGCAGTCAAACTCTCCGGTAAAGCCGCACTCGTAGCATTCGTCGATCGGGGTATTGGTGCCGTAATAGGGCACGCGGCTGTAGCTGTAGTCCCAGACATCCTCCAGCGCCTTCAGGTTATGCTGGATATTGGGATATTCGCCGTAACAGATAAAACCGCCGTTGGCGAGCGGCGGATAGGCCGCTTCGAAATCGATTTTGTCGTAGGGGTTAACCTTCTTCTCGACGTCAAGATGAAAGCTGTTGGTATAGTAGCCTTTGTCGGTCACGCCTTTGACGATGCCGAACTGCGCGCGATCCAGACGGCAGAAGCGGTCGCACAGGTTCTCGCTTGGCGTGCTGTAAAGGCTGAAGCCGTAGCCGGTTTCCTCTTTCCAGGCCTCGACCGTTTCGCGCAGGCGGCTGACGATAGCCAGCGCCTTGCGCCGCAGCTCCGCATCATCGTAAAGATGGGTTTTGCCGCCGCTCAGGGCGTTAATGGTTTCATGAATGCCGATATAGCCCAGCGAGATCGAAGCGCGTCCGTGTCTGAAAATTTCCGCCACGTTATCGTCTGCCTTCAGCCGCACGCCGCAGGCGCCTTCCATATAGAGGATCGGTGCCACGCGCGCTTTGACGTTTTCCAGCCTGGCGATACGGGTCATCAGCGCTTTTTTCGCCAGCCGCAGACGGCTGTCCAGCAGATCCCAAAAGCGAGCTTCATCACCTGCCGCCTCCAGCGCGATGCGCGGCAGATTCAGGCTAATCACGCCGATATTATTACGCCCTTCATGCACCTGTTCGCCGTTCTCTTCCCACACGCCCAGGAAGCTGCGGCAGCCCATCGGCGTTTTAAACGAGCCGGTCACTTTCACCACCTGCTCATAATTAAGGATATCGGGATACATGCGCTTGCTGGCGCACTCCAGCGCCAGCTGTTTGATATCGTAATTGGCGTCGCCCGGCGAGCGGTTCAGCCCCTCTTTGATGGCGAAGACCAGCTTGGGGAACACCGCCGTTTTATGGTTTTTCCCCAGTCCGGCAATGCGGTTGCGCAGAATGGACTGCTGCACCAGCCGCGCCGCCCAGCTGGTGCCAAGGCCGAAGCCAAAGGTCACAAAAGGCGTCTGGCCGTTGGCGGTATGCAGCGTATTCACCTCATACTCCAGCGACTGGAAGGCGTCGAAGCACTCCTTCTCCGTGCAGCTCTGCGCGTAGGCTTCCACATCGGCAATTTGCCATTTACGCGCCGCCTGCCGATGTTTTTCCCGGCTTGCCTCGACAAAAGGCGCCAGCACCTCGTCAATCCGGTTAATAGTGGTGCCGCCATAAATATGGCTGGCAACCTGAGCGATAATCTGCGCGGTCACGGCGGTAGCGGTCGAGATCGATTTAGGCGGCTCTATCTCGGCGTTGCCCATCTTAAAGCCCTGGGTCAGCATGCCTTTAAGATCGATCAGCATGCAGTTGAACATCGGGAAGAAGGGCGAGTAGTCCAGGTCGTGATAGTGAATTTCGCCGTGCTCGTGAGCCAGCACCACGTCGCGCGGCAGGATATGCTGGGTGGCATAGTGTTTGGCTACGATACCGGCCAGCAGATCGCGCTGCGTGGGGATCACCTTACTGTCTTTATTGGCGTTTTCGTTCAGCAGCGCCGGGTTGCTTTGCTCGACCAGCCCACGGATCGCCTTATTCAGCTTGCCGCGCAGCTCGCGGGCAATATCGCGGTCGTGACGATATTCTATATAGGTTCGGGCCAGCGCGGGATAGGGGCCGGGCATCAGCGCGTTTTCGACGGTGTTCTGAATAACATGGATATCCACTTCTTCCTGCGTCAGCTGCCGACAGATGTGTTCGGTCACCTGCGCGCAGTAATCATCATCATGAATAGCCGCCGCGCTGGCCGCGCCTTTTATCGCCTCCAGAATGCGTGCTTGCTCAAAAGGCGCGCGGCAGCCGTCCCGTTTAATCACTAATGAAGCCATAGCGTATCCCTGTTTCAATATCTACATATAGGTATAGTGTGGCATGATAGTATCTATATGTTGTGCTTTCCTGCGATTTAACCGCCTGGTTTTTGATTTGGAACAAAGATCGCAAAAGGGTGACGCAATGTCAGACACTTAAGCCGCTGGCCATTTTTCCGAACGCGCAAAAATCGTTCTGTGCAGGATGAAGGCAGCGTGATTAATCGATTTTCGCACGTTCAGCGCCTTTCCGGAGTTGCAATCACCCGCCCGGACTTCATATTATTGCCTGTTACGCAAAGCGGTTATCTGCTCAGGCCATTCCGGGATACAGACTGATGTCTTCTGTAACGTACAACGAAAAACAGGTGAGCCGCTGGCTGGGCGCGCGCACCGTGGCCAGAGCAAAAGAGCTGGTGGATAAAGCGCAGCACCTGCAATGGCAGAACAATCTGTTGACCGGCGAGGTGCCCGGCAGAAAAATCGAACCTTTTCAGGTTATGGTGCATTTCAGCCGGCCACAGGGCAAACTGCACGCCAGCGGCGAATGCACCTGTCCGGTTAAAAACAACTGCCGCCATGCGGCTGCGGTCATGCTGGCCTGGCTGCAACGTCAGCCCGTCAACAAGGCCGCCTCCGCGCCCGCGCTGGTGACTGCCGAGCCGCAGCCCATGCTACGGCTGGAATCGCGCGCGAAATTTATCAGCGGTTTTGGCCGTTACGGACATCGACAGAAACGGCTCGATTTTGCCGCGGTGCATTTTGACTACGCCGGTATTCTTGTGCCAGCTGGCAGCAGCGGCGAAGACTTTCCCGATCGTCACGGCAGGCTTTTCCGCGTCAGCCGCCGGATGGAGCAGGAGCAGCGCTGGCTAAGCGAGCTTAACGCCGCCGGGCTGAAGACCATTCCTTCCGGCCATATCTATACGCCGCATTCAGCGCCGCTGCCGCCTGCTATTTTCGCCCCGGACATGCCCGAACAGTGGCGCGATGTTATCCATCATGTGCTTCCCGACCTGCGCAAGCGCGGCTGGCAAACCAGCGTGGACGATGATTTTACCTGGAACATTACGGAAATTGCGGCCATCGATGGCCGCGCCGTGCAGCAGCAGGATGGCTGGTATGCGCTGGAGATAGAGGCCAACACCGGTGCGTATAAGGTGAATATGCGGCCGCTGCTGGCGGGGCTGTTCCGTCAGGATCGCCGCTGGCTGTCCAGCGACCTTTCGGTAATAGCCGATAACGAAACGGTAGAGCTGCGCAGCGAACGTAACGAACGACTGCATATTGGCGCCGGTCGCCTGAAAACGCTGGTGGGCAGCCTGGCCGATCTGCTGGCGCAGGATGAAGCCGCACCGCTGCGTATCGCGCCTTACGAGGCCGGCAGGCTGACGGCGCTAAGCGAAACGGGCCGCTGGCAGTTTAACGGCGACAACGGCGTCCTGCAGCTGGCGGAGAGCCTGAGGGCGGGGAAAGGGATCCAGCCCGTTGCGCCGCCTGCCGGTCTTGAGGCCCGGCTGCGCGACTATCAGCTCCAGGGCATCAGCTGGATGCAGTTCCTGCGCGCCAATAATCTGTCCGGCGTGCTGGCCGACGATATGGGGCTGGGAAAAACCATTCAGACGCTGGCGCACCTGCTGCTGGAGAAAGAAGCGGGCAGGCTGGATCGTCCGGCGCTGATCGTGGTGCCGACCACGCTGGTGTATAACTGGATGCAGGAAGCCAGCCGCTTTGCGCCGACGTTAAAAATGCTGGCGCTGACCGGGCCGCAGCGAAAATCCTTTTACGATCGCATTGAGCACTATGACGTGGTGCTGACCACCTATTCGCTGCTGTGGCGCGATCAGCCGCAGCTGCTGGGCCACAGCTATCATCTGCTGATCCTGGACGAGGCGCAGTACGTGAAAAACAGCGCGTCGCGGGCCGCCTCGGTGATCCGCACGTTAAAGTCGCGCTACCGGCTTTGCCTGACCGGCACGCCGCTGGAAAACCACCTGGGTGAACTTTGGTCGCAGTTTGATTTCCTGCTGCCCGGTTTTCTGGGCAGCGAAAAAGCTTTTACCCAGGAGTGGCGTATTCCCATTGAGCGCGACGGCGATCGGGTCAGGCGCGAGCTGCTGGCTAAGCGCGTGCGGCCTTTTATGCTGCGTCGTCGCAAGCAGGAAGTGGCGAAAGAGCTGCCGCCGAAGAACACCATTGTGCGCTCGGTAGAGCTGGAAGGCGCGCAGCGCGAGCTTTACGAAAAAGTACGCGGCGCAATGCAGGATCGCGTAAAGCTGGCGGTAGAGCAGCAGGGCGCGGGACGCAGCCATCTGCTGGTGCTGGATGCGCTGCTGAAGCTGCGGCAGATCTGCTGCGATCCACGGCTGATCGACAGCGACAAAACGACCAGAGTTAAACAGTCGGCCAAGCTGGCGCTGCTGCGGGAGATGCTCAGCGATCTGCTGGCGGAAGATCGCCGTATCCTGATCTTCTCTCAGTTCACCACCATGCTGTCGCTGATTGCGGAAGAGTTACAGAAGGCGCGTATTCCCTACGTGATCCTGACCGGCAGCACGCGCGATCGCAGCGAGCCGGTACGCCGCTTCCAGAACGGCGAAGTCCCGGTGTTTTTAATCAGCCTGAAGGCGGGCGGCGTGGGCCTGAACCTGACGGCGGCCGATACGGTGATCCATTACGATCCCTGGTGGAATCCGGCGGCAGAGAATCAGGCTACGGATCGCGCCTATCGTCTGGGCCAGGACAAGCCGGTATTTGTCTATAAGCTGATCGCCGCAGGCAGTATTGAAGAAAAGATCGTTGCGCTACAGCAGCGTAAAGCGGAGCTGGCCGAAGGGATTTTGGAAAACGACCTGAGCGAAACAACAAGTTTTACCAGCGAAGACCTGACCGCGCTGTTTGCGCCGCTGTAAATGCGGCATCTGCTAACGTCAGCCGTGCCTGATCTGAACGTGGCGTTACGTTTGTAGATGCCATGTCCGATAACGTCAGTCATGACTGTGCCGAACGCGGCGCTACGTATGTAGTCGCCGCAGCCTGCTTGCCACCGAAGCGGTTTACGCCTTGTTGGCGCCGCCGTCCCAGCGCTTCTGATACCACCACACCGCTTCCCACGGACGCAGCATCACCTCGCCAGGGGTAACGTGCGTATCAGGATAGTTACTGATCAGCACATCCCAGTGACCGCTGTAGGCCGGCGGGTGCCAGACCTGCGTTTCGCCGCTGAAGTTAGCAGCCACCACCAGCACCTCTTTCTCGAAGCGGCGGCAGTAGCACCACAGATAAGCGTGATCCGGCAGCAGATCGAGGTAATCGCCCCAGGTCAGGATCGGATAGGCTTTCCTGAGTTGGATCAGCTTCTGATAGGCGTAAAACACCGAGTTTTCATCAGCCAGCGCCGCTTCTGCGTTTATCGTTTCCATATTGTCACACATGCCGATCCACGGCGTGCCGCTGGTGAAGCCGCCGTTTTCTCCCGCGTGCCACGGGATCGGCGTTCTGCCGTTGTCGCGCGATTTGCTGGCGAGGATCTCCAGCAGGTTATCGCTGTCGCGTCCCTGCGAGCGCAGTTCGGCGTACATGTTGTGGCTTTCGATATCGCGATAGTCCAGGATGCGGGTGAAATGCGGGTTGGTCATACCCAGCTCTTCGCCCTGGAAAATATAAGGCGTGCCCTGCATCCCGTGCAGCACCAGCGCCAGCATCTTCGCCGACTGAACGCGATATTGCCCCTCGTCGCCCCAGCGCGAAACCACGCGCGGCTGGTCATGATTACACCAGAACAGCGCGTTCCAGGCCTTGTTATGCATGCCATGCTGCCAGTGGGTGAAGATAGCCTTCTGCGCCACCAGATCCAGCGGCGTCAGCGTCCATTTCTGGCCGTTAAAGAAATCGACCTCGACGTGATCGAAGCTGAACACCATCGACAGCTCTTCGCCCTCCAGCGAACCGTACTGCTGGCAGTGCTCCAGCGTGGCGGAAGACATTTCGCCTACCGTCATCAATTCACGCGGACGGAACACGTCGCGGCTCATTTCGCGCATATATTCGTGGATGCGCGGCCCGTCGGTATAGAACCGCAGCCCGTCGCCGTTGGGATCGTTGGGAAAATCCTGGTCCTTGGAAACCAGGTTCACCACGTCCAGCCGCAGCCCGTCGATGCCGCGATCGGCCCAGAAATTAACGATCTGCTTCAGCTCGGCGCGCAGATTATCGTTTTCCCAGTTGAGATCGGCCTGTTCCGGCGCCCACAGGTGCATATAGTACTGGTTGCTCTCCGGGTGCCAGCGCCAGGCATGGCCGCCAAACTTCGACTGCCAGTTGTTTGGCGGCTCGGCCGGCGTGCCGTCGCGCCAGATGTAGTAGGAGCGATAGGGGCTTTCGGGATCCAGCGCTTCGTGAAACCAGTGGTGCTGGGTGGAGCTGTGGTTAAACACCATATCCAGGATCAGCCGCATCCCGCGCCGGTGGGTTTCTTCCACCAGGTTATCAAAGTCGTTAAGCGTGCCAAATAACGGATCGATGGCGGTGTAGTTCGCCACGTCGTAGCCGTTGTCTACCTGCGGCGAGATATAAAACGGCGTCAGCCAGATGGCGTCCACGCCCAGCTTTTTCAGGTAGTCCAGATGTTGGATCACGCCGGCCAGATCGCCCGTTCCGCTGCCGGTAGTGTCCTGGAAACTCTTGGGATAAATTTGATAGATAACGCCGTTCTGCCACCACGGTGGATTTTTAGTCATTGCTCAATCCCGATATAAAAGGTCCGTTTGCGCTGTTATCGCCTTTTTGTTCTTTCCTAAGGTTAGCTATTAACTGGCAAGTGGAGATACGGGCGCAGTGAAAATTTTTTAGGCGAGGCCGAAAGGCGCACAAAGAGAGAATAAAAACTGACGGCCGGGGAAAACTTTCCTCTCCCGACGGGAGAGGAAAAGGCTTTAGCGACGTACGGCGATCGCTTCGATCTCGATTTTGACATCTTTTGGCAGGCGGGCCACTTCTACGCAGGAGCGTGCCGGGAAGCTGGCCTGGTGCTCGGTAAAGAAAGCTTCATAGGCCGCGTTCACGGTAGCAAAATCGTTAAGATCCTTCACAAATACCGTGGTTTTAACGATGTCGCCTACCTTGAGGCCTGCCGCTTCCACGATGGCCTTGACGTTTTCCAACGACTGACGAGCCTGCGCGGTAACGTCTTCTGCCACGCTGCCGGTTTTAGGATCGACCGGGATCTGGCCAGAAGTGATGATCATGCTGCCCAGATCGACGCCCTGCACGTAGGGGCCGATAGCCGCCGGTGCGTTTTCGGTGCTGATTTCGCGAGACATAATTTCTCCATATTAAATGAGGCCGGTAAAAGCCCGGATCCGCCCCATTATAAGCCGCCCGAAGCTGATTACCAGTTCGCCATGACCACGTGACGCGCGAACTCTTTCTCGCAGTATTTGCACTTTAACTGCACGTTATCGTTACGTTTTTTCACCGCAAAGCTGGAGTTGACCGGCTCGCTGCGGCTGATGCAGTTGCTGTTGGGACAGATCAGCACGCGTTCGATGGTGTCCGGCAGCGTCGGCGAAATTTTGCCGACCACGTCGTAGTTATCGATGCGGTTCACCGTAGCATGCGGCGCGTAAACCGCCAGCTGGTTGATTTGATCGTCCGTCAGAAACGTGTTTTCAATTTTGATCAGATCTTTGCGGCCCATCTCGCCGGAGGGCAGGTTCAGGCCGATGGTGATGCGCTGATCGGTTTCCGTCAGGCGAAACAGCGACAGCAGCTTAAAACCAATCTGCGCCGGGATATGATCGATTACCGTGCCGCGCTTAATTGCTTCAACCTGTAATTTATTATCTTGTGTCATCGTCAGTTCCTCTTACAGAGCCAGTTCGCTGTTCAACACCAGCGCCAGCAGCGCCTGGCGGGCAAAAATACCATTGCCCGCCTGTTGGAAATACCAGGCGTGCGGCGTGGCATCGACATCCGTCGTAATCTCATCAATACGCGGCAGCGGGTGCAGCACCTTCATGGTTTCGCGCGCGCCGACCAGGTCGGAAGCCCGCAGCACGAACTGCGCTTTGACGTTGGCGTACTCTGACGGATCCAGACGCTCTTTCTGCACGCGCGTCATATACAGAATATCCACCTGCGGCACCACTTCCTCAATGCTGTCGTGGCGGCTCCACGCAATGCCTTTCTCATCCAGCATATCGGTGATATAGGCGGGCATCGCCAGCGCGTCGGGTGCGATAAACAAAAAACGATTGCCTTCGAACTTCGCCAGCGCCTGCGTCAGTGAATGCACGGTACGGCCATATTTCAGGTCGCCGACCATGGCGACATTCAGATTGCTCAGGCGGCCCTGAGTTTCCTGAATAGTAAAGAGATCCAGCAGCGTTTGCGTTGGATGCTGGTTAGCGCCGTCGCCCGCGTTGAGGATCGGTACGCCGCCGGAAAACTCCGTGCCCAGACGCGCCGCGCCTTCCTGCGGATGCCGCATGACAATGGCGTCCACGTAGGTGCTGATAACGGAAAGCGTATCCGCCAGCGTTTCGCCTTTTTTACCCAGCGAGGTATTGCTGCCGTCGGCAAACCCCACCACGGACGCGCCCAGACGATGCATGGCGCTTTCAAACGACAGGCGCGTGCGGGTAGAGGCCTCGAAAAAGCAGCTGGCGATAACCTTATGCTTCAGCAGCTCCGGCTGCGGCTTCGCCTTCAGGCTGGCGGCGGTACGCAGCACCAGCTCCAGCTCTTCACGACTGAGATCGTTAATTGAAATGATATGTTTATGATACAGCGGGTTAGCCATGTTCATTCTCCTCTACGCGTGCCGATAAGCGGAAAAACGGGCAAAAAAAAGCCCCTCAATGAGGGGCTTTTTCTACAGATCGGGAAGGAGGAAAAACGGCACTGCCGGCCTGCATTCAGGCGCGTCATTTTTACTCTGTCAGCAGTGGTCAGTTTCATGCATCCTCCAGACAAACGGGGGGCATTATACGCATTCGGTCAGCGGCGGCAAGCAAAAGTAATCGATTGCCTGGCGCTGATTCAGGGTAACCGGGCCAGCGTGGCCACCATCACCGCCTTGATGGTATGCAGCCGGTTTTCCGCCTGGTCGAACACCACGCTGTGCCTGGATTCAAACACCTCATTGGTGACTTCCATGCCGCCGTGCAGATCGTATTGCTCAGCCATCTGCCGGCCCAGCGTGGTTTGATCGTCGTGAAAAGCGGGCAGGCAATGCAGGAATTTCACCGCAGGATTGCCGGTAAGCGCCAGCATCGCGCTGTTGACCTGGTAATCCCGCAGCAGGGCGATACGCTCTTCCCACACCGCTTTTGGTTCGCCCATCGACACCCAGACGTCAGTATAGATAAAATCCGCACCGTTCACGCCTTCGGCAATATCTTCCGTCAGCGTGATTTTTCCGCCGCTTGCCTGCGCCACCTGGCGGCACTCGCTTACCAGCGCCTCGTCCGGCCAGCAGCCTTTCGGCGCGACCAGGCGCAGATCCAGGCCCGTCAGCGCGGCGGCCTCCATCATGCTATTACCCATATTATTACGCGCGTCGCCCACGTAGGCGAAAACCATCTCGCTGAAGGGTTTTTCCGGCAGATGTTCTTCCATAGTCAGCAAATCCGCCAGCAGCTGCGTCGGGTGGAACTCGTCGGTCAGGCCGTTCCACACCGGCACGCCCGCATGTTCCGCCAGCGATTCCACCAGCGACTGCCCGTGACCGCGATACTGAATGCCGTCATACATGCGTCCCAGCACGCGCGCGGTATCCTTCATTGATTCTTTATGGCCGATCTGGCTGCCGCTTGGGCCAAGATAAGTGACGTTGGCGCCCTGATCGTAAGCGGCAACTTCGAAAGAGCATCGGGTACGGGTCGAGTCTTTTTCGAAGATGAGCGCGATGTTTTTGCCTTTCAGGTGCTGCACTTCCTCGCCATTTTTCTTATCGGTTTTAAGCCGTGCGGCCAGCGCGAGTAAAGCGGTAATTTCAGCCTGCGTAAAATCAAGCAGCCTGAGAAAGTGGCGTTGATATAACTGACTCATAAAGCGCTCCAGAGGATATTTAATGAATTTAAATTCAACTTAACTGTATTAATATGCATTTTCAACCCTGGCGTGCAGAAACTTTTGTATAAAGGTAGTGGCGCAGAGGACAGTGTGGGAAAATACTTAACAGATATGCCACACACAGAGGAACGGATCATGGCAAATGAAGCATTGCTGGAAGAGCAGCGTGAAGAGACGCGGCTGATTATTGAAGAGCTGTTGGATGATGGCAGCGACCCGGATGCGCTCTACACCATCGAACACCACCTCTCCTGCGACAGCTTCGACGCGCTGGAAAAGGCGGCGGTTGATGCGTTTAAGCTGGGCTACGAAGTTACCGAGCCGGAAGAACTGGAGCTGGAGGACGGCACGAAAGTGATGTGCTGCGATATTCTGAGCGAAGGCGCGTTGAATGCCGAACTGATCGACGCCCAGGTCGAACAGCTGATCGATCTGGCCGCGAAGTACAACGTGGACTACGACGGCTGGGGCACCTACTTTGAGGATCCGGACGCTGAGGACGAAGACGAAGGCGACGACGACGACCTTATCGACGAAGAAGACAACGGCACGCGTCACTGATGCCCGTGGGCGGACGCCGTTCCGCCCGTTTGCGCCGGTCTGCTCCCCGCAGAGCGGCGCAATGTTTTTAACCTGATTTTTACGGATTGTTTGCCCGCATGATCACCGAAGACCTCCTTGCTCCCGTTCACGCTTTTCTGCACTGCCGCACGCCGCAAAAGTGGATCGACGAAGCCCGCAAGCCGGAAAACCTGCCGCTGCTGCTCACCGACCATCTTGTTTGCGAGCTGAAGGCCGCCCAGACCGCCATGTGGCTGATCCGCAAATACGTGGCGGATAAAGAGAGCGGCGACGCGCTGCTGGCCTGGCTGAAACCGTGGGAGCAGTTTGTGCACAGCGAAAACGCGGATTTAGCCTTTCTGGAACAGCATAAAGGGCTGTCGAAAACGATTATCAGCCGTACGGATGTGCCCTACGGTGATACGCTGGTAGACAAAATGGTGCTGCTGATTAAAGAAGAGCTGCATCATTTTTATCAGGTACTGGAAATTATGCAGGCGCGCGCCATTCCCTACGTCAAAATTACCGCCAGCCGCTATGCCAAAGGGTTACTGCGAGAGGTGACCACGCACGAGCCGCAGACGCTGGTGGACAAGCTGATTTGCGGCGCCTATATCGAAGCGCGCTCCTGCGAACGCTTTGCCAGCCTGGCGCCTTATCTGGATAAGGAGCTGGCCGCGTTCTATCTTTCGCTGCTGCGTTCGGAAGCGCGCCATTATCAGGACTATCTGGCGCTGGCCGCCGAGATATCAGCCACGGATATTACTTCCCGCGTGCGTAAAATAGGCGAAACGGAAGCAAAGCTAATTAGCGAACCGGATAGCGAGCTGCGTTTTCACAGCGGGCTGCCTGCGTGGTGATAATATTGACAGCTTTATTCTGGCGTTATTATTTCAGGAAGCCGTTTATTAGCGTTGGCACCTTTAATAAATAATATTAATGGCGCTAATGGTTTAAAGGGAATAATAACGCCTACGCGTAACCTGTTTTTTTTCAATCTCCCCTCTTTTTTATTTTGCGGCGCGCTTCACATAACCTGATTTTTATTATGGCTGAAAAGATTTTCAGGCGTATATTCCTGCAATTATCAGGATTGTTACCAACCGGCAAAACCTGATCCCACTTGCGATATTATTACCGCAACGGGATCGGGTTTTTTTGTTTCTTTTAGATGGAGTCATTTATTTAACGGCTGACAAGGAAGGCTATAATGAAAAACAGGAACGTTTTTTTACTGGCGCTGCTCGCCGCCGTGGCCGCCCATGCTGAAGAAAGCGGCGGCGATTTCCAGCGATTTTTAAAGGAGACGCAGCTCGATCTTACGTTGCGCAGCCACTGGAAATACCTGAAAGAGAATGAGGCGCAGCCCAAAGCGGTGCACAACGCCTGGGGGGCCGCAACCACGCTGGATTTCCGCTCCGGCTGGCTGGGTGATACCCTGGGCTTCGACGCCAGCTACACCAGAGCCGCTAAGCTGGCGGCCAGCGACTACTTCGCCACGCGCGGCATCCTTTACAATCACGGCGCAGGCTTCGATAAAAGCAACGCCGGCGGCTTCAGCCGCTTCGGGCAGCGCTACCTTAAGCTAAAGCTGGGTGACGACGCGTTCGGGCTGAAAGCAAAAGGCGGCTGGCACCAGTTGAAAAACGTGGGCGTGCTGACCAACACTTACCGCCTGTCGCGCAACAGCTATCAGGGCTACAGCGGCTCGCTGCGCTGGCAGAACCTGCAGTTGGATATGGCCTGGGTAACGCGCTCCATCATGTATGATTCACCCGATAGCGTGCATTTTCTTACCCTTGATGGCAAAGAGATCGACAGTATCCTGACCGGCGGCCTGAGCTGGGAAAAACAAAATGCTGTGTTCTCCTGGGCATGGGGCGAGTCGAAGGATTATCTGCGCCGTCATCTGGTGGAAATTACGTATCCGCTGACGCCGAAATGGGCGCTGGCGTCACAGATTTACGGCAGCCAGGCGTTGGAAAAATATAAAGCGATGCCGCAAAGTAAAAAACAGTTTAACGACAGCGCCTGGCACTATGCCGGAGAAGTACGCTGGCAGGATGACAGCTGGATACAGAAAGTCGGTGTTGCCTGGACACGGGCAGAAAAGCGCAACGGGGTGGGCTATTACGATCGCTATATAGGGAAAAATACCCGTGGCCGGTTTAATGCCTTAACCTCCGCCGGAAAAGATTATCTGCGCGACGGCGAACTGGCGCTGACCTCTTTTACCGAATATCAGTTTACTGAAAGTTTAGCCAGCGGTATTCAGGTTAACTACGGCCAGTTTTCTTATAAAAATAATAAAATCCGCACCGGGGAAATTACCTGGCTGAACCGCTGGCAGCCACGTGAGGGTCAGCTAAAAGATTTAACGCTGGCCGCACAGTTAGGCTATGGCTGGTCATATAAAAATATTAACGCCACGCCGATCCTTAATTCTGCGGGCGAGTATCAGCGCTCGCCGAGCCTTTCTGCTGAAGTCGGTGTGACCTGGAAGTTCGGTCTTTTATAATCAGGGGGAAATATGAAAGGAATAACACAGGCGATGCTCTTTGCTTTTTTACTGTTAAGCAGCTGGGCCAGCTTTGCTGCTGACGTTGAGCTCTATGTGGTGCGCCACGGCAAAACCTTGTTTAACACCGTGCATCGCGCGCAGGGCTGGAGCGATACGCCCTTAACGGCGGAAGGCGTGGAGGTAGCCAAAAAAGCGGGGCGCGGGCTGAAGCCGGTAGACTTTATTGCCGCATGGAGCAGCGATTCGGGCCGGGCCAGGGAAACCGCAAAGCTGATTCTGGCAGAGCGTGATAAGTCGTTACCTCTTCAGGAGCGTGAGGCGTTAAGAGAAGTCTTTTTTGGCTCTTTTGAAGGCGACACCAATGAAAATATGCTGACGGTGGCGGGGAAAAAGAGCGGTTACGCCTCGTCAGCCCAGCTGATGGCGGCTTTCAACAGCAAGAAAGTCGACATTGTGGAGATCGTGCAGATGATCCATGCGGCCGATCCTTCCGGTCAGGCAGAAAGCTATCAGCAGGTGGCGCAGCGGGTTAACAAGGTAATTAAGGAAATTGCCCGACAGGCGCAGCAGCAGGGCGGCGGCAACGTGCTGATCGTCACGCACGGTATGACCATCATGACGCTGCTGCACGAGCTGGGCGATAAAGCGAAGACGCACTCGCTCAGCAATGCCAGCGTCACCCGTATCCGCTATACCGATGCCGGGAAGTTTATTATTGAAGCGATCGACGACCTAAGCTACGTGAAAAAAGGCTCGCAGCTGGCCGTGACGCAGTAGTCTGCGTCCGCTGTGCTACAGCGAACGAATAGCCTACATCTGGTGTGATACAGCGATGCCGCGAACGAATAGCCTGCGTCCGCTGTGATACAGCGATACAGCGAACGCAGTAGCCTGGATCCACTATGCTACAGCGAACGCAGCATAGTAACTTCGCAGTCCACGTGGCCGGTGTTGCCCATCGGCCCGTCAATATGCTGAAAGCCCAGATGCTCATAAAGGCGCACGGCGCGGGTCAACGACGCGGTAGTCTCCAGGTAGCAGCGCTTAAAGCCCAGCTCACGCGCATGTTCCATGGCCCGTAGCGCCAACGCTTTCGCCACGCCCAGACCGCGCAGCTCGGGCATAAAATACATTTTTTGCAGCTCGCAAACGTCCGCTTCGCTACCCTGGAGGGGAGCCACGCCGCCGCCGCCCATAATTTTTCCGTCCAGCTCAATCACCCAGTAGGCGCTGTTGGGCTGGCGATAGAGTTCGCAAAGCTGGTCAAGATTGGGATCGGCGACCGTAAAGCCTTTGTCGGCGGTCAGGCCAAATTCCGCCGAAACCTGACGGATAACGTGAGCGATATGCGGATTATCAGCGGGTTGAATAAGCCGAACCCGGATATCGGCTGAAGAGGTGCTGGTCATAACCTGGGGCCGTTTTTTAGATAGTTTGGCAGTGTAATACCATCCGTTGGCCGAGGATGCAATCTTCCGCTTCCATGCAAAAGGGAAACCTGGCCGGGAAAATAAGAGTGGGAAAGCAGGCGGTGATGGCGGCAGCGCAGGCCAAAGCCGCCTTTACGGCTTTGTGGCGCGCCGCGCGGGCATCATGCGCGCCAGCGTATCATCTTTCAGAAAATAGTGATGGAAGAGGGCGGCCAGCGCGTGCAGGCCAATCAGCCAGTAGCCAAGCGGCGCCAGCGTCTCGTGCCAGTGGATAAGCGTTCGCGCCAGCGCCGGATCGGGATTTGCAGATACCGGCATAGTCGCGCCAAACAGCCACCACTGCCGTCCGGAGAGATAGCGCGAAGAGAGGCCCAGCAGCGGCAGCACGATAAACAAGGCGTACAGCGTGGCGTGCACCAGGTGTGAAAGCCCTTTTTGCCAGCTCGCTATCGGCGGCGCAATAGCCGGGCTGCGATGGCGAAAGCGCAGAAAGATACGTGCCAGCATCACCAGCAGTACGCCAAACCCTGCGCTGAAGTGCGTAATAATCATGGCGAACCCTTGCCAGGAACCGCGCTGGGCAAAGCCCCGCAGTTCAATGGTGGCGTAGGCAACGGTGAGCAGGAGCACGGTCAGCCAGTGGAGCGCGATCTGCGGCCTGGCGTAGTTGTCAGACATGGTTTTATCCGTAAAAAATAACAGACCGTTAATGTATCACCGCTTTCTTAAAGATTTGTTTGGCTGCGTTTTTTAACGCATAAAAAAACGCTCCGTAAACAGGCTACGGAGCGTTCAGTATTAACGGCGCGGTTAACGCCGTCCGGCTGGCATGGTTACAGCGCGGCGATAACGGCCTGCTGCTCGATCAGCTTGAGCTTAGCCTGCTCGAACTCGGCCATGCGCTCACGCTCTTTCGCCACCACGGCTTCCGGCGCGCGCGAGACAAAGCCTTCGTTGGAAAGCTTGCCTTCGATCTTGCCGATTTCCACTTCCAGCTTGCTGACTTCTTTCGCCAGACGCTCCAGCTCGGCGGTTTTATCCACCAGGCCAGCCATTGGGATCAGCAGCTCCGCGCCGTCGATGATCTTGGTGACCGATACCGGTCCTTTCTCGCCGGCGGTCAGGCAGGTCAGGCTGTCCAGACGCGCCAGCGATTTCAGGAAGTTATGGTTGTCGGTCACGCGACGTACCACGTCAGCGCTTGCGCCGCGCAGCAGCACATCCAGCGGTTTGGACGGCGACAGGTTCATCTCGGCGCGAATATTACGCACCGCGACAATCGCCTGCTTCAGCCATTCGGTATCGCTCAGCGCCGCCTCATCCACCTTCGCCTCTTCAAATTCCGGCATCGGTTGCAGCATGATAGTGTCGTCGCTGATGTTCTTCAGCACTTTCACCTGCTGCCAGATGGTTTCGGTAATAAACGGAATAATCGGGTGCGCCAGGCGCAGCAGCGCTTCCAGAACCACCACCAGCGTATTGCGGGTGCCGCGCAGCTGGGCTTCAGAACCGCCGTTCATCACCGGCTTGGTCAGCTCCAGATACCAGTCGCAGAACTGGTTCCAGGTGAACTCATACAGGATGTTGGCGGCGATATCGAAGCGGTAGCTGTCCAGCGCGCCACGGTAAGCCTTCACCGTCTGGTTGAATTCGGCAAGGATCCAGCGATCCGCCAGCGACAGCTCCAGCTCGCCGCCGTTAAAGCCGCAGTCCTGCTCCTGAGTGTTCATCAGCACAAAACGGCTGGCGTTCCACAGCTTGTTACAGAAGTTGCGGTAGCCTTCCAGGCGCTTCATATCCCAGTTGATATCACGACCGGTAGAGGCCAGCGCCGCCAGCGTAAAGCGCAACGCGTCGGTGCCGTGCGGTTCGATACCGTTCGGGAACTGCTTCTCGGTGCGCTTGCGGATTTTCTCCGCCAGCTGCGGCTGCATCATATTGCCGGTGCGTTTCTCCAGCAGATCTTCCAGCGAAATGCCGTCAACCATATCCAGCGGATCGATGACGTTGCCTTTCGACTTGGACATCTTCTGGCCTTCTTCGTCGCGGATCAGACCCGTCATATAAACGGTCTTGAACGGCACCTGCGGCTTGCCGTCTTCATCTTTGATAAAGTGCATGGTCAGCATGATCATGCGGGCAATCCAGAAGAAGATGATGTCGAAGCCGCTGACCAGCACGCTGGTCGGATGGAAGGTGCTCAGATCCGGCGTTTTTTCCGGCCAGCCCAGCGTGGAGAACGTCCACAGCCCGGATGAGAACCAGGTATCCAGCACGTCTTCGTCCTGGTTCAGCGCTACATCCGCGCCCAGGTTGTTTTCCGCGCGCACTTCTTCTTCGGTGCGGCCGACGTAGACGTTGCCTTCGGCATCGTACCAGGCCGGAATACGGTGTCCCCACCACAGCTGACGGGAAATACACCAGTCCTGAATATCACGCATCCAGGAGAAGTACATGTTCTCGTACTGCTTAGGCACAAACTGAATATCGCCCTGCTCAACGGCTTCCACCGCGACTTTTGCCAGCGGCGCGGTACGCACGTACCACTGGTCGGTCAGCATTGGCTCGATCACCACGCCGCCGCGATCGCCGTAAGGCACGGTCAGGTCGTGCGGTTTGATTTCTTCGAGCAGGCCAAGCGCATCTACGGCGGCAACAATGGCTTTACGCGCGGCAAAACGCTCCAGCTTCTGGAACTCTGCCGGAATGTCGCTGCTGTAAACGTCAGACTCTTCGCCGTTGGTGTCATAAACCTGAGCGGCTTCACGGATGTCGCCATCAAAGGTCAGGATGTTGATCATCGGCAGCTGGTGACGACGGCCCACTTCATAGTCGTTGAAATCGTGCGCTGGCGTGATTTTCACGCAGCCGGTGCCTTTTTCCATGTCGGCGTGCTCGTCGCCCACGATCGGAATGCGGCGGTTGACCAGCGGCAGCACGACAAATTTACCAATCAGATCTTTATAGCGTGGATCTTCCGGGTTAACGGCTACGCCGGTATCGCCCAGCACCGTTTCAGGACGGGTCGTGGCCACCACCAGGTAATCTTTGCCGTCAGCGGTTTTCGCGCCGTCCGCCAGCGGATAGCGGATATGCCACATAGAGCCTTTGGACTCGCGGTTTTCCACTTCCAGATCGGAGATAGCGGTGCGCAGTTTCGGATCCCAGTTCACCAGGCGTTTGCCACGGTAAATCAGGTTCTCTTTGTAGAGGCGCACAAATACTTCTTTGACCGCGTTGGAAAGGCCGTCGTCCATGGTGAAGCGCTCGCGCTCCCAGTCCACGGAGTTGCCCAGACGGCGCATCTGACGGGTAATGGTGCCGCCGGATTCCGCCTTCCACTGCCAGATTTTTTCGATAAAGGCGTCGCGACCGTAGTCTTTACGCGTTTTCCCTTCTTCAGCGGCGATTTTGCGCTCCACTACCATCTGCGTGGCGATGCCCGCGTGGTCCGTGCCCGCCTGCCACAGGGTGTTTTTTCCCTGCATACGCTGGTAGCGGATCATGGTATCCATGATGGTTTGCTGAAACGCATGACCCATATGCAAGCTACCGGTGACGTTCGGCGGCGGGATCATGATGCAGAAGCTTTCCTGGCTGGTGTCGCCGTTTGGCTTAAAGTAGCCCTGCTGTTCCCAGTGCTCGTAGAGCGGCTGTTCGATATCTTGCGGGTTATATGTCTTTTCCATTTCTGCTATGTCGTTGGGGGCACGGGCGGCGTGGCCGTATTCAAGTGGAATCCGACGCTGCGATAGGCTTTATAGCGATCGCGCGCCAGCTGTTTCAATTCTTCTTCGTAAGGCACGAAGTCTATCACTTCCTGGAAAGCGGTGGCAAAATCTGCGAACTGCGGCAGCAGGCTGATCAGCAGATCTCTTGGCGCGTTGCCGCGGCGCTGCGGCCAGGCCAGCTCGACCGGCGCGCCGTATTTCGGCCCTTCGCCCGCCAGATTGTGCGGCACAAAGGCGCTGGCCGGACGGCGCCACAGCGCTTCATCCAGGCGGATCGCCTGCGCTTCATCTTCGCAGGCGACCAGCACGCGCTTTCCCTCGCGCCAGCGCGTTTCCGCCAGCTCGCAGACCAGCGCTTCCAGCGCGCTGAGCCCGTCAACCGGCGTATCGCTTTCCAGCAAATAGAAGGTGGCGTTTTTCATGATTTAGTCGTCGCCGTTCAGACCGGCGCGGTTCAGCAGGAACTGCGACAGCAGGGCGACCGGACGACCGGTAGCGCCTTTGGCCTTGCCGGAGCGCCATGCCGTACCGGCGATATCCAGATGTGCCCAGTTATATTTGCGCGTAAAGCGAGCCAGGAAGCAGGCTGCGGTGATTGCGCCGCCGGGACGGCCGCCGATGTTTGCCATATCCGCAAAGTTAGAATCCAGCTGCTCCTGATATTCGTCGGCCATCGGCAGACGCCAGGCGCGGTCGCCCGCCTGTTCAGAAGCGCCGATCAGCTCGTGCGCCAGCGGGTTATGGTTCGACAGCAGGCCGCTGACGTGATGGCCCAGCGCAATCACGCAGGCGCCGGTCAGCGTCGCCACGTCGATAACCACGTCCGGATCGAAACGTTCGACGTAGGTCAGCGCGTCGCACAGCACCAGACGGCCTTCCGCATCGGTATTCAGCACTTCAACGGTCTGGCCGGACATGGTGGTCAGCACGTCGCCGGGACGATAGGCGCGGCCGCCAGGCATGTTTTCACAGCCCGCCAGCACGCCAACCACGTTCAGCGGTAGTTTCAGCTCGGCCACCATGCGCATCACGCCGTAAACGGAGGCCGCGCCGCACATATCATATTTCATCTCGTCCATGGCTTCGCCAGGCTTAATCGAGATGCCGCCTGAGTCAAAGGTCACGCCTTTGCCGACCAGCACGATAGGACGGCTGTCCGCGTCCGGGTTACCTTTGTATTCGATCACCGACATCAGCGATTCGTTCTGCGAACCGGCGCCGACGGCGAGATAGGCATTCATGCCCAGCTCTTTCATTTGCTGTTCGCCAATCACGCGCGTGGTGACGTTGCTCCAGCCGTCCGCCAGCTGGCGCGCCTGAGAGGCAAGATAGGCGGCGTTGCAGATGTTCGGCGGCATATTGCCGAGATCCTTGGCGGCTTTGACGCCGGCGGCCACGGCCAGGCCGTGCTGGATGGCGCGCTCGCCGCTGGTCAGCTCGCGACGGGTCGGCACATTAAACACCATTTTACGCAGCGGGCGACGCGGTTCGACTTTGTTGCTTTTCAGCTGATCGAAGCTGTAAAGCGTCTCTTTCGAGGTTTCCACCGCCTGGCGGACTTTCCAGTAAGTGTTGCGGCCTTTCACGTGCAGTTCAGTCAGGAAGCAGACCGCTTCCATCGAGCCGGTATCGTTCAGGGTGTTAATTGTCTTCTGGATCACCTGCTTGTACTGACGTTCGTCCAGCTCGCGCTCTTTGCCGCAGCCGATCAGTAAAATGCGCTCGGAGAGAATATTCGGCACATGATGCAGCAGCAGCGTCTGGCCGACTTTTCCTTCCAGCTCGCCGCGACGCAGCAGGGCGCTGATGTAGCCGTCGCTGATTTTATCCAGCTGTTCAGCAATGGGTGACAGCCTGCGCGGCTCAAACACGCCTACCACAATGCAGGCACTGCGCTGCTTTTCCGGGCTACCGCTTTTTACACTGAACTCCATGCACTCTCCTGAATCTTAAAGACAACGGCGCTTGCTGCGGCTAGAATATAGCGCTTGTTAACCGCATAATGCCGGGGCAACGCGCCGTGTAGCGTTACGGGCGTCAGATTTTGTTCGGGTGATGCCCCTTAGGAATAATCGGGTAAACGTTTTTTTTTGCATCACCGGAACGCGATTATTGTCATACTAGTTTAGCTACGACCGAGGCCATTGATGAGAAAAAATGGCGTATAAGCGATGAAACTATCGATTTTCCTGCAAAAAGACAAGTTTTCACAGGCGTATTCAGCGTGATTATCATTAGATATCTGGTAAGAGAGACGCTCAAAAGCCAGCTGGCTATCCTCTTTATTCTGCTACTGATCTTCTTTTGTCAGAAGTTAGTCAGGATCCTGGGAGCCGCGGCGGATGGCGAAATTCCCACAAATTTAGTTCTGACACTGTTAGGCCTTGGCGTTTCAGAGATGGCGCAGCTCATTTTGCCGTTAAGCCTCTTTTTAGCCATTTTGATGACGCTTGGCCGTCTGTACACCGAGAGTGAAATCACCGTGATGCACGCCTGCGGCCTGAGCAAGGCCGTATTGGTGAAGGCGGCGATGGTGCTGATGCTGTTTACCGCAGTGGTCGCCGCGGCGAACGTCGCCTGGCTTGGCCCGTGGTCGGCGCGCTATCAGAATGAGGTGACGAAGAACGCTAAGGCTAACCCTGGCGCGGCGGCGCTGGCTGCCGGGCAGTTCCAGCAGTCGGGCGACGGTCAGTCGGTGCTGTTTATCGAAAACGTGAAGGGCAACAATTTCGGTAACGTCTTCCTGGCGCAGCTGCGGCCTAAAGGCAACGCGCGTCCTTCTGTCGTGATGGCGGATAAAGGCCATATGACGCAGCGCGCCGACGGCTCGCAGATAGTGACGCTGGATAAAGGCACGCGCTTTGAAGGCACGGCGCTGCTGCGTGACTTCCGCATTACCGATTTCCAGAACTATCAGGCCATCGTCGGGCATCAGGAAGTGCTGCTGGATCCCAACGACGCCGAGCAGATGAACTTCAGCGCGCTGCGCCATTCCGACAGGCCGGAGTTCCGCAGCGAGCTGCACTGGCGCTTTACGCTGGTGTTCTCGGTGCTGGTGATGGCGCTGATGGTGGTGCCGCTCAGCGTGGTGAACCCGCGCCAGGGCCGCGTGCTTTCTATGCTTCCCGCGATGCTGCTGTATCTGGTGTTCTTCCTGCTGCAAAGCTCGCTGCGCTCCAGCGGCTCGAAAGGACGTCTCGATCCGGCTATCTGGATGTGGGTGGTGAACCTCTCCTATCTGGCGCTGGCGATCCTTCTTAACCTGTGGGATACGGTGCCGATGCGCCGTCTGCGCGCCCGCTTCACCCGGGGAGGATCGGTCTGATGTTTGGCGTTCTCGACAGATATATCGGTAAAACGATTTTCAACACCATTATGGCGACGCTGTTTATGCTGGTGTCGCTCTCCGGCATCATTAAGTTTGTCGATCAGCTGCGCAAAACCGGACAGGGCGACTACACCGTGGTCGGCGCCGGGCTTTACACTATCCTCAGCGTGCCAAAAGATATTGAGATCTTCTTCCCTATGGCCGCGCTGCTGGGCGCGCTGCTGGGCCTGGGCACGCTGGCGCAGCGCAGCGAGCTGGTGGTGATGCAGGCTTCCGGCTTCACCCGGATGCAGATTGCCGCTTCGGTGATGAAAACGGCGATCCCGCTGGTGCTGCTGACCATGGCTATCGGCGAGTTCGTGGCGCCGCAGGGCGAGCAGATGGCGCGTAACTATCGTGCGCAGCAGCTGCTGGGCGGTTCGCTGCTCTCCACGCAGAACGGGCTGTGGGCGAAGGATGGCGATAACTTTATCTTTATCGAACGCCTGAAGGACAACAGCGAGCTGGGCGGCATCAGTATCTACAACTTTAACAAGGAGCGTCGTTTACAGACGGTGCGCTATGCGGCTTCTGCCAAATACAACACGGACAAAAAGCAGTGGGATCTGTCGGAAGTGGACGAGTCTAATCTGACCAATCCGCAGCAGGTTACGGGCAGCCAGACGCTGACCGGCGAATGGAAAACCTCGCTGACGCCGGACAAGCTGGGCGTGGTGGCGCTGGATCCGGACGCGTTGTCGATTAGCGGGCTGTATAACTACACCAAATACCTTAAGCAGAGCGGACAGGTTGCGGGCCGCTATCAGCTGAATATGTGGAGCAAGATCTTCCAGCCGCTGTCGGTGGCGGTGATGATGCTGATGGCGCTGTCGTTTATTTTTGGGCCGCTGCGCAGCGTCTCGATGGGGATGCGCGTGGTCACGGGCATCAGCTTCGGCTTCCTGTTTTACGTGCTGGATCAGATCTTCGGGCCGCTCAGCCTGGTATATAACATTCCGCCAGTGCTTGGCGCGCTGCTGCCAAGCGCCGCCTTTATGGCTATCAGCGTCTATATGCTGCTGAAGCGCCGTTAACGCTCCCGGCCGCAGGTGCTCCGCCTGCGGCCACGGTTCAGCCCCGCTTTTTATCCGCTTTTCTGCCTGCCAGCCGTCGTAGCTATCCAGTGGACTTTTCTTTGCACCAGCCGTCGTAGCCTTTTAGCCTCTTTTATCTGCACGACAGATATCCTGGCTCTTCCGCCGCCTTATCCTTTCTGGCAGCCGTCGTAGCTTTCCTGGCGGTTTTTCTTCACAGCAGCCGTCGTGGCTCTTCGGCCGCTTTATCCTTTCTGTCAGCTGTCGCATCTTTCCTGGCGATTTTTTTCACACCAGCCGTCGTGGCTGTTCAGCCGCTTTTTCAGTGCGTCAGCCGTTGTGGCTTTGTGGCTGTTTTTTCCTTTCAACGGGCGCCATCGCTGCTCGCTTTCGCTGGCCTTAACGCTTTACCGGCTGCTTTCTGCCTGCCGTTTTGCGCTTTCCGCTGGCAGCGTGCTGCGCCTTTCGTCAGTTTTGTCATCTCTGCGCGGCCCGTGGTCCATAAACATTGCCCAGACAGCGGCGTGCAGCAGCCTTCAGTACCGGCACCGCAAAAGAGAGGCGTACGTATTATTTACCAGTATTTTTATGCTGTTAGAAAGAAGGGGTTGCCACTTATATAAGTAGCGTGCGCGCAAGGCAATATAAAGCAGAAAAAGTTCAATCAATATTTAAAAATAGTTAATGTATATATAATTAAATCGCTTACAAAATCTGTTACATTTTGCCGCTTAATTGGGGAGGCAGTCTTGAAACAGTCTACTACTATTAATGGCGTGTGCAACAAAACGTGGCGCCGGATAAGAAGATTTTTTAGTCTGTGGGGCTTTAAATCTCAGGAGTTAATTTTATGGGAAATAAAAACGCGCCGCTTACTGAAAAAGTCAAAGAGGCCGTCTCGATGCCGCTTGCTGAAGAGCAGGCTACCATCTCTAAGCAGCGCAAGGTTCACAGTCGGATTAGTCTGACGCGCTCTACGCAACAGGTAGAGAAATTACTGGAAACCGAGCTAACGCATGAGCATGTTGAAATCGAGCACGTTCCTATGAATTATCAGGTTGCCGATGATTATTCTGCTGAGATCCGTCAGGAAGGGGATGTTTTTATTATTCCCGTGATTGAAGAGCAGGTAGAAATAATCACTAAGCGGGTGCTTAAGGAAGAAATTCATATTCATAAGCATACCAGTAAAGAAGAGTTTCAGCAGAAAGTCACTCTGCGTAACCAGGAAGTAAAAATTACGAAGCAGAAACTTTAAACCTATTAACGAGGATCTATTTATGTCACATGAAAAAATCGTCACCGCATTTAATGAAGTTTCACAGGCGGAAGCGGCAAAACAGAAATTGATCGTCGAAGGTATTGCAGAGAAAAACATCGATATCATCTCCGGGGAAAGATTACGCGTAGAAGATAAAGAAATCCGTCATCCAAGCTTCTGGCAGCGCCTGTTTGGCGATGACGTTGATGATGATTACGCAAGCGAATACAGCAAGGCTATCCGTTCAGGCGGTGTGCTGCTGACGGTTCGCGCTCCGAAAGATGAAGCTGACCACATTGAACAGGAGTTGAGCGCCTTTGCCGCCGACTACTCTTCACTGAGCCATACGGATCGCGACCCGATTAACCGTAACTATGCGGGTGAAACCAACGATCGCGGCCTGCTTACCGGTGACCAGACGGGTGCGCTGAATACCACCACCGCGCCGCTGTCCAATACCGGCACCACCGGCACGCTGGCAGACGATACGCTGCTTAACGAACGCGATTCGCTGCGTAACGAACAGGATTCACTGCTTAATCGTGACCGTACCGACCTTGCCGTTTCTGAAACCGACCGCGATTCGCTGAAGCTGGCGGAAGAGCAGGTGGATATCGGCAAACGCCAGATTAATGATGGTTCCGTACGCCTGCGTCGTTTCACCGTAGAAGATGAAGTCTCGGAAGATGTTTCGCTGTACGACCAGCACG
The DNA here is from genome assembly GCF_030484085.1 of Erwinia wuhanensis. Classification (NCBI taxonomy): domain Bacteria; kingdom Pseudomonadati; phylum Pseudomonadota; class Gammaproteobacteria; order Enterobacterales; family Erwiniaceae; genus Erwinia; species Erwinia wuhanensis. The sequence goes on from NZ_JAUJUH010000003.1 coordinate 133,674, forward strand.
CAGAAGTCTTCCGTCACGCGGTGGATGAGCCAGCCTATCTGAACGACGTGGACTGGTCAGAAAAAACCATCGAAGTTGAGGAATCTCATGAGATCCCAACCGTTGCGAAAACCGCGCGTATTAAAGAAGAAGTGGGCCTGCGCGGCGAAGAGACCGCTCGCGTCGAAACCGTGAAAGACAGCGTGCGTCGTCAGGAAGTGGAGGTTGAGCATACCAATGAAAATCGTACGCACAACACCAACGCCCTTAAAAACGACGTAACCCGCACCGAGACCAACCTGCGGGAAAACGAGCTGACCGACGACAAGCTGGCACCGAATAAACTGACCGATGCCGACAAGAAGTACTAATCGCTAAACTGACAACGTTTTAGTGAAAGGCATGTAAGCCCGCGTCGAAAGACGCGGGCTTTGTCGTTATAGCAGCGCCGGAAGCTGCGACAGCAGCCACAGCAGCAGGCCAATTACGCCGCCCACCACCGTGCCGTTGATACGGATGCGCTGCAAATCCTTGCCGATATTTAACTCTACCTGGTGCGACATATCTTTCGCATCCCAGCTTTTCACCGTATCGCTGATATGACGGCTTAAAAAGTCCGAGAACTCTGGTGCAACGCTTATCGCCGCCTCTTCCATATGCTGATTCAGCGACGCCCGCAGCTGCGCATCCTGGGTTAAGGTTTCGCCCAGCCACTGTGCGGAAGCGCTGACTTTGCCGTGCAGCACCGAGTCTTCTTTATCCAGATCCTGCTTCAGCCAGCTGCGTAAATCGCCCCATAGCTGCGCGATATAGCTGTTCAGCGTCTCGTCCTGCTTCAGATAGGTTTTGATCTCTTCCGCTTTCAGCTGCATCTCCGGATCGCTGCGCAGCCGCTCGATCAGACGCTGTACCGCACGATTGAAGCCCTGACGCAGCTCGTGCGCGCCGTCCTGCTCTATATCGTTAAGGATCGATTTCACCGCGTTGGCCGCCAGCTCGGCACTTTTTTCACCTACCCATTCCGTCGGCAGCATCTTCTCTTTAATAGGATGCTCGCGCTTCAGCCAGCGCATCACCTGCTGCGCAATAAACTCGTGCGTGCCTGGCTTGTTGATCAGATGCAGCAGCTGGCTGATAGCGTCGTCCAGCAGTGCCTGATGACGATTGTTTTTGGTCAGGCTCTCCAGCACCAGCGCCGCCGACTGCGTCAGATCGACCTTATCAATAGCCTTGTGGATAGCGCGCCGCATAAACGCCTGGATACGCGAGTCGTCAGCCAGATCGAGAAAGCCGCGCACGACTTTCAGCAAATAGCCGCTGATGCGGGCGGCGTTAGCCGGTTCGCTCAGCCAGCGGGCGATGATCTGCGCCGGATCGTGACGGCGGATTAACGTCAGCAGCGAATCGGTGTTCAGGAACTTATCCTGCACGAACAGCGCCAAATTATCGGCAATGCGATCCTTGTTGCGCGGCACAATCGCGGTATGGCGGCCAACCAGCGGGATCGGCACGCGCCTGAACAGCGCACTGACCGCGAACCAGTCCGCCAGCGCGCCGACCATCGCCGCTTCCGACACGGCTTTTAAAGCGCCGATCCACAGGTTCGTCGGTCGCCAGAGGGGATAAAGCACGGTGGCGATAAACAGCAGCGCCGCGAAGCATAACAGCAGCAGCGGCAGACGTTTGGCTTGCGCCAGTTCGGTTTCTTTATTCATAAAAGCTTGCCTGCTCCCGGGCGGATTTAGCAAAAATTAAACGAGGCGGTTCTGGTCGGGCCTCAGTATAGCTCTTCAATGGGATCGGTTTTCCAGGTGTAGTTGCTTAACTGCCAGCTGTTAAAATCGACGAGGAAATGCGCCTGTTCGCCGTTGACGATATCGGTGACGATGCCTTCGTGTACGCTACCGGTTTTCTCCCGCCAGCTGGCAATCAGCGCCGGCTGGCCCGCTTTTTCCTCCACGCGCAGCCAGACGCGATCCAGAATCTCATCACCCTGCGCTTTGCGGCCGTCGGCGAGGATCAGTTGGGTGGTGGCCGCTGGCGTCATCATCAGCGTGGTTACCCACAGGCCGCGATCGGTTGTCTGGAAAAAATCACTGACTTTTTGCAGGCGGCCCGCGGTCAGCGGCTGCGCTTTGACGATGGCGTCCACCAGCGCAGCGTTGCCGAACAGACTTTCCGGCTGCTTAACGGCGCTGCTGGTTTTATCCAGAGAGAAGTGGAGATAGGGTTTGCCGTTGCTAAAATCGGAAAGGGCCAGCTGCAAACCCTTATCCATTTGCGTGGAGATAAATCGCGCCAGCGCGGGAACATCCGGCGCGGCAGCTTTCAGCCCGTGTTCGATGCGGGCGAAAATCAGCGAAGGATAATAACCAGACCAAACATAGCTTTCCTGCTGCTGCTGTGCCTGCTGCTGCCGACGCAGCTCGGCGATCAGCTTATCGATCTCAGGGCCGTCGGCGCCGATATCGATCAGGTAGCTGGCCAGCTCAACACGGTTACGGGGTGACTTAAAGGTGTTCAGGTTCGCTTCGGCAAACTGGCGCGCGCGTTGCTCGTCAAACTGCCGCACGTTGGTGAAAGCATCGGTCAGAATACTTTCGTCATAGCGGCCACTGCGATCGTCCAGCATTTGCAGCGTCAACGGATAAAGCGAGCGTTCCGCTTTCATCGCCTCCAGCACAGCCACTTTTTTATCATTGTTGAATGCATTGTTACCGAGGATATCGGCAATCTTTTTGCCCGTGTCATCCGCCATTACCCGACCAAATATGCCCCGGCTGGCGATAATCAGATGCAACGCGTCTCTGAACTGATAGTCGTCGGAGGCGGGATTGAGGATGATGGCCATCAGGCGCTGTGTTTCAGCCGCGTTAAGATGGGGCTGGCTGCCGCCGCCACGGGCATTGTCTCTGGCAAAGCGCAGCGTCAGCGAGTCGAGCAGGGCGCTGGTGCGCAGCTCATCCATAACCCGATAACCGCCGCTGTTTTCATCGTCAAAGCGCAGCCAGCCGTTCACTTTATCGGTAACGATAGCCGTCATTTTGCTGCTTACGCCGGAGATACCGACAAAGCCCGCCAGCGTCAGCACGGTAGCGAAAACGGCGAACATGCCCAAAATCCATTTGCGGGTGTTATCCAGCACCGACAGGGTTTTGTTGATGGCGCTTTCGGTGATTTTTGCTTCAGCGTTATCAATTTTGTCGCTGACCTGTTGCAGCAGGCGAAGGTTTTCTTCGCGCAGCTTTTCCAGCTCGGCCTTGTGCTGCTGCGTATCCCGCTCTATCAGCAGCTTCGTTAGATCATGCATCGTTTTCTCACTACAGAAAAAGTTAACTGTTGGCGGTTAACGATAATGCAGGCTGGTGCCCGGAGATGCAAACCGTCGCGCTGTGGAGAAAAGTACATAGCGAAGGTGGCAGCCGCAGCAAACTTCTGTAATTTATTAATTTTGCGGCGAGGAAAAAAGATGGATGCGAACATTATTGCAGTAGCCACGATTGGCGGCGCGCTGGCGCTGGGTGCCATGAGCCCTGGCCCGAGTTTTATTATGGTGGCACGTACGGCGGTGGCGTCTTCGCGACGTGCAGGCATGGGCGCGGCGCTGGGAATGGGCACCGGCTCGATAGTGATTTCATTAATTGCGCTAATGGGCCTGCATACGCTGCTGGCGGCGGTGCCGTGGCTGTGGCTGGTGCTGAAGACCGGCGGAGGGCTTTATCTACTGTGGATGGCGTTTAAGATGTTCCGCCACGCGCGTGAGCCGCTGCATATGGAGAACAGCGGCAGCATGGGAAAAGCTTCCGCCGTGCCTTTTTAACTGCTTTTATTACGCAAATCAGTAACCCTAAAACGGCGGTGGTGTTTGCCGGGATTTTTGCCGCGCTGCTGCCGAGCCACATTACGCCAGCGATGTACGTGGCGCTGCCGGTGGTGTCGATGCTGGTGGATGGCCTGTGGTATGCCTTTGTGGCCTGGGCGCTGTCCTCCAGCGGGCCGCGTAATACCTATTTGCGCTATAAGGCGACGTTCGACCGTATCGGCGGCAGCGTGATGGCCGCGCTGGGCATTAAGCTGATAGTGAAATAGGCAAGGCGGGGACTTCGAAGGCCGGAGGCGTGTATGGAAGAAGCGGTTTGCTGTGGGCCGCGTTTTTGTGTGAGGAGTTTGTGTGGGGAGCGTGTTTAGAAACGGAGACGGGGCGAATTTTTGTGGCGCGGAGAGTGCGTCAGGAAAAGGGGCGGATTTCTGTAGTGCACAGAGCGCTCTGTAAGAAAAGGGCCTGCTTTCTGTAGTGCCTGGAGCGCTCTGTAAGAAAAGGGCCTGCTTTCTGCGGTGTATGGAGCGCTCTGTAAGAAAAGAGCCTGTTTTCTGTGAAATCGGGGAATGTGCCGGGAACCCGATCGGATCGTAAAGACGCAAAAAGCGTCGTCCCTGACAGCTCGGCCTGCGCCGTCCATGGCGCAGGACGCTTTACTAACCCGCTCGTGTTCCCGCCACTTCAGGTTTTAGCGTGGCCTGTAGGATTGATCGGGGGACGGCTGTGGCTTTGGTGTGGTTTATAAGTTTGGTCAGTGGGCTGTTGTGGCTTTGACGTGGTTTATAAGCCTGGTCTTTGGGCTATTGTGACTTTGACGCGGCCTGAAAGTCTGGCTGGTGAACGGTTGTGGGTTTGATGTGGTTTATAAGTGAGGCCGCTTTGGCTTTTGGCATTGTCTGCAAGCGGGAACGTTCGGCATTGTCTGCAAGGGTAGCTAGTGTTCTGCTGTAGCTTCGGTCTGGTTTACGAGCGTAACCAGGGGACGGCTGTGATTTTGGCGTGGTGAATGAGTCGCTGTAGCTTTTGGGCTGAAGTAAGGAGCAGCTTCTGCTTTGAGCACGACAGGACGCTTTCGCTAATCGGTTGATCTGTCTGTGCAGAGAGTGGAGGCATCTGCACCGTCCTTGGCGCAGAGGCTTGGTGATAATGGCCTAGGAGATAAACTGCTTGCTTTGTTTCAACACCAGATCGCAGGCTTTGGTTTTCACCTTCTTGCCTAATTCGGTGTTACCCAGGCTTTTCAGGTTTACCTGCTGATCGCTGCCGGTATTCAGCAAGCCCATCAGACCTTGTTTATAGTCGGTGGTTTCCTGTGCTTTCGCCGTGTCGGTCAGGCCCAGCTTGCTCAGCAGCTGATCCTTTACGGAACTCACATTGTTATTTACCACGTTGTTCTGCACGCAGTACTGCAACACGCCTGCGGCATTGGTCATGCTGTTAGCGCTGAGCTGCTGATTGCCGCCGTTCAGCAGGCCGGCCAGTGCACCCAGCGACATACCGTTATTCTGCGTGGTAGTTGATGCAGAGTTAGCATTGTTCTGGCTCAGCGTGTTGGCAGCATTGCTGAGCTGATCCTGCCAGCTTGCGGCCGAAGCCACGCCAGCGAACAGGGAAGATGAAACCGTTAATGCCAACGCTATCTTGGTTGTTGCTTTCATTTTTATACCTTCTTTAAATTGTCCGGCACGACCTGTTCCCGGCGCGCGCCGATCTCCACAGTGGGACTGTGGGATTAGCCTGGAGTTCCGTATCGGGCGACAGCCCGGCTCGGCAAACCCGGCTTTAAGAGTAGTCCTGGAGCTGCTTATTCAGTAAGGCGCTCCGTCTTTATGTTGAAACTGCGGTTTGCCATCTTCTGTCATGACTAACTGTAGGTCGTCATCAGGATAGCTGACGCTGTCGCCAGCGGAACCTCCAGATAATGTACTTCCTCGCTGCCTGGATTCATCATCTGATGCGCATTGCCCGTTCCCGCTTTAAAACAGTACACATACCGGGTGCCAGTTTCGTTTCGCCAGCGATCGGCACCGGGTGCCCGGAAAGGATATAGATAAACTCATCCTGCTTTGTATGCGAATGCCGCAGCGCCGACAGCCGCCAGGCAAAATGCGCGTAAGGTTAACGCCAAAGTTGCTAAGGCCAATCGCCAGGGCGATGCTTGATGTGTTGGTCGGCAAGTGCCGCAAAAGGCTGCGGATAAAGGGAAGGGCTGGTTACGGGAGTAGCTTCTGCTGCGGTGACAGCTGTGGGTAGGCTAAGAAAGGAGGAGTCGTGAGGTCGGAAGATTTGGAAGCGGCGGTCATAAAGTTTCCTTGTGACGATGATAAAAGCCAGGATAGACGTCAATACCGATAAGCCGCTTTCAGAAAGGTGAGGATGTCAGATAAATAGTGGTCGAGTAGCTGGCCACGTTAGTGAAACGATAGACGTCTCCCTTAACAGAGAGATGGATGGCGCTGCTGTTTATCTGCATTTTGACGCTTTCGTCAGAGGTAGACAAAAATGACTTATATTTATCGCCCGCCTGTTTTAAGAAATCGCTTTCCGCTACCTCAGAAGGAACGAGATAATATTGATAAACGTTTTTTGTAGTAGCGCCAGCGCTGCCTTCCGTTACGTACAGCGTAGTAGTAGAGTTGATCTGTTGCCGCTGTATAACTGACTCTTCGAAAGGCGAAAAATTCGCTACCTTCAGAATGCCGTATGCGACGATCGCCAGTAGTAATACCGCTATAACATACCGCTTCTTAAAATCCCGTGCGCTTCGCATAGTCTATCCCTGCTCTTATCCATGTTTGATCCTGGGGCTTCGCCGTATAGGGCGGGGCGGGGCGGGTAGTCCCGTTTCCTTGTATGAACGTGCGGTTAAAATCATAAGGAGAGTGTATTTATTGTGCCGTGGTGAGTAAATGAGCAGTTGTGGCAAAATACGTGATATAGCCTGAACGTTGCTTGAACGGCAAGGAAAGGGTAGCGCGACGTTTTTTTAAGCAGTTGCGCATTTGCCTGCTGATAGGGGTTGCGGAAACAGGGGGTAAAGGTATAATCCACAACGTTTTCCGCATACCCTTCAGTGCCGAAGTGGCGAAATCGGTAGACGCAGTTGATTCAAAATCAACCGCCGCAAGGCGTGCCGGTTCGATTCCGGCCTTCGGCACCATCGGAACATCAATAGACGTCAACGGACGTCTTTTTTTGTGCCTGAAATCCAGTATTTACCCATCATTCCCGCTATATTAACTCTCTCAAGGTCAACCGACTTCAAAGTACATCTACCAACAGATGTTGGTACAGATGATGGTATTTTCGGTTCGATAATGCTTGTACCAACAGGGAGGGGATAAGCATGGCTCTAACAGATATCAAAGTCAGAACAGCCAAGCCAATGGATAAGCAATATAAGCTGACCGATGGCAACGGTATGCATCTTCTCGTCCATCCTAATGGTTCTAAGTACTGGCGTTTGCAGTACCGTTTTGACGGCAAGCAAAAGATGCTGGCACTTGGGGTATATCCTGAAATCACATTGGCGGATGCTAGATCACGCCGCGACGAAGCGCGTAAGCTGTTGGCGAATGGCGTCGATCCAGGAGACAAAAAGAAAAGTGATAAGGTTGAGCAGAGAAAAGCCCATACTTTTAAAGAGGTGGCGATTGAGTGGCATAGCACCAATAAAAAGTGGTCTGAAGATCATGCCCATCGTGTGCTAAAAAGCCTGGAAGATAATCTCTTCGCAGAGCTCGGGGAGCGTAATATCACGGAATTAAAGACTCGCGATTTATTAGCACCTATTAAAGCCGTGGAGATGTCTGGACGTCTTGAGGTTGCTGCCCGTCTTCAACAGCGAACCACAGCAATCATGCGTTATTCTGTGCAGAGTGGATTGATTGATTATAACCCCGCTCAGGAGATGGCTGGGGCAGTTGCTTCTGGAAACAGGCAACATCGTCCGGCACTGGAGTTAAAGCGCATCCCTGAGTTACTTGAGAAAATAGATGGCTATACCGGCAGGCCGCTAACCTGCTGGGCAACAGAACTTACTTTGCTTATCTTTATTCGCTCCAGTGAGCTGCGTTTTGCTCGCTGGTCAGAGATAGATTTTAAAACGTCAATGTGGACAATCCCGCCGGAACGAGAGCCTATTCCTGGAGTGAAACATTCTCATCGCGGTTCAAAAATGCGCACACCGCATCTGGTTCCGCTTTCTAAGCAGGCATTGGCGATCCTGAAACAGATAAAACAGTTTTGTGGGGAGCACGAGCTGATTTTCATTGGCGATCACGACCCGCGTAAACCCATGAGTGAAAACACGGTTAACAGTGCCCTACGGGTTATGGGTTACGACACTAAAGCTGAGGTTTGCGGTCACGGCTTTCGTACAATGGCCTGTAGTTCGTTAATTGAGTCAGGGCTATGGTCGAAGGATGCGGTTGAAAGGCAGATGAGCCATATGGAACGCAATTCGGTGCGGGCGGCGTATATCCATAAAGCGGAACATCTGGATGAGCGCAAGTTGATGTTGCAGTGGTGGGCTGATTTTCTGGATACGAACCGGGAGAAAGGGATTACGCCGTTTGACTATGCGAAGATCAACCGGGGAGCAGGTCACTGGAGGAACATATCAAAAACAGGCAGATACACAATTTAAATTACAGTCTCTTTCATCGATTTTTGTCCATTATGATGACACTCTATATTCGTATTGAAATCACAGTAATACAGTGCATTTTTTAGTAATATTTAACCTATTGATTATTTCAAGGAATAATGACCGTTGAAATTTGCACAAGCTCTCAGCATTCTCTCAAAGTCTTCACCGTATGCGGTCAGTACCGAGAGAGAGCACTATCAAGATCACCTCGTTGGATTCAAGAGATACATATACATCACGACAGATATAGAAGCGGATTTTAAAAAAGCACTCCTATCTGCTAAGTCCAATCAAGTCATCTTCCTATGCGGAAGTAGTGGTGATGGCAAGTCTGAGATCTTGACGCAGTACAGCCAAAAGCACAAAGTGACTCATGACTTCCATTTGGATGCGACTCACAGCTTCAATCCAAGCCAGACAGCCATTCAAGCTCTTGATCAAAGATTCACCCAGTTCAAGCAAAGTCATAAACCACTTGTTGTGGGTATTAACGTTGGTATGCTCGGCAATTATGCAGAAGAAGGTTCCAAAGAGCATTGCGACATCAAAAAGGTGCTCAGAGACTTTCTCTCTCGTAAGCGATCAGCAATTCCAAAGCAGTACGTATTCTTGGATTTTGAAGACTATCCAAAATTCACCTTCAATGCTGAGGGCTGTGCATCAGACTTTGCAGAAAAATTTCTAAAAAGATTGACAGCACAAACGCTTGAGAATCCTTTCTATGCGCTTTATGACAAAGAGCTCAAATCTCTAGGTCATACTCGCCTGACGGCAAACTATGCGCTGCTGAGTCGCCCTTCAGTTCAGGAATCTCTGATCGGCTTATTACTCAAAGCCCGTCTTATCAAAGATCAGTTCCTCACGGCCCGAGCGTTACTGGATTTCATTTTCCAGTTGCTCGCGGCGGATGGCTACTTGTTCGACAACTTGTTTGCAGGCAGTGATAACGAGCTGTTATCCCGTATACAGGGTTTTGACCCAAGTAATCTGCACACGCGCACTGTCGATGAGTTTGTGCTTCAGCATGAGCTGGGCATTGAAGATGAGCGTTTCAATGCGTTTAGATCTAAAATTAACGAGCTTGGTTTTTACGAGGTAACCAAAGCAACGTCTTTTCTTCGCCTTTTCTATTTGCTTCGGGGTGACAAAGAGCTCAGCAATGAGTTTGTAACGCCTATCCAAAACGAGTTCACAAACAATCTGGTAGAAACCTATGCATCTGTCTGGATGCGACATCGTGATTTCGATGGTTCAGGAAAGATGCGCAAACTGCTTGGCAGTTTCTACAAAGAAACGCTGATCGCAGCGCTTCACCGCTATTGTAATCGTCATGCCCCAACACTCGACAAAGACGAGTATTTAGTTTCTGAGCTTAATGGCTACAAAACGGCGGTGTCTCTTGAAGTTAAGGCCGATTTTTCAGCAATACAAAACAGTACACTCGAAAAAATAGGCACCTTCAATGTGTATCTGAAAGTCGATGAACAATCGCTTAAGCCAATGCCAATTAGCGTCAAACTACTTGAGCTTTTGGTCAAGATTGGGCAGGGGTATCGCCCTAACAAGCACGACAAAAATGCTGTTTTGTTACTTGATGAAGCATTGGAACAGATGCTGACAGTAGCTAAGCAAAAAGAGACCTTTTTTATTCTCAAGGGTGATAAGCGCTACAAAATCGTGAAAGAAGAAAGTGACTATTTTGAAGTGAGTGGTATGCACTAATGACGACCGATAATTTCACATTACCGATAAAGGCCGGTTTGCCACAAACGGTAGCTGATAAGTTCCAAAATAAGAATACGTTGAGCAGTTACATTCCCATTCGTACGCAAGGCAATGATTTTGACTGGTCATCAGTCGTGGGCTTAGTCCTGCGTGGATTACTTTGTAAAAAAATAGAAAAATACAATTACCAAGATTTTACTGCGGATTGCAAAAACAACTTACAAAACAAATTGGGTGAAGAGGAATTTTGGAGTGTACTTGAAGATATGTATTTCACTAATGAAAATATATTCTCGGTAACCCCTGAGTTTCTGTTGTTTAAGAGCCAGAAGAGTCAAGATAACAAGTACACGCGCGACATGCGAATGGCATCCTTGTTTATTAACTTACTTCAAGGACAGCAAATTGAACGATTTGAATCTAACTTGAACTTCCTCGAAGAGGAGTTTCTTAAAACGCTTTTAGACAAAACAAAGTCAGATCGTGACAAGGACTTCCAAGTGACCGAGTCACCATATTTGCCCTATATAGCAGAGGCGTTTAAACGTGACCTCGAGTTTTTAACTGGTTATCCGAAATACCTGTTGGATGAGTTCGAGCGTTTCTTGGCATTCTATGGCTTTGCTTACACGGCTCAATTAAGCCTATCGTTGTCGGATTGGAAAACAGGTGAAGCCCCAACCGCGAAACCGCTGTATTTCATCATGGATCATGAGCGCGCCAGCAGTGAACGTATCCATATCAAAAAGCACGGTTACAAGCTTTTTAGCGAATCGTCTTTCAAGCTGTTTCCCTTCCTCTCTATGCTGGAAAATCTTCAACCAAACCCAGAAAAATTAAAAAAACCTTTGTGGCAATTGGCAAAGGATATTAAGAGTTCAGAGCGGAGTGATCTAGCTGGGTATATTGAAAATTACGCAAAAATGTTTCGCCACAACAGAAAACTTGAAACAGCAATACCTGAAAAAGCAGAAACCGCAATTGATTGGTTGGAATATGCTTTGAAGCTTGCTGAAGAACAGTTCAGAGACCCTAAAACCGACCGTCCGGGGACTATCAAAAAATATATTAAAGCGGTTGAAGAAAACATGGCTACTGGCTTCGTGCAAGCTCGTGGTCGCTCTGGTCGGGTGTTAGTACTCACTCAAGACCACATTATTTTGCTTACTAACCTGGTGGTGGGTAAGGAAGAAAAGCTTCGCTTCCATGAGCTGATAATTGGCTTACAGCAAAGGGGGATTTTTGTTGATAAGCAGACAGAACAAGAGCTTATTAAGTTCTATGAGCGAATTGGCAACGTTGAACGCATGAGTGATAGTGGAGATGCAGTGTATGTGCGCAAAACAATTTGAATCGTTTCTGGTTGAGCAGTTTTTACTGCACGCGAAAGGAAACATCCGCGCAGGCTATCGCTACCAGTTTAACTCTCCTGACCATGCTAATAGTCAGCGACTTTTCGATGCGCTCTTAGCGCGAAAAGGAGGAGAGAGCGAAGCTCGCAATGGTGTAGCGCTGAGCTATTTAGACCTAGAAGACTGCAAAGTGGTGCCAGTGCTTCATAGCGAAGATGCGTGTGAAACGGGCTTTACCGAAAACTACATCTCTAATTTGCGTGACGAAATAGCAAGCCAGGAAGGTCCGTTGAAGGGCTGTGCACTGGTGGTGATTCACAATAGTCGCCTAGATACTCTCATCAACTCGGCGGAAGATCTTGGCCAGTCTGGCCAGGTGTGGAGTCCAGGGAAAATCAAATTCGCTCTTAGTGGCTTTATTGAGCAAGCTGACAAATCTCGAGACGTTTCGCTTTGCCTTTTGGACGACCAATTTGACGCGATTTTGGAAGATGGTGCGACCATGTTCGGTTTCGAGTCTTTATACAAGGCAGTTGAGGATGGCGAGCTGTGTTTCAGCGAGCTAGGCATGTTTGAGGATCCTTTTGTTGCTGAGTTATCGGGCAATAAAAAACAGATCAAACAGCGCCTAGAAGAAAACCGTACGCTTTACCAAGAGTTGTCGTTTGAAGTAGAGCATTTTGGTCAGCAACTCGAAGAAAGGCTGAAAGGCTTTAGTAGTAGGTTTATCAAAGAACATTTTTCTGACGATGGTTGGAAAGATGTGGAGTTTGAAACTTATCGAGAAGAGATCAAAAGGAATAAGATTCAGAACCTTAAGCATGAAGGTGAAGACGAGACCAATAATGCGCAAGTGATTGGTCGCTACCCAAAAGAAACTAAAGCAGGATTGCGTGACCGTCACTTGATTATTGCACTGGAAGAAGGGCAAAGTGAGTTTGAACTTAAACTGAGCTTTTCTGGCATCAGCGATTTAAGAAAAGAGCAGTTTAAAGTCTCGCCAGCGAATGCACTTGGCAAACAAGAAGTCATCAGCACGCGCCTAACTAGTAAAGGGGCAAACGCTACTCTAGCAGCTAGTTATGCCAATGAGCCTTTGTTTTTCACGCTAGCATTGAAGCGTGACAATACCTCTGAACACCATAACTTCCGTTGCTTGGTTGTCAGAAAAGGCGAGTTTCACCTCGAGGCATTCAAAAACATTTTCGCCGTTGAGCCTTCAAAAAAACGCCTTACCTTGAAAACGGTAGACAACAGCTTGGTTATTAACCCGGCGCTAACTGCAAACCGAAGCCTAGATGATGTCGGTGAAGTGGTTGACCGCGCAGAATTTGGTGTTGTCGATTTTGAATCTTTGGCCAACGAGTCAGAAGAAATCAGCTTTGTGGTGAAATCAGGTGATAATTCCCTGACATTTTATATTGAGGGTGAACAGGTAGAAAGCAGCCTGTCCTTGCCATTGCTGCTTAACCAATCTCGCTTCCACAAATTGTTTGACGATCACGTGTTTGGCGAGCTTTATCCGAGTAAAGACGTTGTCGCGATCGATCATAGTGAATTTCGCGTCATGGAGCCGCGCATTAGCCTACTTCGTTGGGAAGAGTGTTTCGTTCAGCAAAAGCAAGTCTACCTAGCGGAATCCAACAGCATGGCGTTGGAACAGTTAAGGTCTATTGATGACGGTCTTCACTCAGCATACCAAGCACTGTTTGACTATCTAGCGAGCCGACGAACAACTATTTCGTTGGTTTCGTGGGGGCCTATATTTAAGGCACTCGTGAAAGCGACCGTGGATGCATTCCTTGATTATTTCAACGCGATCCCAACTGGTGGCATGCTTACCAAAGAGCAAAAGCTTGTGATGCAAATCGGTTTGGTTCGCGAGAATGGTGAAGAATATTACTCGCCATTCCACCCAATGGTGTTGGCTTACTACTTAAATCTTTGTAATGAAATGCAAAAAGATGACAGCTTTGCTGACTTGCCAACTGTCACGTTCAATCGCTTGGGGCCAAGTGGACTGCTTCCGTATGTCTATCATCCCAAGCATGGGTTTGCCTACAACCAGCAAGTAACAGAAAACGGGTTTTGGGTTAAAAGTGTCCCTCACCAGAAAAGTTGTCTGAAGTTCGTTCGCAAGCTGGTTAAAGAAAAGATCAACGAGTTCCAAAAAGCGTTTCGCCACTTGTTTACCGGCTCAGAGAAGAGTGTGTTGGTGAATGCCGTGAATCAAGATCGTGCAGAAGAGTTATTCCTCGGTTTGGTTGACTATGTAAAAGATAACCTCGATAAAGCGGCATCAATTCATGTCAACCTCTACGATGATGAGCTGGTTTTCAATGCATTTGACCAGTTTGCAGAAACGTTCAATTACGAAGAATTAAAGTCTTGGTTGGAATTGGACCGAGAGAAAGTGCGAGAAAATGCCGACACCATTATCGATATTCTGCGAACCCGGCTAACTTACAGCAAGTTTACCAATGCTCAAAGTGAACGCGAAGGGCAAGCCTACTCGCACCTGTCTTTTTTCAGAAACAACGACAACGTGAAGTTAACGACCTTGAGCGTTGACGACATGCCTAGTGGTATTGCGTGTGATGGTCTGCTGACGGGCGACGCTTCTAAAAGTGATGAAGGCTCATACTTCACTGCATTTGGTTTGCAAAACGTTCAATATAGTAACCAACCACACTTGGAAATAGCGAAGTATGTTGGCTCGTTAATAGAACCAGCATTTAAGCCCAGCACACAATACACGGGGGCCAATGCTCCTGCTCTTGCGGTCAGTGAAGACTTTAAATCTCTGCTAACGCGCTCTTATGACAGCTCGATTTGGACCACCATCATCGACCCGAAAGTGACGCTAGACTTCTTCCACGCCAATCAATGTATCGTGCTTATTCATTATTCTGATCAGTACACCAGCTCAGCCAGCTACGATGCGATAACCGTGACGGCACAGCGTGGTTTGTTCGAAAGGGTGGTTGCACAAAGTGGCGGCAAGCAGATTAACGAGTTCAATGCCTTCAATGGTGATTGGCTACTGAAGATGTTGACTTGCAACGACACCATTCGCAAAGAGCGAACTGGCATTATCGGCGCCTATAAATTTGCGACGTGTCTGGTGCACCAATCTGATATCACCTGGGTTCCGCTCTCAGTTGGTGAAATGATCCGCGTGTCGGGTAACATCGGCCTGAAAATGACCGACAGTGACTTCTCACGCAATGTGCAGAGATATAAAAAAGGCGCGATTTCAGATGATATACTGCTGGTGGGCTTTAAAGAGGGTAACCTTTATTTGCTTCCTGTCGAAGTGAAAACAGGCTCCACGCCAGACTACAAAAAAGCAGTACAGCAAGCGAATGAGCTTCGCCGCTATCTAACAGAGCTTTTGAGCGACGAGACACTGGCGTCGAAGCTATACCGAGGCTTGTTTATCCGCCAAGTGTTGATGCAAATCGACAAATACCGTCTGTACAACGTATTCAGCAATGACTATTTCGAAGCCCTGCTGGCAGAGAAAGAAGAGTGGCTACGCGGTAACTACGCGATTGCGGAGCTTGAGAACTATCCAGCAGGTCTAGTGGTTAGCCACCTTGAAAGCGGAAGCTGTTTCGAACCTGGCTATAACATGCAGGATGGCGTGTTGAAGGTTGACCTTCCTATGTCTTTGCTGCCTTCACTGGTGCAACACCCACTTCAAGTATTAATGAACGAAAAGGACATCGCACAGATCTGCCATGTGCCGGCGGAGTATATGTTGGTGGGGCAGACAGCTTTGAAAAAAAGAGAGTCGCTCGTTCCATTAGACGTTGTGGTCGATAAGCCAGAGGATTTAAAACCGAACCTCCAAACAGAGGTGCCGTCAAAGTTAGCTGCAGAGCCAACCCCAGATTATGCGAGTGAATGCCGAGTTGAAATTGGTCAGAATACGCTTACCGGCGAAAAAGTTTTCTGGGAGTACGGGCACAAGGATTTAGCAAACCGTCACCTGATCATTTTTGGTAGCTCAGGGCAGGGTAAGACCTACTGTATACAAGGTTTGTTGATGAGCTTGGCCGATGCTCAAATTCGGTCGCTGGTGATTGATTATACAAACGGATTCTTGCCGAATCACCTTGAGCCGGAGTTTATTGAACGAACAAATCCTAAATCCAATATTCTTTGTAATGAGCCATTTGGTATGTCGCCATTTAGAGCTCAAAAGCAAGATTTTGGCGGGATTTTTCTCGAAGAGAAGCCTCATATGGTGGCTGGAAGGGTAGCCTCTGTTTTTAACAAGGTATATTCGACAATTGGCGAGCGCCAGATCGCAGTGCTCAATGAAGTGATTGAATCTGGTGTCCAACGATATGGTAGTGCTTATAGCTTACAGAATATGTTGGATGACCTAAACGAGGAAGAAACTGCAGGACCAGCACTTGCAAGCAAGCTGGCTCCTCTTGTTAAGTCTAACTTGTTTTCATCTGACAGTGATAAAAGTTGGAATGATGTGTTTGAGAGTGAACATCACCGCTCAACAATTATGCAACTTGCGTCGCTTAACCACGATATTTCAATGCTTTGTACTGAGTTTTTACTTTGGGATCTATACTCCTACGCATGTAGTTACGGTAGTAAGGAAAAACCGATTCCTATTGTATTGGATGAAGTGCAGAACCTCGATCATCGCCTGGAGAGCCCATTGGGCAAAATGTTAACGGAAGGACGCAAGTTTGGGGTATCCCTAATTCTGGCGACTCAAACGCTAAGTATGCTGCGTAAAGATGAGCAAGATCGTTTATTCCAGGCGTGTCACAAGCTGATTTTTGCACCAGCAAAAACAGAGACAAAGACGTACGCGAAAATTCTTGAACTGAGCATGCCAGGTACAAAGCAGGCTGAGTGGGAAAAGCAACTAGGAGACCTATCCAAAGGACAGTGTTTATCAGTTGGCTACCATTTGGATAACGGTCAGTTGAAGATGAGTGTTAAGAAAGTGAAGGTTTCCTCCATGTTATCCCGCCTGAACAATTCTAAGGGTTGAGCCTGGTAGGTCTATGGATCTTAGCTTTCTGAAAAATTTAGTTAATTTCGTGCTGGCGGCGAGGGGACTAAAGGGCCCCTCATAATCCTTTGATGTTGTTATATGCACTGGTAATCCCCCCTGCATTCAGGTTAGGAGAAAATTCTACTTATGCCTGCATCGATTTTTCGGGGGGATTACCATATGTCAGATCAAGTCGCGACTAATACAGATTACCGTTGTTAGTGTGCCATTTTCATGCTTTGTTAGCAAAGATGGGGTGAATATCGACTTATTATTTTCCATTATTTGTATACTCCATATACAAAATCTTTTACCGAGCGATAGTTTCTTAACCCCGCAATCCCATCCTCAACATGTGCTGCCCAGGCTTTAATCATATCCTTCTGCGTCATCTGTGGATAAAGCATCTTCAACACCAATTCTGTAGTCTGTAATGTCTCCCCCAGCCACGTAATTTTATCCAGTACCAGCGAGCCATCCAGCTTCTTGGTATCCCGCTCAGGCGAATAACGGAACTCGCTCTCTACCGAACGGAAAAATGCCAGTCGAGCAGCGACATTGGGCGTAATCCCTGTATATCCTTTCAATTTTTTAAGCTGCTCTTCAGTCTGGCGACTAAGCACCATTCGATTCGGGAGCATCAGATCGCCTCCTTAGTTAATTCCCAGAAATAGCCAGGTTTCAGTGCAGACGATTTGGTATGTGCATTAAACACAATCTCATAAGCATGAGAGATATCATCACGCAATTGATCAACAAAATAACGCTCATCCACTTCCGTATCAGTAGATAGCAGCACTACCTGATGGCTGGCAAACGGGAAATAGTGGTTAATCAGTTTATCCCGATGCTGAGAATCCAGACGTCCTAATGGCGTATCGATAATCACCGGTAAATCACGGCCTGAGGTTTTTGCTAAAGCCTCAAGAATAGCAATTGCATAAATTTGCTTTTCACCGGCAGAAAGCAGCTTACGTTTTATGACGGATCCTTGTTCATCAATCAGCTCTACGTCAAACGTCTCTGGGTTAATGTGCGCACTAAGTTGTAAATCTTCTTTACGGGCCAGTTTGCGATAGGCTATTTCGAAATTCGCTGACAGTGTTTTCACTCTTGCCTGCGTTAATACATCACTGTATCGATCGAGTAAATTAATCGTTTCTTGAGCGTTTTTAAAGGCGCAACTCAAGCCATGCTGACTTCGGGCAACATCATGCATTTTTTGTACCTGACGAACGCAATCCAGTTGCTGTTGCTTAATTCGTTTAGCATCTTCCAGCAATGAAAGATATTTTTGCCGCTGTTTTTCACGTTGCTTATCCAGTTCGCGTAGCTTCTCAAAGAGCTCCATTAACTGGTCGTCTTCCGGGGCGCGGGCAATATTTGCAGCAGCCTGCTCTAACTGCTGTTCAGTCTCTGATAACTGGGTACGGTAAAGATCGAAGCGTTGCCATGCCTTTTTGCTGTCTTGTTCAATCGACTGTTGGAGCATACCGGCTTCACGTTCAGAGATATCAAACAGCAAATCGCCTTTAGGCTTAGTTGCCATATACTCTTTTAGATTATCGGTAATCGCTTCAGCTGCTATTTTGCCAGTTCCCTCAGAACGAAATGCAATATCATTTCTGAGTTGCGTTAAAAACTGGCTCAGCTCTTTTTCAAAGCTTTTTGCCTGTTTAATCTGCGTTTCATCAGTAATTTGTTGCAGTAAACGAGACAAAATAGTGGGCGCAAGCGCATAAGGTAGCGGCCCATCACATTCCTGACGCAGTGCTTTTTCCAGACGTTCCTTATCTTTCAATAACGCATCAACTTTCTGCTTTTCCTGCGCTTTTGTCTGGGCAAAAGCCCCCCCCTGAGCATTTAGCAAACCTTCATAACGGATAATATCTTTAGAAATAAACTCAATCCGCGATTTGGCAAAATCGGCTCTTTCCAGTATCTCTTCAGTCTGGCAGGCCAATTCTTTACTTTGTTTTTCAAGCTCTGCAATCTGCTGTTGTTGAGAACCCACCAACTGGCTGGATTGCTGGCGCTTAACAAAAATCATTAAGTCATTACGCAGTTTGGATATCAGATCCAGACCTAATAAACGGCGCACTGCGGTACGCAAAATATTGCCGGATTCATCTTCCGCCAGCTCCGCAATTTTCTCGCCATCAAAAAAGAACAGATCGGCAATGCCATGCGGGATTAATTCATTAAGAAACCCCTGGCACTGATCGTAATCCAGCTCACTGAGTGGCTGTCCATCCTGTTGCAGAGATAGGCGATCTTTCTTACCTTTTTTCCAGGTTCGCGTAACGGTAAATTCCGCTTCATGGCCGCCCTTATTATAGGTAAAGGTCAATTCGACAGCGGCTTCCTCAGGTTGTTCAATATCGTACGCACCGTTGTGAATTAACGAACTAAGTTGCTCGACATATTCCTGTTGTTGAGTGGCAAGGCCAAACGCCAGCCGACCATATAGTGCTAGACGGATCGCTGATAGGATCGACGTTTTCCCTGCACCGTTTAAACCACCAAACAGTACAATAGGTCGTGGATTCAAATCGTGTGGGCGCTTTCTGGGGGCCAGATCAATGGTATGAGTACCGTTAAATACCCGAAAATTATGTAACACTAGTTGTTTAATGAGCACGTTCGTTTTCCTCCTCGACTAAAACAGAGGATTCACTGGCATCGACAATTCTTCGCTGCAGAACCTGAAGTTCAGCTTCCAGCCTGGTGACTTCTTCCTGGTGAATATCCCGGTCGTTACGTTTTTGTAGTGCTGCTTGTTGCTGCTGGATCTCTTCGAGACTACCCCAGTCCTGTTTTAGAATGGTACCGAGTTTGTCAAAAATCCCCTGACGACGGCTTAGCCCTTCCATTGACACTTCCAGTTCAATCAGCTTCATGACCATCTCGGGTGCAACGTCAAATCCCTGAGCTATCTGTATCAACAAATCTGCATCGCTGGCGTCAAAGCGCGACTGATCGTCCACTACCCAGTCTAAATCCTGCTGATACACTTCTCGGTAAATACCCGGTAGCGTGTCATACCAGTCTGGTTCATTAGGATCTTTCAACCATTCCTGACGGATAGCATGCAGCTCCGGTTGGGTAATTAACGTAATCGTATGGCCTTGAGCATTTAAATCACGCTCGATTACCAGCAGCTCTTTTAGCCACTGCTGGCGATACTTAAGCCAGTAGGGGCCAGGAACATGTTTACGCTCGGCACTAATTTCTTCGCCATCTTTGGCATACTGATAACTGACCTTGCCAGTACGACGTTTATAGTTGCGAAACGTGTCTTTATTTACTGGATCGGTGGTAAATGCCAGCAGATCGCGGTATTTCAGCAGCGGAGACATCCATTCTTCGCCATTCTTGATCAGGCTCTCCATCGCTTTATCTTTGGTGACCACGGTACAGGTCCAGCAGCCAAAGCGGGAGTTACCACAAGAAGGGGTACTTTCATCGATCACTAGGGGACATTCACCCTGAGCGGAAGAGTCCATATATAGCGTCCACAGAGGACGGTTGTTTCCACCCCACGGGCTTTCCCACTCATCAATATCGTCCGGGGCATAGCGGAACGCGCCGCGCAGCAGTTTCCAGACGTCTTCGACATCCCAGGTATCAATAGGGGTATAGATAAACGCATTTGCCAGCGTGGTATGCCGGGCCAGGCGGGAGCCATCAATTTTGTGCTTTGCAATGACCTGCGCACGTGAGGCACTCTCGCTACTACGTGAGCCGAGGACAACAACCACTTCATCAAACTGGCTAACCTTATCTTTAATAAAGTCGCTCACCGGATTGATTTTCATACGCTCGGTACACCAGCGAAAACTACGGGTTGGGGCCGGATAACCTTTCCCTAGTAAATTGACCCAGAAGGTTTCATTAGTTTTAGGCATCACAGCATGTTGAGTGATCGGTAGGCCATTACGTTTTGCGCCTGCCTCAATCTGCAACATTGTTTTCTTAATCAGATCCACGACCACTGGTGTTTCCACCAGTGTATCTGATGACACCAGAAAAACATCTTTGCTGCGCATTTCCGGGGGCAGGCCGAGCAGGGCCAGATACACCAGCGTGATCACGGCGGAAGAATCTTTCCCGCCGCTATAGCCAATTACCCACGGACGCTTATCCGCACAATAAATTCTTTGAACCTCAGCAACATATTCGGCCAGAGGGCGTCCAGCGAACTGCTCCTGATTAATAAAATCTTCGTATTCGGCCAAATCGTAGGCCTGAACTAATTTACTCATGAGACAACCATTTGAGCTTCAAGCTCCTGTTCTTCAGGAGTGAGGGGAATTGAGAGCGCGGTTTTTAGTGCATTGCAGGTAAGCTGGATCGCCGTACTGGTTTTGCTCAGCTTGCCGTGCTGCATCGCGCGTTTGATCAGATCCGGATTGTTTCTGCGCCAATTAAAGGTTTTGAGTGCAGCAATTTTCTCCGGCCACTGCTCCGGGAAGTCTGTCAGCAGGGCATATCCTAGTTGTCCGAGTGCCTGCAAACCAATGCCGTGAGCGTGAACATAATCCTGCCTTAGCTGAACCGGTGAAACCTCTTTTTTTACCGCTAACTGCCAGTCAGGCATAACGTGAAAAATAGCCTGCCAGTAGCGGGTAGCTGTTTGAGTGCATTCTTCAAAATTGCCTTCTTTGGGATCTTTGCCCAACAATGCACGGGTGGCTTGTTTGATGCTGCTTAACGTAAATAATTTATTTGACCGCTGACTGATGCCAGATTTTTCCAGCTCCGTCATCCCGATGAACGGCTCTACAGACATTGCCAGATAACGCGCCAGATTTGAACAGGCATCACGATGATCGTACAGTGATGCCAGCGACGGGCTGGGACGAATGGCGTATTTATTTAGATCGGCGAACATCTGCTGACTACGTTTTAACCCTTCATCGACAAAAAACAGCACTGGAATGTTATCCTGCCCCAGCTCTGGGCGTGCGTCTAAAGCGTCTTCAATTGCTTTACGACGATGCTGGCCGTCATTGATGAGTATTTGTGCGTCCATTGGTACACATAACGTCCCTAGGTTATTAGAACCAGCAAATTCATCAAACTGGACGTCAACGGCAATGGAGGCCGTCAGCGCTGAAAAAACATAATCTTTCGGATTTTCCAGAAGATATCGCACCATTTCTGGGATACGTGATTTATTCAACGTGCGCTGCGCGCGTAGCTCAGGCGGTACGTCATTTTCATCAAAGCTGAATATTTTGGGGATGATGCGCATCGGGCACGTGGCGATGTAGAAAGGACGACCAGCCTGAATGCCACGTATAGCTGGAAAAGAGTAGCAGTAATCTGCATCGACACTAGCCATGATGTAATCCATAAAAAATTTAGTTACGTGATATTTTACGTAACATCGGATAGAAATTACAGTCTTTTTTACGTAAAAAAATGCGTACCATCTTCCGATATACCAGCAATTTTGCTCTATAACCAAAACGTTCTTACAGATGCGGTCTATTCCATAGAACTCTGCCTTTTCCTTGGGATCCATGACCTGTAAAAACCACATACTCATCCAGCAATTTTGTCTGCACCATATTGTCCCTTAGCAGTTGCCTCTATCTCCCTGATGCGTCAACACCAATTCCATAAAGTTCTAGCCCAGTTCATTGAAATGAGCGGTAAGGTCAGGTAGGGGAAGAAATTAGTTTTGGATATTACGCCACTGGATTTGATGGTTGCTACCGCTTCACTGGCGCTGTTCACCGATGAGAATGGTTCCGTTAGGTTGAGGCTCTTTGTCAGGTCAGTTCATAGCCTTGGGGGAATGCAATCTAGGGCATAGGCACACTCTGACAAGCAGCGGCGTATCCGGCTGCGTCGTCATAAATATACTGCACACGGTTGCATACTCGCGAGTTCTTTTGCACACAGTTTTTTCTTCGTGAAGAAGAACGGAAGTCATGTCATTGCCGCTACCAGCAGACATGTGCGGTAGACTTTTCTTATCCGGCAAGGGCGCTACTACAGTAGCTTATTCGCCATTTCGCTTCTTCGATGCTGTAAATGCGGTTCCGGCTCGCGGGCGGTCACTACCAGGCAGCCCGGCATTACCCTTACATCAACCGGCGTGCCTGTCGCAAACCCTGCCGCATCCAACCATTTGCCTTCAAAGACGAGTAAAGGAATACGTTCGTAATCCGGAAAGGTGCTCGCATAACTCACCGTATAGTGGCGCAGCGTAGTCTCCGTCACTTCTTTTGCAGCCACAACTGCATTACAAATTACAATCCTGTCCAGCCATAATAACTAGCTCCCATAGTTGTTGTGGTCAGCAGACTGAATGTGTTCCCGCACATTCAGTCTGCGCTAAATAACCCTGTTATTATATCGCTTCGCTGATTACTTTCCTGATTTATTAGAGGTGAAAATTAAAAGGCGGAACACGCCTCTGATAATTAATGTAATCTGTAAACCGTTTGCATTATTGCTATGGATTGTTGTTTTTTTTAGGCCTGCCTTACAGGTTGGGATTGTAATTCTCTTAATTAACATACTAAATTAATCGTTTCCTTATTATCGCATTCAGCCACACTTGAACGACGCGTCCAATAAGTAACCTGCTGGTCTGGGAGATGTTTTTATTAATAGCAGTGTTATTCTCTTTGTTATGCTTTGATGTGACTTTTCTTTTTTTTATGTCTTTAATTTAAATTTCGAGTAATAATAATGTTGGTTGCATTATCAATAATATACCTGATTACCATTTTTAAAAATGGTAAATGGTAAATGGTAAATGGTAAATGGGAAATGGGAAATAGGAAGTGCTCTCGTAAGCTCTGTTACAGATTATATTAAGCCTGGTCAGCTTTGTAAGGTCTATTTTTACTTTGAGCAGAGATAACTGGAAGGGAAATATAAAATATCCCTTCCTCGTTTTACCCAATGACTACCAGTCAGATCCGTCTTCTTTTTTCTGTAAGGCATCTCTGTAGCGTTTTTTCTCAATAACGCTAAGGCTGGTATCGTTTAAAATATCTTTCCCCTTCATGTTAACATCATAATCTATGTCTGACTGAGGCGCGTAACTTTTATCAACGCGCGACGATGATGGGCTGTCAGATAACGGATTATAAGCCGCCGATGTATCCCTGGGGTTTGACGTTCCTATATAGGCAAGGAAACAGGCAAAAAAGAATAATGCTGACCACACCATACCGAAAGACGTTATTTCGTAACCTGCCCCTGTATCAATAAACGTAGCTTTAAACCTGACGGCATAGATTATCAAAAAAGAAGCCAGAACAACGGATCTCCTTTGCCACTTTGAGATATGCTGGTGCATATATCTCGCACAATTAATCAAAGTGATAATAAAAGCGACAACGGATGCGATGGAGAGCCAGACCGGGAAGGGTGAGTATTTGCTGATAAAACCGGATGTTAGTATTGTCAGTGCCATTACCAGGAAAAACCCCAGCAAATAGAGACGAGCGGCTATCGCTATCTTTATCTTTTTATCTGCTTGCAATAATAACACAGGGATCGCTGCTGGTATGTTCATCAGCAATGTCATTGTAATCAGTGTTATCCACATATTCATATTTTTACCTTTATTTTAGGGAGCGATAAAGCTCCCCTTTAGCAATTATCTTACAACGGTATCAATAATTATTTCACCATTATCAGAGTCGACTACTTTAACCTCATCCCTGACCAGAGTGGCATGTATAGTGTTTGTATTACCATCAACATTATCGATGTGGATATAAGATTTCACAAAGGTGCTGACACCAACCCTTTTGCTGTGTAGATCTGCAAGCTTAGCGGATACCTCACGCGCTTTATCATCCGGCACACCAACAGTACAGCCACGTAGTGCCTGATCTATAGTAAAGTTAATGCCGCGGTTTTCTGTCATCAGACCGCCAGTCATTGCGCAAAAGGCAGCGTTATATTTAAAACCTTTTTTAGACATATCATAACTGTCGCTTGCAGATACCCAGCCATCTGTTGATGGTAAAGGTTTTTCGCCATCCGCTGTTTTAACACCGTACTTTTCATTTAGTTGGTTATTAGAACTAAAGGAGGAATAACCCAATATGTTTTTAAGGTCTTTATACTGGGATATTTTCTCTTTAATTTTTTGCAGTTCTTCTTTTTTTATGTCTTCTTTAGCAAAGACATCTGTTGTACTGTTCCACTTGGTGCTAAAAAAGCCCATTAGTTCGTCATCGCTAAATGTACGCGGTGATTGTGAGAAATAAATATAATATAAGTCGTTCTGAGTAACGTTTTTAAATTCCGAATCAGGAATGTCCCTTATAACGTTCTCGTTAGCGTTAAGTTTTTCCTCGTATTTATCGCGCCAGGATTTTTGTGATGCAGTAGGCTCGATTTTATGAGCTAAAAGGTCATCGAAAGAAATTGAGGTGTCAGTAACATACTTACCATTATCTTTTTTTACGTTATATATGATATCGTTTGCGAACGTTAATCCATACATTTCATCAGAGCTAAACTGAACTTTAGCACTGCATTTGAGGCTGTCAGTGCCGGTGCCATTTATAGTCGGGTTGGTGATGGTAAGTTTATCTGTAGTCCCAAAACCTTTAGAAAAGTCTTCTGATGTATAACTATAGTTAACATCAATGCGGGATGTTCTTCTCTCATTAGTGTCTGGTAATATGCCGCGCTTATATCTGTCGCTGAAAGGGGAATAGTTTCGCGGGTTTTTCTTTAAGTCATCGATCGTTTCTTTTTTGAAACTGTTTTCCAACTGAGTCAAAATTTCAGGTGATTTGCAGATGCCATCAGCTTCTTCACTTGTAAGCTCTGGAATAGGTTTATCCTCAACTGATTTATCACAGCCAACCAGTAAGGTTGATAAACAAGCAATAAAAACAACTTTTTTCATTGTAAACATCCCAATCTTTCATTAAAAGGTTTATTTAATTTAAATTATGCTTTTTCAAGCCCAACATCGTCGATGGCTATGTCACTCTCTGTTCACTTGACGTTATCTACTTCCCTGATTTCAGGAAGCACACAAACTGTACAATTTTGACATCCTTGCCAGCCTTCGCGATGCTATAGCCAAATATTTGCCCACAAAAAAGACGCTTTCCCAACGATCCAGGTAGTAAGCTTTCGTGGTGGAGCTACGTACATAATATGACTGTTACGATTATCAGAGGTCACAGCCATAAGGCATACAGCCAGGGCAGAAAGAATGTGTATATGTCCTTGAGCCTTTGGTCGCTGAGTTCATTCGTATTGCATAACGCATCTACATAATTTAACAGTAATCAGGCTATATCAATAGCTACGGTTTTTAGTAACAGACGCTTTAGGTTTTATTGAATGATGAGGGTAAAGACCTGGCTTTCAGGCGGGCTGTTCGCTTGTTAATATGCTGTTTTGTATGGAAAATAAAGCATATGTAACGTGTCTGGCTGTTTTGTTTTTCAAGCTGAAAAAAGTAGCGAACCTGTTTTATTTCACGAAAAGATATTTTTTGTGATGTCGCGTTTGGGCTTTAATGCTAAGGGGCAAAATCCACCTTTGATAGTTTTAAGCTATCGATTTTAACTTTAATACTGAAGAAAACTAACAGGTCATTCGTTAAGCGATGGGTAATTGCATTAGCCTGACAATAATTGTTATTTCTTTCGCTTATCTCATTTTGTGTAGCCAGGCCTTCAGGCTTAAATAAGACAGTACGACCTGATATTTTCCAGACTAAGCGGTCTGGCACAGGGATTTTCACAAAAAAAGGTCTTATCATGGCCCGGTTTTCTCCCTCTCACCTAATCCAACAGCAAGGAATAGCTATGTTGCAAAAGGAAGTTTTCCCTCACCGTACTAAATGGGCCATTATCGTTATCGGGATGATAGCCGGGTTGCTCTGGGCTTTGCCGGATGGTTTTAACCTGCATGAACGTTATTCTCTGTATCTGCCGCCGCTCTCGTTAGCGATGGCCAGCATTCTGGCCTTCACGCTTTATCGTCTCCGCGCCGTCAGGCCCTGGCTCTGCGCCCTGCTGATATTGCCGGTTATTGCCTTAATGACGGGGTGGTATCGCTGGAATTTTCCCACGCTGCCGCTGGGCGAATTTCACTTTAAAAATATCTGCGCCGTAATAGTTATGCTCAGCCTGGTTATGCCCATGCTGGTCGCCTTCTGCACTAAATCGCAGCAGGAACAGGATGGGTCACAGTGGAGCAGAGCAGTCGCCGAAACGCTGTGGCGCAACACTTTTACCCTGGCGGTCACTGGCTTAATGACCGGGCTGTTCTGGCTGGTATTGATGCTGTGGAGCAATCTCTTCAGCATCATCGGCATCACGCTCTTTGAGCAGCTTTTCTTTGATAACCGTTTTTTCCCGCCGATAGCGACCGGCGCGGTCATCGCTGCGGGCATTGTGTTTTGTCGACGCCTGCCGGGCGCTGCCGGTCTGTACAGGCATCTGGTTACGCGGGCTGTAAGCGTGCTGCTGCCTTTGCACGCGGTCGCCTTACTGCTGTTTCTGGCCTGTTCGCCGTTTACCGGGCTGGCTATCATTCCCAAAGCTTTTTCAGCCACCACGCTGTTATTGACCATGACGCTGCTGATGCTGGCGTTCAGCGCCATCGCTGGCGAAAGCGCGCCTGACCTGTCGCGCTGGCAGCATGTTATTGCGCGCGTGGTGCTGGTTGCGCAGGCTCTTACTCCGCTATTGGCCGGGCTGGCTGTCTGGGCGCTATGGCTGCGCGTCGCGGAGTATGGCTGGACGGTGGAGAGGATCTACGCCGCTATGATTGCACTGCTGGCGGTGGCTGGCTCGCTGCTGCTGTCAGGGTTCCAGCGCCGCGCCTGGTCACAGGGCGCGGGCAGCATGAACATTTTTATCGCGCTGATGCTGTCTCTGACGGCCTGCGGCTGGTTTTTACTGCATACGCCGGTAGCCGATCCGTGGCGCATTGTCGTGAAAAATCAGCTGGCGCGTTTTGCGCAGGGCAAAGCAAAAGTGGATGACATGGATCTCTATTTATTCAGTGATGCGGGACGTCGGGGAAAACAGGCGTTGCAGAAGATAAGCCATCATCCGCAGTGGCTCGACGAGCCTGTCCGGCAAAAAGCCGTGCTGGTGCGGCTGCTGGCAGAACGCGACACCAATAATGCTAACCCAACCGTTAGCGACCTTCAGCGCAGCATCCCGCTGCGAGCAGGCAGCGAAGCGCCGCCGGAAAGCTGGTGGCAGATGCAACACCTTGAGCCGGAGTCGGACATCTGCCTGGTGGATACCGGTTCCTGCCTGGTGTGGATGCAGGATGTGAATAACGACGGCACGCCGGAAGTGCTGCTCTATAACCGCAATCAGCAGAGCATTACTCTCTATGCCCATCAGGCCACAGGCTGGAATCAGATTGGCAGCGTGACGCTATCGGCAAGGCTGGAGCAGGCTCTTCGGGATAAAATACCTGAAACTGTAGTTAAGCCGTGGCGCGATCTGGAAGTGAACGGCCAGCAGCTTCCAGTGCAATACTACGGTTTCGAAGGACAATAGCGCATTACCCGCTTTTGCAGCCGCGCAGCATCGGGGCCGGCTGCAAAAGCGTTACGGCTGTCGTCGGCTGCGTTATCCTTTAACCTCCTCCCAGTTCAGCCCAAATCGTGCCAGATACTTACGCAGGCGATCGGCGTCGTTGGGCTGTTTCTTCCCCTGGCGGGAGACGGCAAACAGGCGTCGGCCCGCTTCGGAAAGCGAATCCGCCGCGCGGCAGACGCTCAGCACCGTCTGTAGCTGGCACTCGTCAAAGAGATCGTACTGCGCCCCGGAGCGCTCAGGCAGGGCAGCTTGCGATGCCGTAGTACGCCAGCTGGCGCGCAGCCGGGCGATCTCTTCTTCCGCCAGCTCCAGCGAAATTCTTCCCTGTTCCGCCAGCGTTGCCATCCGCGTGACGGCAGCACCCAGCTCGCGGAAATTGCCTCGCCAGCTGGCTTCTGTCGAGCAGGCGAAGCGCAGAAAATGGCTTCTCGCTTCTTTATCAAAGCGCACCTGGGTCTGCTGTTCCCGGGCGTAACGTTCCAGCTCAAAATCCAGGTTGGGTTCGATATCCTCGCGGCGTTCGGCCAGGCCCGGCAGCTGAAACGTCCACATATTGATGCGGGCAAACAGATCTTCGCGAAAGCGGCCTTCGGCAACCCACTGCGGCATATCCCGGTGCGTGCCGGCAATCAGCTGGAAATCGCTGCTGACCTCTTTATCAGAGCCGTACGGGAAGAAGCGTTTCTCCTCGATGGCGCGCAGCAGCATCGCTTGCTCATCCAGCCCCAGCTCGGCTATCTCGTCCAGAAACAGCATGCCGCCGTCGGCTTCCCGCAGCAGCCCGCCGCGCGCCTGCTGTGCGCCGGTAAAAGCGCCCTTAACGTGGCCGAACAGCGTGGACATCGCGTTGTCGCCGCGCAGCGTGGCGCAGTTAACTGCCACGAATTTACCGGCCAGCCGGTGGCGGGCATGGCGCAGCTGATAGATGCGCTCCGCAAGAAAAGATTTGCCCGCGCCGGTGGGGCCGGTCAGCAGCATTGGGGCGTCCGAGCGCAGCGCCACGCGCTCAATCTGCTCGATCAGGCTGTTAAAGGTGGGATTGCGCGTCTCGATGCCGGATTTTAAAAACGAGGTGGAGTGCTGCTGCTCGCGCTGAAAACGGCTGGTCAGCGTGGCGTATCGGTTCAGATCGAGATCGATAATGGAATAGTGGCCGAGCGCGGTTGGCGTCTCCGAGCCCTTGCTGGCTGGCGAGGTCTGCAAAATGCGCGCGGGCAGATAGCGGGCTTCGGTCAGCAAAAACCAGCAGATTTGCGCCACGTGCGTGCCGGTAGTGATATGCACCAGATACTCTTCGGCGTCGGTATTAAAAGGATAGCGGCTGACAAAATCCAGCAAGCTGCCGTAGACCTCTTCAAAATCCCAGGGATCTTCCAGCTTCACGCTGTGCAGCACCACCTGGGTGGCGGGCGAGGCCTGAATGATATCTTCCGCCACCTGCTGCGCCATACTGAGATCACGCGGTTGATGCAGCAGCTCCAGCCTGTCGATCTGTAAGCCTTCCTGCTGGCAAAGCGCGACGGTTGGCCGCCACTTGCTCCAGCGGTTTGCCCGCTTGCCGCGTTTATCCAGCACCGTGCCCAGCACGCCGATGACTACGTTAGCTTTCATGTTTATCTCATAAGATAAATAACTTATCCGCTAAGATAAATTGCTCTGTTGGTAATGGCAATACGCAGGTGTGATACAACAATAAATATGTTTAATAATCAAATAGATAAATTTTATTATGCAGCGTAGCGGTCTTCTGGCACGGCATTCGCAATAGTCAGGTCACAGCAATGAGGAAAATGATTATGAAAAACAGCTATCAGACTCTGCAGCAGGCGAAAGGCGTGCCGGTAAAAATGTGGACCAACGGCGTACCGGTGGAGCCGGAAGCGCGCGAGCAGCTGCTGAACACGGCAAAAATGCCGTTTATTTTTCGCCATCTGGCGGTGATGCCGGACGTGCATCTGGGCAAAGGCTCTACCATCGGCAGCGTGATCCCGACCAAAGGCGCAATTATCCCGGCAGCGGTCGGCGTAGATATCGGCTGCGGCATGATTGCGGTGCGCACCTCGCTGATGGCCAGCGATCTGCCGGACAATCTGTCGGGCGTGCGCAGCGCCATCGAACAGGCGGTGCCGCACGGCCGCACCAATACCCGTTCCGGTCGCGATAAGGGCGCCTGGCAGACGCCGCCGCAGGAGGTGGATCGCCACTGGGCCAAACTGGCGCCGCGCTTCAAGACGCTGACGCAAAAGCATCCGTCGCTGTTCAAAACCAACAACTATCAGCATCTGGGAACGTTGGGAACGGGCAACCACTTTATTGAAGTCTGCCTGGACGAAAGCCAACAGGTCTGGGTCATGCTGCACAGCGGGTCGCGTGGCGTAGGGAACGCCATCGGCAATCTGTTTATCGCGCTGGCGCAAAAGGATATGCAGCGGCATATCGCCAATTTGCCGGATCGCAACCTCGCTTATTTTGAAGAGGGCAGCAGGCATTTTAACGACTACGTGGAAGCGGTGAGCTGGGCGCAGGATTACGCTCGTCACAATCGCGAAGCCATGATGGAGCGCGTGCTGGCGGCGATGTCGCGCGTTATCAGCAAGCCTTTTACCACGCATCTGGAAGCGGTGAACTGCCACCACAACTACGTGGAGCGGGAAACGCACTTTGGCGAGTCGGTGCTGGTGACGCGCAAAGGCGCGGTCTCGGCGCAAAAAGGGCAGATGGGCATAATCCCCGGTTCGATGGGCGCGAAGAGCTTTATCGTGCGCGGTCTGGGTAACGAAGAGAGCTTCTGCTCCTGTAGCCATGGCGCGGGGCGCACCATGAGCCGCACGGCGGCGAAAGCCCGCTTTACCGTGGAAGATCAGCGACGCGCTACGGCGCACGTGGAGTGCCGAAAAGACAAAGAGGTCATCGACGAAATCCCGATGGCTTACAAAGACATTGATGCCGTCATGGCCGCCCAGTCTTCGCTGGTGGAAGTAGTGCATACGCTGTCGCAGGTTGTTTGCGTAAAAGGATAAAAAAATGAGAACAGGATTGCATGGTGTGAATAGCGCAATGCGCGAGCGCGTACGGGGCGTGCTGCGCCAGATAGAAGAAGAGCACTCGGTAAAAGTGCTGTATGCCTGCGAGTCGGGCAGCCGCGGCTGGGGTTTTGCCTCGCCGGACAGCGATTACGATGTGCGTTTTCTCTATGTACATCAACCTGAGTGGTATCTGCGTGTCGAGCCGCCGCGCGACGTTATCGAGCTGCCGATCGACGATACGCTGGACGTCTGCGGCTGGGAGTGGCGAAAAGCGTTGGGCCTGTTGAAGCGAGCCAATCCAACGCTGATTGAATGGCTGGATTCGCCGGTGATCTATCAGCAGGAAGCGGCCATCGTCGCCGATTTACGGGAAAGGATACCGGACTGGTTTTCGCCGCTGCGGGCGCGCTGGCACTATCTCTCAATGGCGAAAAAGAACTTTCGTGGTTATCTGCAGGGCGACAGCGTGCGGCTGAAAAAGTACTTCTACGTATTGCGCCCGCTGCTGGCGGTGCAATGGATAGAGGCCGGAAAAGGCGTGCCGCCGATGCGTTTTGAAGCGCTGCTGGCAGGGACGGTGACGGATCCCTTGCTGCTGGCCGAAATTGAACAGCTGCTGGCGCGCAAGCAGCGTGCAGGCGAAGCGGAATATGGCGAGCGTCTGGAGCGCATCCATGCGTTTATCCGCCAGCAGCTGGACGAGAACCGCGTCAGCGAAGAGCTGCCGGATAGCGAGCGGCGCGACTGCCGCGATCTGGACGCGTTGCTGATGAAAACCGTGCTGAGCATGGCGTAACTTACCAAAAAGGGAATACAAAAATGAAAGAGTGGATCGCCAACATTTTCCGTCAGCCTGATGAACAGCGTTTTCCGGTGGTGTGGCCGACAGAGCAGCGCGCCATCTATGGCTGGCTGGCGCCGTGGTCGCAGGAAACGGGCGTGCTGCCTGAAGCGGCACAGACGCTGCCGGACGAGCCTGCGCCGCAAGAAGATGGGCCAACGCTGCGCTGGGCACCCGGTGCGCTGGACGGCGCCTTCGGTCATCATATCGCGTACGGCAGCGATCGAGATAAAGCGGCTCAGGTGACGCAGGCGATCGTACGCGTGCTGCGGCGGAGCAGCAGTAAAAATATGCAGGCGCTTTATCAGCTGGCAAAACAGGATACGCCGCTGAATTTTATCGACGATCTGCTGAAGACGATGGCCGCTTCTGAGGCTATTGACGCCCGCCGCCTGAGGGCACTGGCGGTGTTTCTGGCGACGCGGGCGCCGGACCGTCAGGTGGTGAAATTAGCGATGGCGCTGCTGGCTTTTTTCCCGTACCAGCAAAGCGTTGACCTGCTGCGCACATTAGGCAGCCACGATGAATTTACCCTGTATGCCGTGGTGGCGATGCGGGCTATCCTGCTGCCGGAGGAGTTCGCGCAGGAATGGCTGGCGCTGGCAAAGCGTACGACAGGCTGGGGACGTATCCAACTGATCGAGCGGCTGCCGGACGCGCCGGATCGGGCCATTCGTCAGTGGCTGTTAAGGGAAGGCTATAACAATGCCGTGATGGTGGAATATACCGCCTGGCACTGCGCCGAGCAGGGACGGCTGCACGAAGCATTAGAGGGCGAGGTTGATGCTGAGCTGCTTAACGGCGCCGCTGAAATCCTGCGCGGCATGATTAGCGGTCAGCCCGGCCCCGCTATTGATGAATATTCCTTTGCCGCGCTGGCCTGCGAGCGTTACCTCACGCATATCCAGCCTGGCACAGTGGCCGACCTGCTGCATTATGAGGTGGCAGGCGACATCGGCAGGCTGGCGCGTGAAGAAGCGTTTGCTGACGAGACGGAGCGGCAACGGCTGACAGCGCTGTACGAGCAGATCCGTGCCTTACCCGAGTGGCCCGCGCTGATTGAGGCCGGGCTGCATCATGATGACGCCATGATTTTTCATACGGCGCTTCAGCTTTGCAGAGAGCAGGGCGGCGATCCGTGGCCAGCCATTTATCATCGGCACCGTGAACGGCCGGAAGGGGGCCTCTGGTATCAGCTGATGCAAACCGACAACCCGGATTATATCGCGCAGGTTATCGCACTGGCGGAAAGCGAGCTGGATCTGACCGCCATCGCCTCCGGACCGCAAAAATCTCTGGGGATGGGGCCGCAGTATCAACAGCATTCGGCGCTCGACTTTATCCTGCAGGATTTAAAAGGTTTTCCCGGTCAGGGCTGGACGCTGATCCGGACAGGTTTAAAAAGCCCGGTGACGCGTAACCGTCATATGGCGCTGAATGCGCTGGAAGCCTGGCCGCAGGCTTTGCTGCCGGTGGAAGCCGTTGCGATGCTGGCAGAGGCCAAAAGCAAAGAGCCGGAAGAAGAGGTCCGGCAGAGGCTGACGCAGCTGCTCGGGCAGCTGGCGGAAAATCCGTAACTTCTGAGCTTTCGCTTACGAAATTCGTGTGAGGCGAGGCCAGCTCCTGTGGATATGGGCGGCTGGCTGATCCGTGCACGGTGCAGGCGAAAGCGCTGGCCAGGGCGGTAAAAACGGATAACGGCGACCTGTCTTCTTCGATATAATTAAAAAATATCCGCGTAGCCCGAGTCATTTATATGCATCATATCTTGCTATTTATTGCCAACCTGCTGCCGTTAGCTTTTATCATTTTGCTTATCAGATATTTCTTCTGGCCGATGTTCAATAAAGAAGCGTTCTTTCCTGCTAAAGGCGAGATAAAAAAGATATTGGCCAACGCGCTAATTTTAAAAAATTTGGGCATGAACACGGAAGATTATTACTATGACAGCGCTTCCCTGTATCAGCAGCGTGAAGGCGTAACGCTTTGCAAAGTTCCGCTGGAAAATATTATCAGGATAAAAGTCAGCGGAGCCAGGGTCAGTAATCGCAGAGTATGGCTGGTTTGTTACGTCACCAGGCCTTATAAAACGGAAAAGGCGTTCAGATTCCTTAATAACTATACTCTTTTTAATCGGGATTTCGCCGGCTTTCTTGCTGCCGTGAGGGCGGCCAACCCGGCGGCTAACGTACAGGAAATGACGCTGGGGCGAGTATAAAATTGACGGCGCGGAGCGCTTTAACAGGAGCAGAGATATGGAACCCTCATTAGCGGAAGTTATCGCTTTTGTTCGCGAGTTTTCAGGATGGAAACGTAAAACAATCGATGAAAATACATGGCTGGAAGAAGATTTGCATATTACCGGCGATGATGGTGTGGAACTGCTGGAAGAAGCGGAAAAAGTTTTCGGCGTGAGTTTTCCTACAGAAGAAGATGATTTCCGTAAGGTATTTTCCCTCAAAGAAAACGAATATCTTTTCGATAGTGAAGGCATCGATTTTTTTTGCATTGCTTACCTTTGCAGACGGCTGCGCGGCATTCCATCTCCTGTTATCCGCGATCTCTCCGTTGGCCAGCTGCATAGCGTGCTGGTTGAAGCGCGTAATAAAAAAGAGGCGGTTACACGATAGCTTCCATCGTTAAGCCTCATCCAAACTCTCGCAATCGGCTTATCAGCAAATTGTGATTTCACCCACCCGACATTCAGGAAGCAGCGTGAATCTTCTTCGAAAGCTGATAGTGATTATGACTATGTTTGCCGCCCCGGTTATCGCCCAGGAAAGCGGCGTATTCTTTTATCATAAGGCGTGGTCAGTGGCCTGCGATAACACTTTAACCTGCCGTATCGGCGGCCATAGCGTACAGGAGAATGTGGGCGGCGTGCTGCTGACGCGGGCACCTGGTGAGCATACGGCTACCGCTGGCGAAATTATCCTGCCGGAAGACAGGGAAAACGAGGCGCCGGTAAAAAAACTGACGCTGTGGCTGAACGGCCAGCCTGCGGGCGAAGCGACGCAGAAGGCTAACCGCTGGTGGTTGTCAGAAGCGCAAACGCTGGCGCTGATCGATGCCGTTAAAGGCAGCGGCACGGTCGGGTTCAAAAGCGATCGCGAAAGCTTCCAGCTTTCCGGCGAGGGCGCCTATGCGGCGCTGCTGAAAGTGGATGACGTGCAGGGCCGTATCGGTACGCAAGGTGCCTGGGTTAAAAAAGGCGACAGGCCCGAAAGCGGCGTCGCTAAGGCCGTGGCTATGCCAGTGATCCAGGCGATAAAAGTCAGCCCCGCTCAACCCTCTGTATTAACCAAAAAAGAGGCTGAAGCGCTCAGGCCGCAGCTGCTTGCCGTCTTAACCAGCGAGCAGCAGTGCGATTATCTGACCTCGGTTGGGGAAAAGGACGTCAACGGCAATATTATCAGCGGCGATATTACCGCCACGCCGCTGGATGATACGCACACGCTGCTTTCCACCCAGTGCTGGGGCGCGGCCTATAACCAGGGATACGGTTACTGGGTCACCGACAGCCAGCTAAAAGCGAAGCCTGTTGCCGTGACCACTGACGCGCAAACCTGGCACGATGGCGTGATTACCAATGTCTTTATGGGAAGCAGTGCCGGCAGCTGCGCGTCTAAGGAAGAATGGATCTGGGATGGCGCAGCGTTTCGTCAAAGCCTGGCAACCATCAACGATGGCTGCTGGTTTCCCCGCACCCTGGGCAACAGAGAGATACCTGGGCTGGTATCAGAAATAAAACGTGAGGGAATAAAGTGAATCGTAAACTGATGTTTTTTGCGCTGGCGACGCTCTCCCTGTCGGCACTGGCCAGTCATAGCGGCGTAACCTTTGAACACAAAGACTGGGAAGTAGCCTGCGACAACACGCTGACCTGCCGCGTTGCGGGCTATGCCAAAGAAGACGATCCGTCCGGTTCCGTCTTGCTTACCCGTACCGCCGGCCCCGGAACGGTGCCGACGGGCGAAGTGACGCTGGCCGACAGCGCAGAAGACAGCGCGCCGGTACAAAAGCTGACGCTGTGGATCGACGGGAAACCCGCGGGCGATCTCGTGGCGGCTGACGACAACTGGCGGCTGTCGGCTGGCCAGACGTCAGCGTTAATCAACGCCGTCAAAGGCAGTGGTAAAGTCGAATTTAAAGGCGGCGCGACGCCTTTTCTGCTTTCCGGCGAGGGCGCTTATGCCGTGCTGCTGAAAGCTGACGACGTGCAGGGCCGCATCGGCACGCCTGGCGCGCTCATCAAAAAGGGCGATAAGCCGGAAAGTGGCGTAGCTCAGGCGGTGCCGGCGCCGGTTATTCAGGCAGCAAAAACCCGCAGCGGCGAACCTCGTTCGCTGACCGCGTCAGAAATCGCCGCGCTGAAAACCCGACTGCTTGCAACGGTCAATCAAAATGACGATGACATGTGCGACAGCCTGGTTTCACCGGCAGAAAATGCTATTCCGGAAAATGACGGGCTGACCCTTACGCCACTGGATGACGGCCACGCTTTGCTTTCGGCGCTCTGCTGGCGCGCGGCTTATAACGAAGGGTATGGCTACTGGGTTATCGATAACCAACTAAAAGGTAAGCCGGTGCTGGTGACCATTTCCGGCTCGGATTATGAAAAAGGCGTGATTACCGATGTGCAGAAAGGCCGGGGTATCGCAGACTGCATGAGCCTGAAAAGCTGGGTGTGGGATGGCCAGGCTTTCCGCAAAAGCCGCGACGCCATGACCGGCATGTGTCGTTATATCCATGCGGGCGGCACCTGGGATCTGCCCACGCTGGTAACGGACGTGAAGCCCTGAAAGCGAACTCACTAAAAAACTGTCAATATCGTGCATACCCGGCCTGAAGCCGGGTTTTCTTTGCAGGCGGAAAGGTAAAGATTATTTTTAATTCCTTCCGCTTCTCCGCAAAAATTTCCCGTATCCGGACAAACTAATCCAGAGCCGCTCAGCCGCCGTCGTTGCTAATCTGTCGCCCTTAAATGGCGGACGTTTTGTTAAGGATAAGGGCGTGGCGAAGATTTTCTCTGTCCCGAATATTTACCATGGTGAAAATGCGCTGGCAGCGCTGAGTCAGCTTGGGCTGAAAAAAGTCGCCATCGTCACCGACGAATTTATGCTCTCATCCGGCAAAGTAAATCAGCTGATCGCCTTGATGCCCCAGGCTTCGATCATCATCTATAGCGAGGTCAAAGCCGATCCCACTACCACGCTGCTACAGGCAGGCGCGGAAAAATGTAAAGTCTTCAGGCCGGATACGATTATCGCGCTTGGCGGCGGTTCCGCGTTGGATGCGGCCAAAGGCATTAAGGCCACCCTTGAAGAGTACGATCCTCTTTATCACATCAGGCTGATTGCCGTTCCCACGACCAGCGGCTCCGGGTCAGAGGCGACAACCTACGCCGTTTTTTCCGACCCATACAGCGGCAGCAAATATCCGTTGGTCGCTGACGCGCTGCTGCCGGATATCACCCTTCTCGACGCCCGGCTGGTGGCCAGCGTCCCCGCGAGCGTCACGGCGGATACCGGTATGGACGTGCTGACCCACGCGATTGAAGCGCTGGTTTCCACAGAAGCAAACGACTTCAGCGATGCGCTGGCGGAAAAAGTCATTGCGCTGACCGCCCGCTATTTACCCCAGGCTTACCGTGAACCGCACGACCTCAGCGCGCGGACGCATATGCATCACGCTTCCTGCATGGCGGGCATGGCGTTCAACTCGGCGGGGCTGGGGCTGGTTCACGGCATGGCCCATGCCGTCGGCGGCAGGCTGCATCTTGCGCATGGCAGGATCAACGCCATGCTGCTGCCATTAGTGATTGAATTTAATAGCGAAATGCAAGGGGCGCAGGCTCGCTACCAGCAGTGCGCGCGGTTGATGGATGCCGACAGCCTGGCGCAGGCCGTTCGTGCGCTTAACCAGCAGTTTGCCATTCCGGCAACGCTAAAAGAGATGGGCGCGGATCTGGCTCGGTTTGCCACCTTGCGCGGCGAACTGATCCAGGCGGCGCTGGCCGATGGCTGTACCGCAACCAATCCTCGCCGTGCCAGCGAGCAGGATATCGATCGCCTGCTATCGCGCCTGGCGGGCGAGTAAACAGCAAGGAAGAGAGGATGAAGACGGATACGCAACGGCAGGCCAGAAGTATCACGCAGCAGATTTTACAGGAGCTGGCGGCAGGACGAAAAAGCCAGCCGCTGACTATTGCCGTCGGCGTCTCCAACCGGCACGTGCACCTGAGCCGTAAAGAGATGGACATGCTGTTCGGCTACGGTTCGTCGCTGACCCGGATGAAAGCGTTAAAGCAGCCCGGTCAGTTCGCCGCACAGGAAACCGTCACGCTGCGCGGGCCGAAAGGCGAGCTACAGCGCGTGCGGGTGCTGGGGCCGCTGCGTAACGTCACGCAGGTTGAGATTTCAGTGGCGGACGGCTTTGTCCTTGGCATCGGCGCGCCGGTAAGAATGTCCGGCGAGCTGCAGGGATCCCCTGGCATCACGCTGGTAGGGCCGCATGGCGAAGTGGCGATAGCGGAGGGCGTTATCGTCGCATGGCGGCATCTCCATATTTCGCCTGAGGAAGCGGCGCGGCACGGCCTGACGGACGGCGCGGAAATAGCGGTAGAAACCCAGGGGCCGCGTGCGGGCGTATTGCGCCATGTGAAGGTGCGCGTCAGTGCAGAAGCGCTGGCGGAGATCCACCTGGATCAGGAAGAGGCCAACGCGCTTGGGCTGCGTAATGGCGATCGGGTGCAGATCAAAAGCAACGGGCCTAAGGTGGCGTGATCGTGCAGCCGGATCTTTCCAACCGGCTCGATCGCATAATCGATCTTCTGCTGGTGCGGCAAAGGCAGGGCATGGTCAGAGTGGTGATCACGGGAACGGATCCACGCGTCCTGCCGGAAACGCTGGCTGCGCTGGAGGCGCTGAGCCAGGCCGGATACGGCCTGCGGGTCACGCTTTCCCACAGCGCCAGCCTGTCTGCCGTTTACGGGGCATTTCAATGCTGGCGGGAAGGGTTCGCGCCTGAACTGCTTTACGACACGCGAATGCCGCAGGCGGAAGAAGAGTACGGCGAGCTGTTTCTCCCGGCGATCTCAGGCAACAGCCTGGCGAAAATCGCGTTATGCCTTAGCGACAACGTTGCCAGCGCCTGGGCTTTTCATGCGCTGTGCCACAGCCGGAAAATCATCGTCACGCTGGGCGACGAGTTTACCCATGCGGCGCTGCCGGAGGCGATGCGGGAGCAGCTGCATCGCTATATCGCCACGCTGGAAAGCTTGGGGATTGTTTTTCCCGGCGCGACGGCGCGGAGCAAGGGTAAGCAACTTATTTCACTGGCGGATATCCGTCAGCAGCCCGCAGGCACGGCGCTGCGGCCAGGCCGAAACGTACTGATCACGCCAGCCGCTCAGGACGAGATACGGCGGCGGCACATCATTTTATACAAGGACTGACTATGTATCTGGCTAAAGTCACGGGCGCGCTGGTATCGACCAGCAAGCATCCCTCGCTGAATGGCGCCAAGCTGCTGATCGTGGCCCGCCTGAACGAGCATCATCAGCCCACGGGCAGCGCCCAGGTCGCGGTTGACTGCGTGGGCGCCGGCAACGGGGAAACGGTTATCGTCAGCTCGGGAAGCTCGGCACGCATGAGCAACGGCGAGCATTCGGTGATCGATGCGGCAGTGGTTGGCATTGTCGATGCGCTGGATCTCAATGGATAGCAAAAGGAAGCGCACTTATGTCGGTAAGGGAGAGTCTGGACAGCCTGATCCAGCAGGCCATTAATTCGCATCCGTCGCGGCATCACTCGCTGAGCCTCTCTGCGGCAGCGGCGCTGGCGGCGATAGCCTGTGAGGTCGCGCAGGAATATGAAGTGCCAATCGTGTTCAGCCTGGTAGATACGGCCGGACAGCAGCGCTGGTTTTTCAGCATGGATGATGCGCTGCTGGTCAGCCACCGCCTGGCGACGGAAAAGGCCTGGACCGCCGTGGCGCTGAGGATGGCGACGCACGAGCTGGCGCAGCAGGTACGGCCGGGCGCGAGCCTGGAGGGCTTACCGCAGCAGGGGATCTGCTGTCTTGGCGGCGGTTTACCCTGCTGGTCGCAGACGCGGCTGCTGGGCGGAATAGGCATCAGCGGCGGCAGCGTCGCGCAGGATATCGCCATCGCCCGCGAGTCGCTTGCCCGCTTCAGTCAGGCGCACTTTTTACTCACGCCTTCCCGACCCTAAAACGGATTTCAGAGGTCATTATGTCTACAACAACAGTTTTGGTTATCAACTGCGGCTCTTCTTCGTTGAAATTTTCTGTGCTGCCGCTGGAGGGCGAAACGCCGCTGCTTTCCGGGCTGGCGGAAAGGCTGGGGTTGGATAACGCCGCTATCACCTTTAAGGATGAGGCGGGAAAAACCACCCAGCTTCTGGCGCAGCCAACGCACCATTGCGCGCTGCAAACGCTGTTTGCCGTGCTGGCAGAGAAAGCGCTGCTCTCCTCGCTGTGCGCCACCGGGCATCGCGTCGCGCACGGCGGCAGCGAGTTTCAACGCTCGGTTCTGCTGACGCCAGCGGTTATCGACCAGATCCGCCAGCTGGCGCCGCTGGCGCCTCTGCACAATCCCGCCAACCTTATCGGCATCGATACCGCGCTGGCTTTGCTGCCCGCGCTGCCGCAGGTGGCGGTGTTTGACACGGCTTTTCACCAGACGCTGCCGCCGGAAGCCTTTACCTATGCCATTCCGCTGGAATACCGCGAACGCTACAAAATCCGACGCTACGGTTTTCACGGCACGTCGCACCGCTTTGTCGCCGCCGAAGCGGTCAGGCTGCTGGATCTCGATCCGCAGGATCACGGCCTGGTGATTGCCCATCTGGGCAACGGATCTTCGCTCTGCGCGGTACGCAACGGGCAAAGCGTGGATACCACAATGGGCATGACGCCGCTGGAAGGGCTGGTGATGGGCACGCGCTGCGGCGACGTCGATTTTGGCGCGATGGCTTACCTGGCGACATGCAGCGGGCAGCCCATCGAGGCGCTGGGCGAGATGGCTAATAACCGTTCAGGCCTGCTGGGGCTTTCCGGGCTGTCCAGCGACTGTCGCACCTTGCAGGAAGCACGCGCCAAAGGCGATGCGCGGGCGACGCTGGCGATTGACGTCATGGTGCACCGGCTGGCGCGGCATCTGGGCGGCCAGTTTGCCGCGCTGCACCGGCTGGACGCGCTGATCTTTACCGGCGGCATTGGCGAAAACTCGGTGCTGGTGCGCGAGCTGACGCTGGCCAGGCTGGAGATCTTCGGCTTCCGCCTGGATCGCAACAGGAATCAGGCGATAACGGGCGGCGCCGCGGGCACGATTTCCGCCGACGATTCGCCGACCGTGATGGTCATTCCCACCAATGAAGAAAAAATGATTGCGCAGGATGCGGCCAGGCTTGCCGCCGCGCCCGAACGATAACGCGCAAAATAATCTTACTGGCGGACAAAATATTTTTTCGCGTCCGCCTTAACATCGCAATCGGGCGTGGCCCCAGAGGCGCGTCTTTTTATCAGTCAAACAAACGAGGTCATTATGCAGCAGGAAGCGCTGGGCATGGTTGAAACAAAGGGGCTGGTTTCCGCCATTGAAGCGGCAGATACCATGGTGAAATCGGCCAATGTGACGCTGGTCGGCTACGAGAAAATCGGTTCCGGGCTGGTCACGGTGATGGTACGCGGCGACGTGGGCGCGGTAAAAGCGGCAACCGATGCCGGTTCCGTGGCGGCGGCCAAGGTCGGCGAGCTGGTCTCGGTTCACGTGATCCCCCGCCCGCATGTTGAAGTAGAAAAAATATTAAAAACGGCCACGGAGTAACGG
This sequence comes from Erwinia wuhanensis, assembly GCF_030484085.1. Lineage (NCBI taxonomy): Bacteria > Pseudomonadati > Pseudomonadota > Gammaproteobacteria > Enterobacterales > Erwiniaceae > Erwinia > Erwinia wuhanensis. The sequence continues at coordinate 175,523 of NZ_JAUJUH010000003.1, forward strand.
CCTGAGGACAAGCCATGCAGGACAATCTTGTCGAACAGATTATTTCCAGGGCTATCGGCCAGCCAGAGAAGCGCAGCGGCTGCGGCCTTACCGAGTTTGTCGGCACCGCGCTCGGCCATACCATCGGCCTGGTGATCGCCAATGTCGATAGCCAGCTTCATGAGGTGATGGCTATCGACGGCCGGTTCCGCTCGCTGGGCATTATCGGCGCCAGAACCGGCGCAGGCCCGCATATTTTCGCTGCGGATGAAGCCGTTAAGGCCACCAACAGCGAGATCGTCGCCATTGAGCTGGCGCGCGATACGGAAGGCGGCGGCGGACACGGCTGCCTGATCCTGTTCGGCGCGGCAGACGTCTCGGATGTGCGTCGGGCGGTGGAGGTCACGCTGGGTGAAATCGAACGGACGATGGGCGACGTTTACGGCTCGCCGGCCGGGCATCTGGAATTTCAGTACACCGCCCGCGCCAGCCACGCGCTGAATAAAGCCTTCGGCGCGCCGGTTGGCAAAGCGTTCGGTATGACCTGCGCTTCGCCAGCGGCGATAGGCATCGTTATCGCCGACGTGGCGGCCAAGGCGGCGGTTATTGAACCTGTCGGCTACGCCAGCCCGGCCAAAGGCACCAGCTTCAGCAACGAGGCGATCTTTACTTTCGCTGGCGATTCCGGCGCGGTGCGCCAGGCGGTCACGGCCGCGCGCGAAGTGGGATTACAGCTGTTGGCCACGCTCGATCCGGCGCCCATCCACTCAACTACCACACCCTATATCTGATCGCGCGGTAAGGAAGGGAAGCATGAATGACAGCGAGATCGCTCAGGCGGTGGAAAACGTCCTGAGCAAATTTACCCGCACCACGCCCGTTGCCGATGCCGAAAATCCGGCGCTGGCGGCCATGGTCGCCCGGGCGCTGGCGCAGAGCAGCGCAAACCCGGAAGACGTGAAAAGATCCGCCGTCACGGAGACGGAGGAAGCAGGCGTTTTCGCCACGATGGACGAGGCGATCGGCGCGGCCGTGCTGGCCCAGGTGCAGTATCGCCATTGCTCTATGCAGGATCGCACGACCTTTATCAACGGCATCCGCGAGGCGTTTTTACAGGAGGAGGTGCTGCAAACGCTCTCCCGCATGGCGGTTGAAGAAACCGGCATGGGCAACGTGGCGGATAAGGTGATTAAAAACCGCCTTGCCGCGCTAAAAACGCCCGGCCCGGAAGACCTGCCGACCTGCGCGCAAAGCGGCGATGGCGGCCTGACGCTGACGGAATATTCGGCCTATGGCGTTATCGGCGCTATCACGCCGACTACCAATCCGACCGAGACGCTAATCAATAACAGCATCAGTATGCTGGCCGCCGGCAATGCGGTGGTCTTCAGTCCGCATCCTCGTTCCCGCAAGGTGTCGCTGTATACGGTGGCGCTTATCAATAACAAACTCGCCGCGCTGGGCGCGCCGGATAATCTGGTAGTGACGGTTGCGCAGCCCTCTGTAGAAAATACCAACGCGCTGATTAAGGATCCGCGCATCGCTATGCTGGTGGCGACCGGCGGCCCGGCCATTGTGAAAACGGTGATGTCCTCCGGTAAAAAAGCCGTTGGCGCAGGCGCGGGCAATCCGCCTGCCGTCGTGGATGAAACGGCCGATATCGAACAGGCCGCCCGCGATATCATCAACGGCTGTAGCTTTGACAACAACCTGCCGTGCACGGCGGAAAAAGAGGTGATTGTAGTCAGCCAGGCGGCGGATTATCTGATCCACTGCATGAAGAAAAGCGGCGCTTACCTGCTGAGCGACAAAAAGCTTATTCAGCAGCTGCAAACGCTGGTGCTGAACGACAAAGGCAGCGGCCCGAATACGGCGTTTGTCGGCAAAGACGCGCGCTATATCCTGCAACAGCTGGGCATTGATGCGCCGGCGGAAACCAGAGTCATCCTGATTGAAACCGAAGCGACGCATCCTTTTGTCGTGCATGAATTAATGATGCCGGTGCTGCCGCTGGTGCGCGTGGATAACGTTGACGAAGCCATCGAGCTGGCCGTTTGCGTGGAGCAGGGCAACCGTCATACGGCGGTGATGCACTCTACCAACGTAGAGAAGCTGACCCGCATGGCGCGGCAGATCCAAACCACCATCTTTGTGAAAAACGGGCCGTCTTACGCCGGGCTGGGCGTCGGCGGCGAAGGCCACACCACCTTTACTATCGCCGGGCCAACGGGCGAAGGACTGACCTCGGCGCGCACCTTCGCCAGAAGGCGCCGCTGCGTCATGGTCGAGGCGCTGAATATCCGCTGATGAAAACGCGCATTATCAACGCCCCCACGCCGGAAACGCTGGCGATGCTCAGGCGCCGGATGCCGTCGGAATTCAGGACGCGGCTGGATCTGCTACGTGTGGACGCCGTCGCGCTGTTAATGCTGCCGGTGCCCGATCTCTATTTCTGTGCCGACCTGGCCAGTAAAGGCGCCGACGTCATGGTTTCGGAAATTTTCGGCAGCTGCCCTCAGCATATCACTTCGCTGGCGATCTTCGGCGAGGTCGCGGCGGTGGCGGAGGCGATGCGGCTGATTGAACAGCACCTCGGCGCTTAAGCCCCAGGGCCATAAACAAAACGCTTTTTCGGGAGTTATCACTATGTTGGAAAAAGGCTTTTCCAGTCCGACCGATCGTATCCTCAGGCTTAAAAACACGCTCCTGCAGGTGAAGCCGTACGTGGAATCGGAGCGCGCCACGCTGGCGACGCTGGCTTATCAGCAGTATGAGCATCTGCCCGCCATCATGCGGCGCGCCAGAGTTATTGAAAAAATCTTTCACGAGCTGCCGATCACCATCCGCGCGGATGAGCTGATTGTCGGCGCAGTCACCATCCATCCGCGCTCTACCGAAATCTGCCCGGAATTTTCCTTTGAATGGGTGGAAAAAGAGTTCGAAACGATGGAGCACCGTCTGGCCGATCCCTTTATTATCGAAAAGGAAACTGCGCAGGCGCTGAGCGAAGCCTTTAAATACTGGCCGGGCAAAACCACCAGCTCGCTGGCCGCGTCCTATATGTCTGACGCCACCAAAGAGAGCATGGCGGGCGGCGTCTTTACCGTCGGCAACTACTTTTATGGCGGCGTGGGGCACGTCAGCGTGGATTACGGCAAGGTGTTGAAGATCGGTTTTCGCGGCATTATCGCAGAGGTAAACGAGGCGCTGGCGAAGCTGGATCGCAGCCGCCCCGACTACCTGAAAAAAGAGCAGTTTTATCAGGCGGTGATTATCAGCTATCAGGCCGCTATCGCTTTTGCCCATCGCTATGCGCAGGAAGCGGCGCGGCTAGCGCAGGCGGAAAACAATCCACAGCGCAAACGCGAGCTGGAGCAGATTGCGCAAAATTGCCGACAGGTGCCGGAGCAGGGCGCGACCACTTTCTGGCAGGCCTGTCAGACCTTCTGGTTTATTCAGAGCATGTTGCAGATTGAATCCAGCGGCCACTCGATTTCGCCAGGCCGCTTCGATCAGTATATGTATCCTTATCTGGCGGCGGACAGCAGCATTACGCCGGAGTTTGCTCAGGAGCTGGTGGACTGCTGCTGGATCAAGCTTAACGACATCAATAAAACCCGCGACGAAGTCTCCGCGCAGGCTTTCGCCGGTTATGCTGTGTTCCAGAATCTTTGCGTCGGCGGCCAGACGGAAGAGGGGCGCGACGCGACAAATCCGCTGAGCTATATGTGCATGGAGGCCACCGCGCACGTTCGCCTGCCGCAGCCCTCTTTCTCCATTCGCGTCTGGCAGGGTACGCCCGACGAGTTTTTATTCCGCGCCTGCGAGGTAGTGCGTCTGGGGCTGGGCGTTCCGGCCATTTATAACGACGAGGTGATTATCCCGGCGCTGCAAAATCGCGGCGTTTCGCTGCAGGATGCCAGAGATTACTGCATTATCGGCTGCGTGGAGCCGCAGGCGCCGCACCGTACCGAAGGCTGGCACGACGCGGCCTTCTTTAACGTGGCTAAGGTGCTGGAAATCACGCTGAACAACGGACGGGCAGGCGGCAAGCAGCTGGGGCCGATAACCGGCGAGATGACCAGCTGGCGCGGCATGGACGACTTTTACCAGGCTTTTCAGCAGCAGATGACGCATTTCGTCCATCAGCTGGTAGAGGCCTGCAACAGCGTCGACCTTGCGCACGGCGAACGTTGCCCGCTGCCGTTTCTCTCTGCGCTGGTGGATGACTGTATCGGGCGGGGCAAATCCTTGCAGGAAGGCGGCGCTATCTATAACTTTACCGGCCCGCAGGCGTTTGGCGTGGCCGATACCGGCGACTCCGTTTACGCCATCCAGAAGCAGGTGTTTGAAGAGGGCAAGCTGACGCTTGCTGAACTGAAAAGCGCGCTGGAAAGCAATTTTGGTCACGCAGCCGACAGCTCGCCTCAGGCATCGCTGAGCGAAAACGACCTCTGCGCCATGGTACAGCAAATTATCGATCGGGACGGATCGCTGGACGCGGCGGCGATCAAAGAAGAAGTTTATCGTCGGCTCTCCTCCACGGCGGCCCCGCAAGGCAGCCAGCGTTTTGCTGAGATCCGCCGCATTCTGGAAAATACGCCCTGCTTCGGCAATGACATTGACGAGGTAGACCTGGTGGCCCGGCGCTGCGCGCTGATCTACTGTCGCGAAGTGGAAAAATACCGCAATCCGCGCGGTGGCCAGTTTCAGGCCGGCATCTATCCCGTCTCGGCCAACGTGCTGTTTGGCAAGGACGTGGGCGCGCTGCCCGACGGTCGCCTGGCAAAAGCGCCGCTGGCAGACGGCGTGTCGCCACGGCAGGGCAAAGACGGCTCAGGGCCGACCGCCGCCGCCAGCTCGGTAGCCAAGCTGGATCACTTTATCGCCTCTAACGGCACCCTCTACAATCAGAAGTTTTTGCCTTCCGCGCTGGCGGGGGAGAAAGGGCTGCGCAACTTCGGCAGCCTGGTACGCAACTATTTTGATAAAAAAGGGATGCACGTGCAGTTCAACGTAGTGGATCGCGACACGCTGCTGCGTGCGCAAAAAGATCCGCAGCAGCATCAGGATCTGGTGGTGCGCGTGGCGGGCTACAGCGCGCAGTTTGTGGTGCTGGCCAAAGAGGTTCAGGACGACATTATCAGCCGTACCGAACAGCACTTTTGATGCGGCCGGCGCGGTTGCCAGCCAGCAGGACACAGGATGAAAGTCGACTACGAAACGGAAGGCGTGCTGTTTAATATTCAGCGCTATTCGCTGCATGACGGGCCGGGCATTCGCACTATCCCGTTTTTTAAAGGCTGCCCGCTGGCCTGTAAATGGTGCTGCAACCCGGAGTCGCAGCGCCCCGGGCCAGAGCTGCTTTTTAAAAACCGTGACTGCATCCGCTGCGGGAAGTGCCTGAGCGTGTGTCCCACGCAGGCGCTGTCGCCGGACAATCCTTTCTTTGTGGATCGCACGCGCTGCACGCAGTGCGGCGACTGTACGCAGGTTTGTCCGACCGGCGCGCTGGAGATGAAAGGAAAGCGTATGACGGTCGGCCAGGTAATGCGCGAGCTACAGAAAGAGGAAAATTTGTTCCGACGATCCGGCGGCGGCATCACGCTCTCGGGCGGCGAGCCGCTGGCGCAGCCTGAGTTCGCTCGCGAATTGCTGAAAGCCTGCAAGGCGAAGGGCTGGCATACCGCAATAGAAACCACCGGTTTAACCAGTAAAGAGGTGATTGATGAGGTATTTCCGTGGGTCGATCTGGCGCTGACGGATATCAAAGCTATTCATCCGACGGTGCACCGGGAAAATACCGGCGTGGATAACCGACGTATTCTGGAAAATCTGCTGCGCATCTCTTTTATTACCAAAACGGTGGTGCGTGTGCCGGTGATCCCCGGCGTTAACGACAGCCCCGAAGAGGTTCGGCGCATCGCGGAATTCGCCCGACTGATGATGAACGTCACCGAGATCCATTTGCTGCCCTACCATAATTTTGGCGAAAACAAATATGCTCTGCTGGGCCGTGACTATCCGCTGCGGGAAAGCGCCGTTAAGGTCGACATCGGGCCGCTGAAAGCGGTAGTGGAAGGGCTGGGATTTACCTGCCATACCGGCGGCTAGCGATGGTGATTGGGCGATCGCAACAAACGGACAGCGTTGGCCGACGGCCAGGGCGCGTGGTCGCCGGTGATCAAAGCAGAGGGGCAATCGGGGTAAAGGAGATGACACGGTTGGCCGGAGGTAAAACACAGGGTCAATTGGGGTAAAGGAAAGCTGGTGATAAAGAGACGGGATCGACTGCGGTAAAGGAAAGGTATACGGTTTGGCTGGTGATAAAGACACGGGAGCGACCGCGGTAAAGGAAAGGTATACGGTTTGGCTGGTGGTAAAGATACGAGATCGGCTGCGGTAAAGGAAAGACGCACGGTAGGCTGGTGATAAGGAAAAGCGCGGCGCCACCACCGCCTATTTTTTGCGTTGACCGGAACGACGTGCCGACTTATTACCTTTAGTTACAGCATCCTGAACAGGAGATATCGCATCGGAAGACGGCTCGTTGGCGTTGATATCCGCTCCGTTATTGACCGGATCTGTCTCTGCTTCGGATCTGGGTTGTACTGGTGCATCACCAGGCGAAACCGGCTGCGTTAAGGTGACGTCAGGCACAACAGCTTTCGTCGTTACATTGCCAGGTAAAACCGGCATTGATGTATCGTCAGGCATAACAGCTTTCGCCGTTACGTCGTTTGATATATCGTCAGGCACAACAGCTTTCGCCGTTACGTCGTCATGCAAAGCAGTCTTCGCGCCTGTGTCGGCAGGCAAAGCAGGCCGCGTTGGGGCTACCGATTTACAGGTAATTTGCGTCATCGCCCCAATGCCCTCTGCCGCTCTGGCTATGACCCGATGGGCGTAAAGCTTGCCCATGCGGCTGGCTGCTGCCGCGCCTGCTTCGACGGCAGCATTCACCGCCGACACCTCTCCCGTTAATCTCACCAGTATCAGACCGTTTCCTTTGGTCTGCTCGCAGCCTGCCAGCGTCACGTTGGCCGATTTCAGGGCCGCATCGGCGGCTTCCACCGCGGCGGCCAGCCCCACGGTTTCAATCAGCCCAAGGCTTTTTCCGGGCATAGCGTTCTCCTTAATGTTATCCCGCTATTTTACCGGCCTCCCTGACGGAGCCAGGGAAACTATTTTGCCCGTTACAGAGACTTTTTTGTCTGGTCTTTATTGTTTCCGGTCGCCGTCATCTGACGACAGTAGTCTGACGGCGCCATGCCCGTTTCCTTTTTAAAAATGCGGCAGAAATAGTTGGCATCCTGCCAGCCAAGCTCCAGTGCAACGGTATGAATATTCAGATCGCTGAACTGTAACAGGGCGCAGGCAAACTGCATTTTGCGATGGCTAACGTAAGCGGAAAAACCTGTGCCCGTCTCTTTTTTAAACTTTCGGCTCAGGTAGCAGGCGCTGATAAAAGATTTGGCGGCAATACCATCCAGCGTGACATTTTCCGTTATGCCTCGTTCAATATGAAATTTTGCCCGGGCGACAAAGGACTGCGTGCTTGTTTTCAGGGCTGCATCAAATATTTCCCGGCTTGCCTGCAACAGCAGCAGAACCAGACGCCGATAACGCGCCTGGCTTACGCCGTCCTGCCCGACCTGTAGCGCCAGCATGCCGATTTTCTCCCGCATCGGCGGCCTTAATGACGCCTGCCGACATATCAGTTCCAGCAGCAGAACCAGCTCGCGGCTTGCCTGGTTGTCCCCAAGAAAGGCGCGTTTGTGTACGTCCAACAGCAGGTCATGCCATTGTGGATAGTCACACCGGGCGATAAGCGTCTGAAGCCGCCGCTTCAGCGCTTCGCCACGGGCCATTCCGTGCGCATCAGCGCTCAGGCTACCGTTAACCTTATCAATGATGGCCTGCTTTTTTATCGGTTTCAGCAGATAATCTTCAATCTGCAAAGGCAGCATACTACGCAGAAGATCAAAGTCGTCGCTGGCGCTGGTGACAATAACGCGGGTAGCGCTGCTTTTGGTGCGCAGATACTGAATAACCTGCCTGCCGTCGGGGCGGGGAATGGTCAGGTCGACAAAAATCAGGTCGATATGCGGCAGTTCATCAATCAGCTGCATGGCTTTTCTACCGGTCGGAGCGTCATAAATCAGCACGCCTTGCTGACTGGCCGCTACGATGCGGCGCAGGCTTTCCGCTTCCATCGGTTCATCTTCAACTATCACCACGGTGGACATAACCGGCTCCTGTTTTACGACTGAGGCTGAAGAGGAAAACGAAGTTTGATGGTGGTGCCCATCATGGGACGGTGGGCGCTAAAGATCTCCAGCCCGTAAGCGTCGCCAAACAGCAGCTGCAGGCGCTGCATAATATTCCTGATGCCTATTCCCTGTTTATTGTCCGGTGGCCCGCTTAAAATTTGGGTTATCGTCTGTTGTGCGATGCCATCGCCGTTATCGCTGACCTCAATAATAAGATCGCGACCATCGTCGGTTGCGCGAATATGGAGTACGGCAGGTATTTCCCGCGGTTCAACAACGTAATTAAAGAAATTTTCCGCCAGCGGTTGCAGCGTTAAAAAAGGGCAGGCGACGCCATAATATTTTTCCGGAATAGCGCAAAGATAAGTGAAACGGTCCGGCATTCTGACTTTCTGCACTGCCATATAGCTGTTGACGTAATGGATCTCTTGTTCAAGCGTGATAACGGCATGATTATTTTTGCGTAGCAGATAGCGCATCATATCGGAGAAATCATGCACCATGGCTTCCGTCCGCGGCGCTTCTTCCAGAAAGGCGAGCCGACCAATGGTATTCAGCACGTTAAATAAAAAATGCGGATTAAGCTGGTAGCTCAGCGCTTTAAATTCCGCCTCGTGCAGCAGTTTTTCCGTTTCCACTCGCCTGCGCAATTCACGGGTCAGCTGCCGTTCTTTTTTATGCAGTTCGCGCTGGATGGTGGTGGCCCAGGCCTGTTCCACCAGGCAGGAAGCCATATGCAGCAGGGTTTCAGCCAGTAGCTCAAAGCGGCGATAGGGGGTAATCGGTATTGCCTGATGAAAGCGCTTCAGAGAGGGGGTGATTTTTCGACGCGGGCGATTGGGCAGAATGCAGGGGATCGTTTTTGCCTTTTCCGCTTCAACTCTGACCTGACCCGCAATAAAAGCGCCCAGATAATGCTCGTTAATAACCACAGGTACGGCAAACTCAACCATGCCGCAGCAGCAGCGGTAGATGACCGGTTTCCGCGCCTGCATGGCCGCCCGACCGCCGGCATTGTCGCAGGCGTGGCAGCGTTCCGCCTGGTCCGGGTTTTGGCGGTAGCGGGCGCAAAAGTCAGAAAAGCCGCTTGGCCTGGTGACGGGGAGACCAGCGGCGTCCACCACTACCAGCGCAATTCTCATTGTCTGGCTGAAGTTGTCCTGTAGCTTTTGCAGCCTGTGCGTATCCAGAAACTCCGCGATCTTATATTCAGCTTCCATGCTAAATACCTTATGCAAGTCGATATCAGGGTAATGTAACGTAAGCAATACGCTTTAATAGTGCACGGCTTCACAGCTGACAAATATTTTTTATACAGATGGAATGCCGCCGCGCTGCCTGAGCCTGCTTTGGTCGTGCGGCGATATTCAGATCGGCGATCGTCTCCTTTTTGGCGCTTCCTGACCCTGGCCGATGTTTGATAAATAGCAAAAGCTGCTGCCGGTAGAAGATAATTACAGTGTGCTGGCAGAGATGACGAGATTTGGCTGAGCGGAGAGGCCGACGGAATAATAAAGCCCGGTTTTAATTTTTTTAGTCTGCAGCGTATATGTCTGTCTGATATTTACGCTGCAAAATTGCCTGTAGCTACAGTCAGAGCTGTCCGGCTTGCTATTCAAAGGCATTACTACCTAAAACCTTACGCCGCCGCTAATGGCTGAGTAAATAAAGCGATTCGCGGCGGTGCCCGCCTTACGCTTCGTTTCTCCCCAGCCAGCGCTCTTTCAGCAGCGAGCCAGCAATGGCCGCATCCAGCAGCGGGGAGGGCGGCAGGTAATTTGCTTCGCCCAGCGCCAGCATCGTGGCCGTCAGCGGATTATCATAGCCTAGCGCATAATCCGCCAGCAGCGATCCCGCGATAGTCTGCTTAGAGATCCCCGCCCCGTTGCAGCCGCTGGCGGTGTAAACAGCGCCGCTCAGCGCGCCCCAGACCGGCGCGCCGTTGCGGGTTACGCTGATGGTGCCCGACCAGCTGTGGGTCAGGCTGACGTCCGTGAGCTGGGGGAAAATTTTGTTGAACGTGGCTCTGTGCAGCCGCGTGGCGGCATAAGTTTGCGTAGCAGTTACGCGGCCGTGCAGGGCCGGCACCACGTGTTGACGAATTAAAATGCGGCGATCGGCGGTGTAGCGCAGCGTGGCGCCCGCGATGGCGTTAACCGGCGTCAGGCCCCAGCTCTTCATGATCGGCAGCCGCTGGCGCTGTTCATCGGTTAGCGGCGCGGTCAGGCTGGCGAAAGTCGCCATGGCCGCCTGCTTGCTGATGCCCGGCGCCAGTTCGCGGGAAAGGGCAGCGGTTGCCAGCATCACTTTCGGCGCACAAAGCGTGCCGAAAGGCGTGACAAGGCGATTTATTTTGCCGTAGTGAATGGCCATCACCGGCGTCATATCATAAAGAGTGACGTTTTCCGGCAGCGTTGCGGCCAGCCCGATCGCCAGGCTTGCCGGGTTGAGCAGCACCGCGCCCGGCGTATAGATGCCCTTGTGATAAAAATGCGTGCCCAGCTTTTGCGACAGCGTCTCGCGGTCAAGCACCTCATAAGCCTCGTCCATCAGCTCAAGATTATCGCGATACTCCTGCAACACGCTTTCGCTGCGTGCATCGGCCTGGCAGTGATACTTCCCGGCCTTCTCCCATTCGCAATCGATCCCTCGATCCGTCACGATCGTTTTTAATTCGTCGATCCCGGCCTGTAATAAGGATCGATAATCCTGCGCCTTTTTCAGCTCCGCCGTCGAGCTGCCAATATTATGCGGCAGGCCGATCGCAAAGCCGGAGTTTCTGGCTGAAGAGCTTTCCGCCGCGCTGGCGGCATCAACCACCACAATTTTCAGGTTCGGATTGTGACTGGCCAGCCGACGAGCGAAAGCCAGACCGGCAAAGCCTGCGCCGACGATCGCCCAGTCCGCTTCGCAGTCGCCGCGCAGCGCAGGACGGCTTGCAGGCGTCTCGCGCAGCCAGCCATTGTGATTCTGGTTAAAAGGTATTGAGGCGTATTTCACTGTAACCATCCCTGAACGAGCCGTTCGTTAGCAAAGCAGCAAGGGGCACACCGCATCTGCTTACTCTTTTTTGTCATGTATCAAGCCATGACGCCGCCATCAGCTATCTTGTGCCTGGCCGATTGCGGCATCAATCATTCAGCAGCGTTCCGGCAGGCGGCTTCACTGCCTGCGCAACATGCAGGCGCAGCGGCCTGCATAGCGTGCGATCAATAGATTTTGCGGTAGAGGCTGGCGATATCGTCCAGCGTTGCTTCTCGTGGATTGCCGCCGGTGCAAACATCGTCCAGGGCGGCCTGCGCCAGCGCCGGAATATCTTCTTCTTTCATGCCCACATCGCGCAGGCGGGCAGGAATGCCGACGTCGACAGAAAGCTGTCGGACGGCTTCCACAGCGGCTTCTCTTGCCTCGCCCAGACTCATGCTGCACACCCTGGTGACGCCCATCGCACGGGCGATATCACGGTACTTCTCGCCGGTGAAATCGGCGTTCCACGCCATAACGTGCGGCAGGATAATGGCGTTGGCGACGCCGTGCGGCACGTTGTAGAACGCGCCCAGCGGGTGAGCCATACCGTGCACCAGGCCCAGCCCGACGTTGGAAAAGCCCATGCCTGCCACGTACTGGCCCAGCGCCATATCCTCTACGCCCTGCTTGTCGCCAGCTACGGAAGCGCGCAGCGAACGGTTGATAATCTGAATCGCCTTCAGATGCAGCGCGTCGGTCAGCTCCCAGGCGCCCTTAGTGGTGTAGCCTTCGATAGCGTGGGTCAGCGCATCGATCCCCGTGGCGGCCTTGAGTGAAGGCGGCATACTCGCCATCATGTCCGCATCGATAATAGCGACGACCGGAATGTCGTGCGGATCGATGCAGACAAATTTACGGCGATTTTCCTCATCCGTAATCACGTAGTTAATGGTGACTTCCGCCGCCGTGCCTGCCGTGGTCGGAATGGCGATAATCGGTACGCAGGGATTTTTGGTTTTGGCAAAGCCTTCCAGACTGCGAACATCGGCGAATTCAGGGTTGTTGATAATGATGCCGATAGCTTTTGCCGTATCCTGCGGCGAGCCGCCGCCGATGGCGATCAGATAGTCCGCCTGTGCGGCTTTAAATGCCGCCACGCCTTGGGTAACGACGGCGATAGTCGGGTTCGGCACCACCTCGTCATAAATGACGTAAGGAAGATGATGCCGATCCAGCAGCGCGGTGACCTTTTCAATTACGCCCGCTTTAAGCAGTGTTTTATCCGTAACCAGCAGCGCTTTTTTAAGGCTGCGCTGGCTGACCTCATGGACGATTTGCGAGATAGCGCCGGGACCGAACCAGGAGGTCTCGTTCAGAATCATTCTTTGTAGCATCATCTTCTCCACTCGTTTCAAATTTTTTAAAATCACAAACGTTATTATCACTGGCTGGAAATATGCGGAGGAATGCCCGGACGAGTATTGATTAAGATCAGGTCACGGCGAGTCTTCAGGATGGAGTAATGACTATCAGGGCTTATCTTTACGGTAGGGTTTGTTAAGCTGCGGGTCCGTTAATTTTATAAGGTAGAGCTATGTTACGTGCAATCACGGCCGGAGTTTTGATGGTTTCCCCAATGATGGCCTTTGCCGATGCGGATCACCCTGAAATCGACTGTATGAAAATTAAGAACTATGCCGCAGCAGGCGATAAAGCTTATAAAGCAAAGCAGTATGAAAAGGCACGCTACAGCTATACAGAACAGGTAGCCTGGAGTGAAAGTTGCCAGCTTCCAGATAGCGCTATTGCGGTAGCTTATAATAATGTGGCGCTCACCTGGATACGTCAGGGAGACTATCGTAAGGCAAAAGCCTGGCTGCTGATTGATGAGAAAGACGCCAAATCGCAATATAATCTGGGGTTAATAAAAGAGAAACTTGCTGCCTTACCGCAGCCTGCTTCGCCCGCTGGTGAATACTGGGAATACGCAGGAAAAGGGATGTGGAATAGCTACAGCATCTCGGCAGAACAGGACCACTACAAAATTAACTTTGATGGCGTCTCGCCAGGGCTGATGGCGATGTATTACGGCCCGAATATCGGCAGCCTTGAAGGAAAGGCCACCATCCAGAACGGCAGAGGCGTACTGCAACAACGTGAGGAAGGTGACTGGGGCAACTGTGATGTCACGCTGCTCTTTACCCCAATGGATTTAACGACTCAGGTTAACGGTGACTGCGGGTTTGGTCATAACGTTTCTGCGGCTGGCCATTACATTCGCGTTGAATAGCATCGTTGGGCTGAACGCTCGGCAGCCCGGCCGAAATAAAGGAAAAGGCGTCCTGGCGGCCGATGTCTTATAAGCACAGCCGCGACGATATTCTCTGCCTGATTTTATTTATGCCTGACGTAATCCGCTTTTTTGCGCCGGTCCATCCGCTTTTTTCAGAGCAAGGCGTGGCGTCAGCTTTGGTCTGACGGGGCTCGTGCGGTTCTTCTGATGGGCGAGGTTCTCGCGGTGTACAGGTCTTTTCTGGCATGCGAGGCTCTTCTGATTCGCACAGCCCCTGTAGTGCACGAGACTCTTTTGGCGTGCAAGCCTCTGCTGATGGGCACAGCTCCCATAGTACGCTAGTGTCTCCTGGCGTATGCGACTCTCCTGACGTGTGCCGTTCTTCTGGCAAGCGTGACTGCCGTGGTGCGCGCGGTTCTCGGGGTTTACGCGGTTCTCGCGGCGTTCGCGGTTCCCGTGGCTCTCTTGGTTCACGCGGTTCCAGCGTTTCTCTGGGCGTGCGCGGCTGTCGCGGTGTACGAGGTTCGCGCGGTTTTTTCCCTGCCGGTTCTGTTTTTTCCTGCACGCTGGCTCCTGATAAATGAACTTTAAAGCCCAGCTTAACAAACGCCGGGGCGCTCAGGAAATGTCGGTGGAAAAGAGCGGGTTTCCCCGCTCAGACGAATACCGCCGCCACGTTTTCAATACGCTTATGCGGCAGGGCGGCGATAACCCAGCAAGACCATCGCCGTCGACAGCTACTCGCTTTCCATTATGGAGGCGGCCAGCTGCGCGCTGTCCGGCGTGTTGCCGATAAGCTCCGTCAGCAGGTTGTTCACCCCATCGCTCATTGGCGTGAAGCGGGTCTGCGGCGAGCGCGTCACCACGATAAACACGCCGACGCTATAGCGCGGCACCATCGCCATATAGGTAATAAAGCCGCCGCCGCCGCCGGTTTTCTGGATAATGCCCGGCCGGCCGCCCTGCGGCGCCATATAAACCCAGCCCATACCCAACGCGGAGGCTTTGCCCGGCACGTCCATTCCCTCGACGTTGGTCAGCTGGCCTCGCTGATAAATCATGGTCTGAATGCGATCGGCCTGAGGCGAACGCGCCTGCAGATCGGAAGACAGGAATTGCTGCATCCAGCGTCCCATATCGTCAGGCGTCGAATAGACGCCGCCGCTGCCGATAGCGGCCAGCGTATTGGTGCAGGGGCTGGCGCCTTTTTCCGCGATCATCAGACGCGAACACTGCTCGGGCGAGGGGGTAAAAGTCGTATCCTTCATGCCTAAAGGGCGCGTAATTTCACGCTGTAGCAACGCCGGATAGGAGGTGCCTGCGGCGCGAGCCAGCGCATCGCCCAGCAGATCGAAAGCCAGATTGGAATAGGCGGCGCGGGTGCCCGGCGCGGCTTTCAGCTGCGCATGTTTCAGCCAGTTCCAGCGCTGGCTGGCGGTTGGCCAGACGAAAACAGGCCGGTTCGGCTTGCCGCCGGGCTGCTCGCGGGGCAAACCGCTGGTATGCGTAGCCAGATTAATCAGGCGGATCGTCTGGCCTGCATAGGCCGGTACCGCGCTGCCCGGCGGCGCATATTTGCTTAGCGGATCGTCAAGCCGCACCACGCCTTTCTCCGCGAGCTTAACCAGCAGCTCGCTGGTCATCAGCTTGGTCAGCGAAGCAATACGGATAACGGACGTTTTCTGCGGCCTGACGCTGCTGCCGGGACGCACCGAGCCAAGACTGGTAAAGACGCGCTGGTTGGCGTCAATCGCCACCATCGCCATGCCGGTCGCTTTGGTGTTATAGAAGATATTCTGCGCGTAGCGATCGACAATCTGCGAGGCCAGTAAAGGATCGGGAGAGGTTCTTGCGGCCAGCGCGCCGAGCGGAAAAAGGACGCAGAGCGCCAGCAGGTGGAGTGGTTTCAACGTGCGTATATCCATCGGGAGCGGAAAAGTGCCCTTATACTAATCTTTTTCCTGGAGAGGAAAAAAGAGCGGCGGCCCTCTTTTTTACGGGCCGCCGTTAGCCGTCAGGCCGCGTTGTGGCTTACTTTGAAGATGCCGATGGCGCGGGAAAGCTGTTCAGCCTGTTCCTGCAGCGATTGCGCGGCGGCGGCGGATTCATTCACCAGCGAGGCGTTCTGCTGCGTAACCTGATCCATCTGGGTAATCGCCATATTGATCTCATCAATGCCGGTGCTCTGCTCGTGGCTGGCGATAGAGATTTCGCCCATGATTTCCGTCACGCTTTTCACGCTGGCCAGCACTTCTTCCATCGTGGTGCCCGCTTTGGCGACCTGCTTGCCGCCTTCGTCCACTTTATTCACGGAATCCTGGATCAGCTGCGCAATTTCTTTAGCGGCGGAGGCCGAACGCTGCGCCAGGTTGCGGACTTCTGAGGCGACAACGGCGAAGCCGCGACCCTGCTCGCCCGCGCGGGCGGCTTCCACGGCGGCGTTAAGCGCCAGGATATTGGTCTGGAAGGCGATGCCGTCAATCACGCTGATAATGTCGACAATTTTCTTCGACGAGGTGTTGATCATTTCCATGGTGCTGACGACCTGATTCACCGCCGAGCCGCTCTGCACGGCTACTTTCGAGGCCAGCGCGGCCAGCTCGTTAGCCTGACGAGCATTGTCGGCGTTTTGCTTCACGGTAGAGGTCATCTGCTCCATTGCGGAGGCGGTCTCCTCCAGCGAGCTGGCCTGCTGCTCGGTACGGGAAGAAAGATCCATATTGCCCAGTGAAATTTCGCCGGAGGCGGTAGCGATTAGCTCGGTGCCGGAGCGAACTTCGGTCACGATACGCAGCAGGTTTTCATTCATGGTTTTCAACGCCTGCATCAGCTGACCGGTTTCATCAGTTGAATTTACACGGATCTGCGTACGCAGATCGCCCGCCGCCACGTTTTCAGCAATACGTACTGCTTCGCGCAGCGGGGCAACGATAGAGCGGGTCAGGAAATAGCCCAGCACGACCGCCAGCAACGCCGCCAGCGTGGAGAAAATCAGCGTAATGCGGATTGCGGTAGCGCCATCGGCAACGGCGTTAGCGCCTTCCGCCTGCAGCTGTCCGGACTGTGAGTCGGCAAAACGCTTTACGATATCCAGATAGGCGGTTTGGGCAGGCGTCATTTTCATCAGAGCATAGTCGGCGGCGGCATCCTGATTACCGGCGCGCACTAAAGTAAGCAGCTCACTTTTGGCCGCTTCAAACTGCTGCGCCGCCTCTTTTACTGCCTGGATTTTCTTGATGCCGACTTCGGTTGTTTGCAGTTTGGCAATCTTGTCTATCGTCTGGTTGGTTTGCTGCGTCACGCTGTCCAGCTGGCCGTAACGCTTCTGGTTTTTCTCCGGATGCGAAGTCTCAATAACCATCCCGCGCAGATATTTAATCTGATCGTTAACCCCGTCGCGCGCGTCAAAAGCCAGCCTCACCTTGATATAGCGATCGTTAACAATGCGATCCACCGCGCCGTTAATGCTGCCGATTTTTACAATAGCCGTTACGCTGACCACGATTAATAACAGTATTACCAGGGCAAACGCCGCGCCGAGGCGCACGCCGACTTTCAAGTTTTTTACAGAAATCATCCGGATTGTTCCTTGCTGTTTAAAAAAGAGTCACTGAGGAAACCTTTAGCATTACAGGGGCATTAAATCGGCAGCAGGCGTGAAAACTTGATGGCATTGTGAGCGAAATCGCGCATAAGGTATGGACGGAAAAGAAAAAATGCGGCGGGCTTCCCCGGCCAGGGCGGCCGGGGAGAGGACAATTTACTGAACAGGCACGACTTTTAAACTTACCAGCCCGATGCCAAGCTGACGGGCGGTGAAACCGGCTACCGCGCCTTCGGCAGTGGTTTCCGGCACCGGCGCTCTGATAACCAGCGTGCGTTCCCGTGTCGGGTTGGACAGGCGAATGCTGACCGTACTGTCGCTATGGCTCAGGCGGAACGTCTGCTCGCTATCGCCAATTTTAACAACGAAAGGCCGCTGGCTGTTGGCGCCAAACGCGCGGGCCGTCAGCAGCAGATCGAAGGTTTCCGGCAGCGGCTCCAGCCAGGTAAGGGTGACTTCAGGCAGCAGTCCGGCATCCGACCAACGTCCGCCCCAAGGTTCGATATAGGAAAGGCCGGTGACCTTCTGCACCTGTTTTGGCAGGCCAGGCAGGGCAAACAGCAGCGTGTCGGAGGCATAGCGTAAATCCTCATCGGCAATGCGCAGCCGGGTCACGGTTTGCTGATAGCGTTCCTCGCTTTGATCACCAATCTGGCGGAAGCCCACGCGGCCCTGAGTCACGCCGGGGTTGATCTCGCGGATAGTTGGCGGTGAATTCAGCGTGCCGTCGGCAATGCACAGCTGCCTGTTAAGCGCCAGTTTCTCATCCCAGACATCGCCCATTTTAAAGCAGCTATCGATCCAGACGAACTTCTCATCCGGCGCAAAATTAGCCAGCTGCTGTTTTAACGGCGGCGCCAGATAGACATCGAACTTCGGCTCGATTTTGCCCGGTTTAACGGAGAGTAGCAGCGGCAGTTTGAAATGCACGCCGGCAAAGCTGAAAGTGTTATTCACCGTATCCGTTTTATAATCGGCAATCGCCTTCGGAAAATTCCACAGTTTAATCACGTCCGGCTTCCACTCGTTGATCTTCTCTTTGATATTCAGGTAAGTCGCGGCAAGAGAAGAAGACGAAAGGCTGCTGCGCCCCAGGCCGATAAAGTTATCGCCGCCCAGCGCGTCCAGCACCGTCGCGCCGTTGTCCAGCGTGCTGCGCTTAACCGCAATGACTTTACCGTCGTCGTTATCGCCACGCAGCATAAAGAAGAGATTGCTGCGGTCGTGCTGGTTAAGGAATTTCCAGGCGGTATTGTTCATTGCCAGATGATCGGAGCTGACCACGATAATCGTATTTTTAAACCACGGCGTGGCGCGGATCCGCTCTATCAGATGCGCAATATGCTGCTGGCTGCAGGCGACAGCGGCGAAAGATTTGTTTTGTTTGCCTTCCCACAGATAGCTGTTGCGCTGGCAGCTGCGCGAAATAAAACCGTCAGGGTGGTGCGTATCCACCGTCAGAGCAAACAGCGAGAAAGGCTGACCCTGCTGCGCCAGCTCGACATATTTATCGTAAACGCTATCCAGCACCGTATCGTCATACCAGCCCCAGTCGTTACGGTAGCTCGGATCTTTCACCACGCTTTTCAGTTCGTTAAATCCATACAGATGGTCGAACCCGTGCGAGGAGAGGAACAGATCTTTACCGGCAAAGCTCAGGCTGGCGCCCTGGTAGAAGTAGTTTTGATAACCCGCCGCTTTCAGAATGTCGCCCAGGCAGACATTCTGCGGATAGAAAGTTGAAAGCGAGCTGGAGGCGTTGCCGTCGAAAGGCGCGAACAGCGGGATACCGCACTGCGAGGCGACCATTCCCGCAATCGTATATTCGGTGCCGGGCAGCTGCTGGGTGTTGCTGAAATCCAGCGAACCCGCTTTGACGGCGTTAAGTTCCGGCGCAAGATGGGGAAAGGCTGCTTCGTCAAAGTAGGTGCGCTCCAGGCTCTCGGCATAGATATAAACCAGATTCGGTTTATCGCCGCGTATCTGCGTGCCGGGCACCTTATAGTGCGCGTAAAAATCGGAGTCGCCTTTGCCCAGCTGCGATTTCAGCAGATCGGCCACCTGCTGATAAGCGGGCGTGGTTTTGATCGAGGCCAGCGCCAGCACAATCGCCAGCAGGCCGCAAAGCTTGCTGCCGCTACGCTTTTGACCGCGTCGTAAGATCCAGGCAAGCAGGGCAAACAGTACCAGCAGCGCCAGCACCATGCCTGCGGCCGGCAGCAAATATTTACCGATGCCCGCGCCGCTCAGGCTGTTGGTGAGGGTATAGATAACCGCGTCATTAATGCCTTCGCCCGTAAAGTAGTTGCTGGCAAGCAGCGAAGCATTCAGCACGATATAAATACCCAGAAGTAAAACAATCGCGGAAAAGCCCAGCCTGTTTTTTCCAGCTTTCCAGCTGTACAGCGCGGCCGAGGCGATAAAAAGAAGCAGTGAAAGTGATTCAGATCCCATTATTTTTTATATTCCCCGAAAAAGGCAGTCCCTGCCGGTATTCATCACCAATTTGTAGCGAATCTTCCAATTTAACGCAGCCGGTTAAGGCTGGCAATAAGCGGCCAGACGAGAAAAATGACCGCCGTCACGGGGATAAACTTTCGTTGAGGTTCTGTTTAACTTCGCGTTTAACGAGGCTCAGGGACGCTGGCAAATCGTCAGGGCTAAAAATAAATTAATTAAAGATTAAGGCCTTCGCTGCCGAAAACCTGGTCAGGCTCTCCAGCGTTATCGGGAAACAGGGGCACAATGTGGACAGGGAATGAGAAACGTGTCGCCTCGGGCGTTTATTGGCAGGCGCTCTTAGCAATTCTAAAACAAAAATAGATAAGAGATTTTACAAAAGCCTTTTTTATCCGCTGTACTGCCGCGCTTAATCCCTATAATCGCGCGCAAAATCGGCTTTATGTGACGTTTTTTTGCTTTTTCGTTCTCTCTTTTTTTAGCAATGCTTTACAGGGCTACATAATGTTAACAAAAATGCGCGTGTTAAGTCAGGCTGTCGGCCTGGCGCTGGTGATGGGCGGAGCGTCTTTTGCCGCAAACGCTGAAGTAACGTTGATCAAACAGGATCCGCAGGCGGGCGATCCGCTGAGCCGTCTGAATTTCACCGTTGGCGGCAGTATCCGTCCCCAGTTCAATAACCTGACCGGCGACGACGGTAAAAATGCCTATAAGCGTAACGGCTTTGATGGCGGCACTCGTTTCCGTTTCCTGGCCGATTACTACCTGTTTGACGATGTCAGCTGGGTGGGGTATTACGAGCTGGGCGTAAATATTCCGGCGCTGTTCGACTGGGACAACCATTATGCGGCCAAAGCGCATGACACCAGCCGCCGTATGCTTTACACCGGTTTCCAGAGCAAGACCTGGGGTAAACTGACCTTCGGTCAGCAGAACAGCGTGTATTACGATGTGGTCGGCGCGAAAACCGATATCTGGGACTACGACATGCTGGCGCAGGCGCCGGGCAACGGCATCAACGGCGACTACGACGGTTCTTACCGTTCACGCAAAATGCTGAAGTATAAAAACACCTTCGGTAATGCGGACGTGCTGGCTTCTTATCTGTTTGCCGATAACGAATATTTGCCGGGTGATGGCCTGCGCTACAAGCGTCAGGGCGGCGGCTCGCTGGGCGTGGATTACCATCTGAGCAAAGAGCTGACCTGGGGCGCGGCGTGGAACTATACCCGTGCTGATATGCGTAATCCGGGCACCGGCGACGATAAAACCTGGAACCAGAACATTTACGGGACTTCCCTTAGCTGGAAGCCAGACAGCTGGACCTTCTCGCTTGGCGGCGGCTATTACCAGAACTATCTGCTGAGCAAGAAAAAAGGCGTGGATAACTACTTTGCTGGCGATGCGTGGGGTATTGAGTACCTCGCGGGCTACACCATCCCGGTTGGCAACTACGGCCTGAAAACCTTTATGCCGTATGTGATGGGCGACCGTCTGGAATACGTTAACGATCGCGACTATCAGCGTATCGATAACGGCGTGGGGATCACCTTCCAGCTCGACTACGGTTTCCGCGTGGATTATGAACACGTCTTTACCTCAAGCAGCGATAACCTGGGCGATATGAACCTGGTGCGTCTGCGTTACGACTTCTGATGCTCGCTTTCCCCGGCTTCGGCCGGGGATTGTTTCACGGCCCACGCCTCAAAGCTCGCCTGTCATATACTGCGCCACGCCGTTACCGAAGCTCCAGTCGCCCTTGCTGTTAGTGATAAAGCTGATCATCACGTCGGCCGGTGAAATACCGCAGCTTTCTTGTAGTTCACGACACAGTTCCGCCATAAAAAATTGCTTCTGCTCATCGCTGCGTGGACTGGTAAACACCCGTACCATCACCAGGTTATCGGTGCGCGTCAGCCCCAGGCCGGTATCCTCAAACACCATCTGATAAGGCTTGTTTTCGTGAACAATCTGGTAGCGATCGCGCGCCGGTACTTTAAAAGCGGCCAGCACGGCGCGGTGCGCGGCATCCAGCAGCGTTTTCAGTTCCGATTCCGAGCGACCCTGAATGACGTCAAATTGCAGTAATGGCATGGTTTTCCCCTTAAAATATAGTGTAATGGCACCTGAGCGGCAGAAGTTACTTTAGGGACATTAGCGCGCGGGAAAAAGCGCTATAGTTGAAATGATTATTTATTATAGTGAACAATGACGATGGCTATAAAAACCGATGCGTTATGGCTACATCTTCACTGGCTGACCGTGCTGGCTGAGCAGGGCAGCTTTACCCGCGCGGCCGAAAGGCTGGAAGTCAGCAAGGCCGCCATGAGCCAGAAAATCAAAGAGCTGGAGCAGCAGGCGGGCGTGCCATTGGTAACCAGAACCACCCGTACCCTGCGGCTGACCAGCGCGGGCGAAAAACTGGTTGAGGAGCTGCGTGCGCCTTTCGCTCAGATAGAACAGAGTTTTTTCAGTGTGCGCGATTCGGCCGGGCCGCTGCGGGGATTGATCCGCGTAACCGCGCCGGTCGCTTTTGCCCGGCAGCAGCTGGTGCCGCATATCACCGCTTTCCTGAAAGAACATCCCCAGGTTCGTGTACAGCTGGAAGTGTCCGATCGGCTGGTTTCTCTGGCCAGTGAAGGGTTCGATCTTGCCATTCGCCACAGCGATACGCTGCCCGATACGCATGTAGCGCTACCGCTATGCGCTACGCGCGCGCTGGTTGTGGCATCACCGGTTTATCTGCGCCAGTACGGCCAGCCGCAAACGCCGCAGGCGCTAAGCGAACATCAGTGCCTCTACTATCCGCGCGGCACGGAAACGCCGCAGTGGACTTTTTGCCGGGAAAACAGCAGCGAAAAAGTCGTGGTTAATGTCAGCGGTCCCTTCGCGACCAATAATAGCGAATCGATAAGGGATGCCGCGCTGGAAGGATTGGGCATCGCGCTGCTGCCTGATTTCAGCGCGCAGGGTGCCCTTGCCGACGGAAGACTGGTCGAGGTTTTGCCGCAGTGGCGAACGCCGGGCGCTTTTGCCGAACATCTTTACGTCGTCCGTCCCTGGGCTGCTCAGGTCCCACGGGCCGTAAGCGGATTCGTACACTGGCTGCGCGATGCTTTCGAGCGCCAAAGCAAAAGCGCCATGGCGCCGTAAGCTACCTTTAAAGCTATTGATCACGAAGATGAAGACACGCAGGGCGGCCGCCCTGAAAGTGATTGCCGCTTTGTCAGCAGGAAGAGGCTGTGAAGCGCTGAGCTATTTTACTCTTCCCTGAACGACAGGAGAAAACGTATGGAAGCCGAGATACATGGCATCAACGATATTCTTGCGCCCGACCTTAGCGTGATTTTTTGCGGCATTAACCCGGGGAAATCTTCTGCGCATACCGGGTTTCATTTTGCGCATCCCGGAAACCGCTTCTGGAAAACCATCTGGCAGGCGGGTTTCACCAAGCGTCAGCTAAAGCCGGAAGAGGAAAAGCTGCTGCTGACCACGCGCTGCGGTATCACCATGCTGGTGGAAAGGCCCACCCGTGAGGCTACGGAGCTTTCCGCTACGGAGCTACGCGAAGGCGGCAAACTGTTAGTCGATAAGATCATGCGCTATCAGCCCGAGGCGCTGGCGGTATTAGGCAAGCAGGCCTACAGGCAGGCTTTCGGCATCAGTAAGGTGGCATGGGGCAGGCAGCCGCATAAGCTGGGTGAAACGGAAGTCTGGGTGCTACCCAATCCCAGCGGGCTGAACCGTGCTTCGCAAGAGGAGCTGGTGGCGGCCTATAAAGAATTGGTAATGGCTTTAGCTGCTCGTTGAGACGATTTACATCGGCGTTGCAGGAAAATCAGAGCCAGCGCCAGCTTTAGTGAATTGCATCAGCGCGGGGAGAGGAAGGGCGTTACACTGCGCGACGGGTGCTCAGGATCTTTTTGTTCCGGGCAGCCGGGACAGAAAGAGAAAAGCCCCACCCGACGTCAGTCAAAGTGAGGCTACTTTCTACATCCAACAGTGTAAAGGTAGCCTTTTACCCGCTGTAAAGCAATGGAAAAGGAGGCCTGGGATGGCGCAAAAATTGTTCGCGCTCTGTTTAATAGTGGTCTGTGTAACGGTGATAGCCGTTATCTGGATCACCCGCGGCTCGCTCTGCGAGCTGCACGTTAAGCAGGGAGGTACAGAGGTTGTGGCCAGCTTAGCCTGCAACGCCGCAGGGTAGGGCAAACCGCCGGCGGACAGGACGTCTGCCGGCGCATTGTTGGGAGGATCCTTGAGCACCCTTCTTAAGGCACCTTAAAAACGCCTTCATTCAATCCGCTACATATTCCCTGGTACGATCACCACGGTAGACGGCCTTAGGCCCTGCCGTTTTCACGCTTGTTGCAGGAAAATCAGATCCAGTATCAGGTTTAGTAAATTGCGCCAGCGGAGGGAGATAAAGCGCGCTACACTGCGCGACGGGTGCTCAGGATCTTTTTGTTCCGGGCAGCCGGGACGGAAAGAGAAAAGCCCCACCCGACGTCAGTCAAAGTGAGGCTACTTTCTACATCCCACAATGTAAAGGTAGCCTTTTACCCGCTGTAAAGCAATGGAAAAGGAGGCCTGGGATGGCGCAAAATTGTTCGCGCTCTGTTTAATAGTGGTTTGTGTAACGGTAATAGCCGTTATCTGGATCACGCGCGGCTCGCTCTGCGAGCTGCACGTTAAGCAGGGAGGTACAGAGGTTGTGGCCAGCTTAGCCTGCAACACCGCAGGGTAGGGCAAATCGCCGGTGGACAGGACGTCTGCTGGCGCATTGTTGGGAGGATCCTTGAGCACCCTTCTTCAGATAGAAAAAAGCCCCGGCCTGGGCCGGGGCTTCTTGTCACACAGGCTGGATTAATCGTCCAGGAAGCTGCGCAGTACTTCGGAGCGGCTTGGATGACGCAGCTTACGCAGCGCCTTGGCTTCAATCTGACGAATACGCTCACGGGTAACGTCAAACTGCTTGCCGACTTCTTCCAGCGTATGGTCGGTGTTCATATCGATACCAAAACGCATACGCAGCACTTTCGCTTCACGCGCCGTCAGGCCGGCCAGCACGTCGTGAGTCGCTGAACGCAGGCTCTCGGAGGTGGCGGAGTCCAGCGGCAGCTCCAGCGTAGTGTCTTCGATAAAATCGCCCAGATGCGAATCTTCATCATCACCGATCGGCGTCTCCATGGAGATTGGCTCTTTGGCGATCTTCAGCACCTTGCGGATTTTATCTTCCGGCATCAGCATCCGCTCGGCCAGCTCTTCCGGCGTAGGTTCGCGGCCCATTTCCTGCAGCATCTGGCGGGAGATACGGTTGAGCTTGTTGATAGTCTCAATCATATGCACCGGGATACGGATGGTGCGCGCCTGGTCAGCGATAGAGCGGGTGATAGCCTGACGGATCCACCAGGTAGCATAGGTCGAAAACTTATAGCCACGGCGATATTCAAACTTATCTACGGCCTTCATCAGGCCGATGTTGCCTTCCTGGATCAAATCCAGGAACTGCAGGCCGCGGTTGGTGTACTTTTTAGCAATAGAGATAACCAGACGCAGGTTAGCCTCAACCATCTCTTTTTTCGCACGACGCGCTTTCGCTTCGCCGATGGACATCCGGCGGTTGATATCTTTTACCTGTTCAATCGTCAGGCCGGTCTCTTCTTCAATCTGCGCCAGCTTCATCAGGCTGCGCTGAACGTCTTCCGACACGTCCTTGAGCTTCTCGGACCACGGTTTGTTCATTGCCAGCGCGGCGTTGAACCAGGTTTCGCTGGTTTCATTGCCGGTGAACAGCGTGATGAAGTTCTTTTTCGGCATCTTACAGATTTCAACACACAGTTTCATGATGAGGCGTTCCTGAGTACGGACGCGATCCATCATGGTACGCATGTTGTTCACCAGGTAGTCAAACTGCTTCGGCACCAGGCGGAACTGTTTAAAGACGTCGGACAGGTTTTGGATCTCGCTGACGGCGTCGGCATGGCTGCGGCCTTTGGCCTTGATCACCGTACGCGTTTTCTCGTACTGCGTGCGCAGCTCGGTGAATTTCTCACGCGCCAGTTCCGGGTCGATGCTGTTGTCATCGTCAGCGGTGTCGTCGTCGGACTCTTCGTCTTCGTCTTCGTCGTCGTCGCGCTCTTCTTCAGAGAGTTCAGAACCTACATGCGTTGCCGTAGGCGCAATCTCTTCTGCCGCGTTCGGATCGACAAAGCCGGTGATCATATCGGAAAGACGAGCTTCGCCAGCCTCGACGCGATCGTACTGCTCCAGCAGGTAGGTGATAGCCTCCGGGTATTCGGCAACGGAACACTGCACCTGGTTGATGCCGTCTTCGATACGCTTGGCGATGTCGATTTCGCCTTCGCGCGTCAGCAGTTCGACGGTGCCCATTTCGCGCATGTACATACGGACCGGATCGGTAGTCCGCCCGATTTCAGATTCAACGCTGGAGAGTACCTGAGCAGCCGCTTCGGCAGCATCTTCGTCCGTATCGCTGCTGTTTTCATTCAGCATCAGATCGTCGGCATCAGGCGCTTCTTCCACAACCTGTATGCCCATGTCGTTGATCATCTGGATGATGTCTTCGATCTGATCGGAGTCGACGATATCTTCCGGCAGATGGTCATTGACCTCGGCATAGGTCAGATAGCCTTGCTCCTTACCACGGGTGACAAGCAGCTTCAGCTGTGACTGCGGGTTTTGCTCCATAAGACGGTATCCACACTTCTGTTAAATTAGATTGGTGTTGGTCGGCTAAGTTTAAGCAGCCAACAATAACAGTGAGGGCGTTGGTTTATTGCCGCTGCCCATCGTGGCGGCTGCCAGGCTCAACCTGGCGGATAGTCGGCACTTAAGCCGCGGATATGCTGACAGAAGCTTTTTTCCTGCCGGTCTATTGCTGATAGCGTTTAAACCGGCTGCGACGATATGCGCTTCATCATGTTTCCATCGCCGCTGTTAATTCGTTTGTTACTGTTTTTTCAGGGCCTGGCTGAGCGTCCAAAATTCACGACGCTCTTCGGCATTCAGGCCGTGCGTGCGGTCGCGCGCAATTAACTCTTCCAGCCTGCGCTCCAGCGCCGCATCATACATGCTGGCCAGCGAGTCCTTGAACATGGTTTCCACTTCATCCTCAACTATCATGTGGTTCCATGTTGCCAGCGTTTCAAGGCTTTGGCTAAATTTTGTGCCGCGATAAAGTTCCAGTAACTGGCCCGTCGTCAGGCCAGGATGCGCCACGCAAGTACTCACTAACTCTACGAATAGCGGGAACCCGGGAAGCTCCGAATTATTCAGCCCTTCCAACGAAGGAACCATCGTCGCCAGCGCCGGATTCTGGATCAGCAATCCAATCAGTATACGCATGGTTGTGCGTTTTAGCTGGGGCTGCTGGGGCAACTTCGCGCCTTCGCTTTGTTTTGGCAGCAGTTTTTCCAGCTGGCTATCGTCCAGAATGCCCAACTTGTTGCCCAGTTCCTGACGCAGATAGATACGCAGCGTTTCCCCTGGTACCTGGCTAATCAGCGGCAGCGCCAGCGTACTCAGCTGGGCTCTGCCGTCCGGGGAACGCAGATCAACCTGCGGCATCAGCGTATCGAACAGGAAAGCGGAGAGCGGCATCGCCTGCTCCATCCGCGCCTCGAACGCGTCTTTTCCCTCTTTCCGCACCAGCGTATCGGGATCTTCGCCGTCCGGCAGAAACATAAAGCGTAGCTGACGTCCGTCATTCATGTAAGGCAATGCGGTTTCCAGCGCACGCCATGCTGCTTCCCGACCCGCTCTGTCGCCGTCGTAGCAGCAAATTACCGTATCGGTCGTGCGAAAAAGCAGTTGGATATGCTCGGGCGTAGTGGAAGTGCCGAGCGATGCAACGGCATAATCAATGCCGAACTGCGCCAGCGCCACCACGTCCATGTAGCCTTCCACCACCAGAAGCTTAGCGGGTTCTGGATGTTTCTTTTGCGCTTCATACAGGCCGTACAGCTGGCGGCCTTTATGGAATATTTCGGTTTCCGGCGAGTTAAGGTATTTAGGGAGTGCATCGCCGACAACGCGGCCGCCAAACCCGATAACACGTCCACGCTTATCGTGGATAGGAAACATAATGCGTTCACGAAAACGATCGTAGCTGCGTCCCTGATCGTTGGTGACCAGCATACCGGCATCGCTCAGAGACTGGCGGTCTTCCTGGCTGCGACCAAAACGTTTTAGCGCGTTATCCCAACCCGCAGGCGCAAAGCCAATCGAAAAATGCCGGATAACATCGTCGCTAAGACCGCGTTTGGTAAGATAATCGCGCGCGCCAGCCGCCTGGTTCTGCGTAAGCGACTGCTGGTAGAAATCATTCAGGCTGCCCATCAGCTGATAAAGACTCTGGCGCTGATGACGCTCTAACTGACTGGGGCCGGAACCGCTCTCATACGGCACTTCGAGGCCGTAAAGCGTTGCCAGTTCTTCAATGCTTTCGACGAACTCCAGCCGATCGTAATTCATTAAGAAATCGATCGCGTTGCCGTGCGCGCCGCAGCCGAAGCAGTGGTAAAACTGTTTTTCACCGTTGACGGTAAAAGAGGGCGTCTTTTCGTTATGAAAGGGACAGCACGCGTGATAGTTCTTGCCCTGCTTCTTTAGCTTTACGCGCGCATCGATAAGATCCACGATGTCCGTGCGAGCCAGCAAGTCATTGATAAATACGCGTGGAATTCGTCCAGCCATAGGCCTATCAGCTCATAAACGAGAACAAGCCGCGCATTCCTTTCGGAAAGCACGGCCTTGTATACTACTACTGGTCTGTGAAGCCTGAGGGCAAGCCCTCAATAATTAGTACAGACGAGTGCGGCGTGCGTTTTCGCGAGCCAGTTTCTTCGCGTGGCGTTTCACAGCAGAAGCTTTAGCGCGCTTACGTTCGGTAGTAGGTTTTTCATAAAACTCACGACGACGAACTTCAGCCAGAACGCCTGCTTTCTCGCAAGAACGCTTGAAGCGACGCAGTGCTACGTCAAATGGCTCGTTTTCACGTACTTTAATTACCGGCATGTAACTCTCACCTCGATAAATTCGGTTTTGTTGCTGACGTCAGTGCCAGCTTGTTTCAAAATGGTGCGGAATTTTACTCCAACACAGGCTGCGTTGTAAAGCACCATAGCATAATGTCTCACCAACAGATGCGCCTGTGCGGCTGCCGGTTTTTTCAGGGCAAGGATTATACCGCACTCGAAGAGGCGAGGCGATGAAATTTTCCTCTTATCGATCATGGCGATCGGTGGATAACGCGGAAATTTGCCGCAGCGCGAAGCGGCTTCATGTTACACTGCGCGCCGCAAGAATGAGGTAAATGCCATGCGTGTGCTCGGAATAGAAACTTCCTGCGATGAAACCGGTATCGCGATTTACGACGATAATGCCGGATTGCTCGCTAACCAACTTTACAGCCAGGTCAAACTGCACGCCGACTACGGCGGCGTGGTGCCGGAACTGGCTTCGCGCGATCACGTGCGTAAAACCGTGCCTTTAATTCAGGCTGCCCTAAAAGAGGCGGGCCTGCAGGCGCAAGATATAGATGCCGTAGCCTATACCGCAGGACCTGGCCTTGTTGGCGCGCTGCTGGTCGGGGCCACCATCGGTCGTTCGCTGGCTTTTGCCTGGAACGTGCCGGCGGTGCCGGTACACCACATGGAAGGGCATTTGCTGGCGCCGATGCTGGAAGACAATCCGCCTGCGTTTCCCTTTGTCGCGCTGCTGGTTTCCGGCGGTCATACGCAGCTGATTAGCGTCACCGGCATCGGTGAATACCAGCTGCTTGGCGAATCCGTGGATGATGCGGCCGGCGAAGCCTTCGATAAAACGGCCAAGCTGCTGGGTCTGGACTATCCGGGCGGGCCGATGCTGTCGAAAATGGCGCAGCAGGGCGTGGAAAAGCGCTTTATCTTTCCGCGTCCTATGACCGACAGGCCGGGGCTGGATTTCAGCTTTTCCGGTTTGAAAACATTCGCAGCGAATACCATTCGTGAAAACGCCGGTGACGATCAGACGCGCGCGGACGTGGCTCGTGCCTTTGAAGATGCCGTTGTCGATACGCTGATCATCAAATGCAAACGCGCGCTGGAGCAAACCGGCTTTACGCGGCTGGTGATTGCAGGCGGCGTCAGCGCTAACCGTACGCTGCGGGCAAGAATGGCCGACGTGATGCGAGCGCGGGGCGGAGAGGTGTTTTACGCCAGGCCGGAGTTCTGCACCGATAACGGCGCGATGATCGCCTATGCGGGGATGGTCAGACTTAAGGGCGGAACAAGCAGCGATCTGAGCGTTAGCGTCCGTCCGCGCTGGCCGCTGTCGGAGCTTTCACCGCTGGAAAGCCGCTGAGATAAAAGCGCCATTGCTCATGGCAATGGCGCGGTCTGTTAGAGACTAGTTGCCCAGCAGGCCATTCAGCCAGCCGCCGATCAGCGGAATACCGGCGATAAGGCTTTCGATCATACCGCCAGCCTGACTACCCAACGTTGAACCGATATCTTTGCCCAAATCGGGATAGAAAGAGCCTATGCTGACCTTACCGATTAGCGGCAGCTCCACGCCTGTATTAGCACCAGACCGTACAGGCCGTTGCCGACATAGCTACCTATGCTGCTCAGCGCTTCCTGAATATAGCCAGCGCCGCTGACCTGCATCACTTCATGCTGTGTTAATTCTTTCATCACGTTTCCTTGTAATAAAAAATAAACCCGCATCTTATGTGCGGGTTAATAATTTTATTAGATTAACGCGAAGGCCGTAAACCTGTTTTTTTAGAATTAACAGGATCTTACATGAATTTATTTGCGCTTTTTCTTCCAGATTTTAGTTTCCTGACCGCGCCAAAGGCGCTGGATATTGTCGTGATGGCGCAACAGCACCAGACAGGAAAGCATCGCTACCGGAAAAGTCAGCTGTGGTTTAAACCACCAGACATAAAACGGCGCGATTAGCGCGCTGATAATGGCGCCTAACGACGAATAGCCGCTCAGCAGAACGGTCAGCAGCCAGGTGCCGGTCATCAGGCCGGTGAGATCCCAGCCGATCGGCGCGATGGCGCCAAACGCCGTTGCCACGCCTTTACCGCCTTTAAACTGGAAAAAGATCGGATAGATATGACCCAGACAGGCCGCGATAGCGATCAGGCCAAGCCAGAAGGGCGAAAGCCCGAAATGATAAGCCAGCCAGACCGGCAGCATACCTTTCAGGATATCAAACAGCAGGACGAGCAGCGCAGGCGCTTTACCGCCGAGACGCAACACGTTAGTGGCACCGGGATTGCCGGATCCATTCTGTCGCGGGTCGGGTAATCTGAACAGTCGGCATACCAGGATTGCGCTGGAAATAGAACCGCACAGATACGCGAAAATAATCATACCGGGCGCGAATATGCTCATAACACCGTTCCGTCTTCAGGGGGTCGTTTTGTTCTCGTCATCCGTGGATAATACGCATAATCCGTCGGAAGTGGTATCCGGCAACCGCAAAAACAGAGACTCGCATCATGGATATTGTATTTATTGAACAGCTGTCGGTTATCACGACTATTGGCGTTTACGACTGGGAACAGACGATTTCGCAGAAGCTGGTGTTCGATGTCGAAATGGCCTGGGATAACCGCGTCGCGGCAGCCAGCGACGACGTCAACGACTGCCTGAGCTATGCGGACGTTTCCGAAGCGATTATTAACCATGTCGCAGGCGGCCGCTTCGCGCTGGTCGAGCGCGTGGCAGAAGAGGTTGCCACCCTGCTGCTGACGCGTTTCGGGTCGCCGTGGGTGCGGATCAAACTGAGCAAGCCGGGCGCGGTAGCGCAGGCGCTTCAGGTTGGCGTAATCATCGAACGAGGGACTATTCCGAAATAAGCGCAATGTGATTGCCATCACGATGAAACCAAACCACATTATGGGCTGTCTGAGGATTGGCCCGCCTTTCTGCGGGCACAATTTTGGCGGTGGCGTACAGCGACCGCCTTTTTAATGGCTTTGATACGGATAGGGGTAGATTTGATGGCAGATATTCATCAGCTATGGGTGGCAGCAATCCTTGGGATTGTTGAGGGGTTAACGGAGTTTCTCCCCGTCTCTTCCACCGGGCACATGATCATTGTCGGTCATCTGTTGGGCTTTGAAGGTGATAAAGCCGATACGTTTGAAGTAGTTATTCAGCTGGGATCGATCCTGGCGGTGGTAGTGATGTTCTGGCGTCGTCTGTTTGGCCTGATTGGCATCCACTTTGGCAAAGTGCCGCACGAAGGCACAGGCAAAGGGCATCTGACGCTGATCCACATCCTGCTGGGTATGGTGCCGGCCGTGGTGATTGGCCTGATTTTTCACGATAAAATTAAAACGCTTTTCAATCCCATTAACGTGATGTACGCGCTGGTTGTCGGCGGCGTTCTGCTGCTGGCGGCGGAATATCTCAAACCCAAACAGCCTAAAGCCGTAGGGATTGACGATATGACTTACCGTCAGGCCTTTATGATTGGCTGTTTCCAGTGTCTGGCGCTGTGGCCGGGCTTTTCTCGCTCCGGCGCGACCATTTCCGGCGGCATGCTGATGGGCGTGAGTCGTTATGCGGCCTCCGAGTTCTCATTCCTTCTGGCTGTGCCGATGATGATGGGCGCGACGGTGCTGGATCTGTATAAGAGCCTGGGCTTCCTGACGATGGCCGATATGCCGATGTTCGCCGTAGGTTTCCTCACGGCCTTCGTGGTGGCGCTGATTGCTATCAAGGTCTTCCTGAAGCTGATCCAGCGTATCTCCTTCGTTCCTTTCGCTATCTACCGCTTTATTGTGGCCGCTGCGGTCTACATGATTTTCGTCTAGTCAAAAAAAGCCGGACGTTTGTCCGGCTTCTTTTTAAAGCGGCTCTGCCCGCCAGGCTGCCAGTGCGGCAATACGCCTTCGCGTTAGCTCTTCCCTGACCTCCACGCCTTTGTAACCCGCCGCGACCACGTCTTTGGTCGACACGTTCTGCACAATCTCAAACGCCTTGCGCAGATAGTCGCCCTGCGGGTAAGCATTGTTCTCAAATCCGGTGCGGCCGCGCGCGTCCGCTTCGCTGGTCAGCGCAATTTGCTCCACGCGATGGGGCTTGCGCCAGGCGTCAATGCGATCGAAGAGGGCGACCAGCGTTTCCGGACTTTGCCGCTCGACGGTATGCACTAAATCGTGAAATTCCGTCACCAGCAGCGCCAGATCGCGAATGGCGTTCGGCACGCGCAGGCGCTGGCAAAGCTGCTCCACCAGCGGCACGCCCGCCGGGCCGTGACCATGATGGCTCGGCCATTTTTCCGGCGGCGTCAGCGCTTTGCCGACGTCATGAAACAGCGTGGCGAAACGCACGTCTACTTCATCGCTCAGCTCAGCGGCAATCGCCAGCGTCATCAGCGTATGCACGCCGGTATCGATTTCCGGATGCCATTTGGCCGGTGCCGGCACGCCGTAAAGATTGTCCAGCTCGGGAAAAAGCACGGCGAGGGCGCCGCAGTCGCGCAGCACCTGAAAATAGACCTGAGGCGTGCGGGTTTCCAGCGCCTTTTCGGTCTCTTTCCAGACGCGCTCGGGCGTCAGCGCGCTCAGTTCGCCGCTTTCCGCCATCGAGCGCATCAACGCCAGCGTTTCCCCGGCAATCACGAAACCAAGGTGAGCAAAACGCGCGGCAAAGCGCGCCACGCGCAGCACGCGCAGCGGATCTTCGTTAAAGGCGGCGGAAACATGGCGTAGCTGACGCTGTTCGATATCGGCACGGCCATTGTAGGGATCGTAATAGCGGCCCTCGTCATCCTGAGCGATGGCGTTAATAGTCAGATCGCGGCGCTGCAAATCCTGCTCCAGCGTCACGTCTGGCGCGGCATAGCAGACAAAACCGGTATAGCCGCTGCCGTTTTTGCGCTCGGTGCGCGCCAGCGCGTATTCCTGCTGCGTGTCAGGATGCAGGAACACGGGAAAATCACGGCCGACCTGCTGAAAGCCGAGCGCCAGCATCTCGGCAGGCGAAGCGCCTACCACCACCCAATCTTTGTCTTTGACCGGCAAATTTAACAGGGCATCGCGTACCGCGCCACCGACAAGATAACTCTTCACTACAGGCTCCCGAACTAAATTTTTCTGGCATCATACGTGAAGTGTAGAAGCTCTCCTACCGTTGTGAAGCGCCTGGCCGGTGGACAAAAAGATGAGAAGGGCACCGAAAGATGCCCGAAAAAGCGTCAGCTCATCCAGCGATCTTTTTTCTTGCGGCTGGGGATCATATGCGGCAAAAGCAGGCCCAGCAGGAGACCGACACCGGCTACGCCGCCGCCATACATAAACCACTGCATAATGATGGTGCGCTGCTTGTCATCAAGCTGCACGTTAGCGGCGCTGACTTTTTTCTGCGCCACGATTAGCTCGTTTTTCAGTTTCTGATTTTCCGCTTTCAGGCCGTTGATCACGTCATCACTGCCCGCGACTTTCTTCTGCATTTCCGCCGTGCGCTGATTCCAGCTGCCGTCGATATTGGCCAGCTTATCGGTCAAATCCTTTACCTGCTGTTCCAGCTGTGGAACGCGAGTGCGTAGGCTTGGCTGCTGACTCAGCTGCGCCAGCGGGATCCATGACGTCCGGCCGTTAGCATCCCGGATCTGGGCATAATGCGTATCATTGTTGGTCTGTACCAGCGCTACTTCTTCCCCCGCGTTCAGCGTGCCCGTCAGGCGGTAGCTGTCGCTGGGGCCGCTGCGTACCCAGGTGGAAAGTTCGTCTGAAATATAGCGCTTCTCTTCGGCATGAAGCGAGGCGGCAACGCTGAAAGTCAGTAAAGTGAGGCCAAGTAAATGCGTTTTTTTCATTCGGTATCTTTTTTGTGAGTGCGGAAAAAAAAGTAATGGCACAGTCTGGAGATGGCTCGCATAAAGCTGAATGAGAACTATCCTGGACTCGACCTGACGCGCAAAGCGCCAGGAAAAGCGGGACAACCAGGGCGATTGTGCATTACTCTTTTCGTCATCTCTGGCTTGCCCGTTACCCGCGGTTTTCGACTTCGCACTGCATAAAAGCCGAGGCCGCAAGGTATAATCTGGCCTTTGTTGACCGTGCCGCTAATCTGATTAAGAAAATATGACCATAGAAATTGAATTAAAGTTCATTACCACGCCTGAAGGCGCCGAAAAGCTGCCGGCTCGTCTCGCTGCCTGGCCAAACGTGCACAGCGCGCCGCAGAAACTGACCAACATCTATTTTGAAACGCCGGATCGCCAGCTGCGCCGCTGGGATATGGGGCTGCGTATTCGCGGCTTTGGCGACAGCTATGAAATGACGCTGAAAACGGCGGGGAAAACCGTCGGCGGTCTGCATCAGCGCCCGGAATACAATATAGCGTTGGAAAAGCCCGAGCTGGCCATCGCGCAGCTGCCGGCGGAAATCTGGCCGCAGGACTGTGATGTAGCGGCGTTACAGGCGCAGCTGCAGCCGCTGTTCAGCACCCACTTCGTACGGGAAAAGTGGGTGGTTACTTACCTGAACAGCGAGATTGAAGTGGCTTTTGACCACGGCGAAGTGCAGGCGGGCGAGCTAAGCGAGCCGCTGAACGAAATCGAGCTGGAGCTGAAAACCGGCGAGCGTGCCGACCTGATGGCTTTTGCGGCTGAACTGGCGGACATGGGCGGACTGCGTTTGGGCAGCCTGAGCAAAGCCGCGCGCGGTTACGGCCTGGCGCAGCGTCAGAGCCAGCGCGAGCTGCGCCCGTTGCCGATCCTGAAAGTGAAGCCGAAAGCCACGGTTGAAGAGGGGATGCTGGGCGCTTTTACGCTGGCGCTAAGTCAGTGGCAGTATCATGAAGAGCTGTGGCTGCGCGACACCCCGTCTGCGCTGCGTGGCATCAACGAAGCGCTGGAAACGCTGCGTCAGGCTTTTGCTCTGTTCGGCACGCTGGTGCCGCGTAAGGCCAGCAGCGAACTGCGCCAAAAGCTGAACGAGCTGGAAGAGGCGCTGGCGGAGCAAAAGCCGCAGCCGTCGCTCTGCTTTACGCCGCTCTGGCTACAAACCCAGTTGGCGCTTACTAACTGGATAGCCAGCGAAGGCTGGCGTCCGTTTATCGACAGCAAAACCGACAGCAAGCTGCAAGGCTCCTTCAAGCGCTTCTGCGACATCATGCTGGGCCGCGCCTCTGCCGATCTGAAAGAGACGTTTGCCCACGTGCGTCAGACCAATGAATATCAGGACAAGCTGACCCGTTTGCAGCGTCAACTGCTCGCCGCGCGTCTGCTGGCCGGCGCCTATGACGAAACCGCCGTGGCGGCCTGGCTGGGCGCATGGGAACAGCTGGCCCACGCGATTAAAACGCATCAGGAAGCCTGGCTGGAGTCGTATCGCCATCAGGCGCTGAAGCAGTCGGTTTTCTGGAAAAACGGCGGCGCCTGATTTCGACCGCCCTCACAGGGAGTTACCTATGTCGCCTTTAACTTTACCGCCTCTGCCGCCGCTGCTTGCCGCGCTACCGGTTACCGCTGACGATCCCGCGCTGCGTGCCGCTATGGCCTTCAGCGATTTCATCAGCGAAAACCTGACGCGCTATCCTGAATGGCAGCAGGAACTGCAGCAAAGGGCGCCGGAGCCGGAAGAGTGGCGACATTATGCCGACTGGCTGGCGGAAGAAATGGCGCAGGTCGCGGACGAAGCCGCGCTTATGCGCGAGCTACGCCTGTTTCGTCGCCATATGCTGACGCGTATCGCCTGGATGCAGGCGCTGTCGCTCAGCAGCACGCAGGCAACGTTACGGCAGCTGAGCGTGCTGGCGGAAACGCTGATCGTGGCGGCGCGCGACTGGCTGTGGCAGGCCTGCTGCCGCGAGCTGGGCACGCCGGTTAACGCGCAGGGCGAGCCGCAGCCGCTGCTGATCCTGGGGATGGGCAAGCTGGGCGGCGGCGAGCTGAACTTCTCTTCGGATATCGATTTAATCTTTACCTGGCCGGAAAACGGCGTCACCCAGGGCGGGCGCCGCGAGCTGGATAACGCGCAGTTTTTTACTCGCCTGGGCCAGCGGCTGATAAAAGTGCTCGATCAGCCGACCATCGACGGCTTCGTTTATCGGGTAGATATGCGCCTGCGTCCTTTTGGCGACAGCGGCCCGCTGGTGCTGAGCTTTGCCGCGCTGGAGGATTACTATCAGGAGCAGGGACGCGACTGGGAGCGCTACGCGATGGTGAAAGCGCGGCTGATGGGCGGCGCGGACGATCGCTGGAGCCAGGAGCTGGAGCAGATGCTGCGGCCCTTTGTCTATCGCCGCTATATCGATTTCAGCGTGATCCAGTCGCTGCGCAATATGAAAAGCATGATTGCCAGGGAAGTGCGTCGGCGCGGGCTGAAAGACAATATCAAGCTGGGCGCGGGCGGCATCCGCGAAACGGAATTTATCGTGCAGGTTTTTCAGCTGATCCGTGGCGGACGTGAGCGCTCGCTACAGCTGCGGGCCTTTTTACCCACGCTTCAGGCCATCAGCGATCTGCATCTGCTGCCCGCAGAGCAGGCGCTACGGCTACAGGAAGCGTATCTGTTTTTACGCCGCCTGGAGAATCTGCTGCAAAGCATCAATGACGAACAGACGCAAACGCTGCCCTCGGACGATCTTAATCGTGCGCGGCTGGCGTGGGCGATGGGCACCACGGGCTGGGCGGAGATGTACGGCCAGCTGGAACAGCATATGGCCGCCGTACGCGCTATTTTCGACGAGCTAATCGGCGATGACGCGCCGGAGGCGGGCGACAGCAAAGACACGGACGACTATGGCATCCTGTGGCAGGATCGCCTGGAGGAACCGGAGCTGGCGGCGCTGGTGCCTCATCTTACCGCCGAAGCGCAGCAGCGGCTGCTGCGCGCGATCGGCGATTTTCGCCAGGACGTGGATAAACGTACCATTGGCCCGCGCGGACGCCAGGCGCTGGATCTGCTGATGCCGGGCCTGCTGGCCGAGGTTTGCCCGCGTGAAGATGCCGACGTCACGCTCGGTCGTCTGACGCCGCTGCTGCTGGGCATAGTGACGCGCACTACCTACCTGGAGCTGCTGACGGAATATCCGGGCGCGCTTAAGCATCTGATCCGGCTCTGTGCGGCCTCGCCGATGGTGGCCGATCAGCTGGCGCGTTATCCGCTGCTGCTGGACGAGCTGCTGGATCCCGCCACGCTTTACCAGCCCACGGCCACGGATGCCTATCGCGACGAGCTGCGGCAGTATCTGTTGCGCATCCCGGAAGAGGACGAAGAGCAGCAGCTGGAAGCGCTGCGTCAGTTCAAGCAGGCGCAGCATTTGCGCATTGCCGCGGCCGATATTGCGGGCACGCTGCCGGTTATGAAGGTCAGCGATCATCTTACCTGGCTGGCGGAAGCCATTGTGGAGCAGGTGGTGCAGCAGGCCTGGCAGATGATGGTGCAGCGCTACGGGCGGCCTTCGCACCTTAACGAGCCGCAGGCGCGCGGCTTCGCGGTCATCGGCTACGGCAAGCTGGGCGGCTGGGAGCTGGGCTACAGTTCGGATCTTGACCTGGTGTTCCTGCACGACTGTCCGGCAGAAGCGGTGACGGACGGCGAGCGCAGCATTGATGGCCGCCAGTTTTATCTGCGGCTTGCGCAGCGCATCATGCACCTGTTCAGCACCCGCACGTCGTCCGGCATTTTATACGAGGTGGACGCCAGGCTGCGTCCTTCCGGCGCGGCGGGCATGCTGGTCAGCACCTTCGCGGCTTTTGATGATTATCAGCGTCATGAAGCCTGGACCTGGGAACATCAGGCGCTGGTACGGGCGCGCATCGTTTTTGGCGACGCGGCGTTAAGCCAGCGCTTTACCGGGATCCGCCGGGGCATTCTGTGTTTACCGCGCGAGCCGGAAAAGCTGAAAACGGAAGTCCGGGAAATGCGCGAGAAGATGCGCGCGCATCTGGGCAACCGACAAAAAGGGCGTTGGGATATCAAAGCGGATCGCGGCGGCATTACCGATATTGAATTCATTACGCAATATCTGGTCTTACGCTATGCCGCGACGGAGCCAGAGCTGACGAGCTGGTCGGATAACGTACGCATCCTGGCGCTGTTGGCGCGCCACGACAGAATGAGCGAGGAAGAGGCGCATTCGCTGACCCACGCTTACGTTACGCTGCGTAACGAGCTGCACAGGCTGGCGCTCCAGGCTTTACCGGGCCAGCTTGCGCCGGGGGCGTTCAGCGCGGAGCAATCCGTGGTCAACGCCAGCTGGCAGCGCTGGCTGGAGGCGTGATCGTGGCGCAATGGGCGCAATTGACGGCATGTGCTATCATCGCGCGCACTATTTTTTGACTGACTGCAGCCTGGAGTATCTGGAATGAAAATGACGCTGCCCGATTTTAACCGTGCGGGTGTTCTGGTTGTTGGCGACGTGATGCTGGATCGCTACTGGTATGGCCCAACCAGCCGTATTTCCCCTGAAGCGCCGGTGCCGGTGGTTAAGGTGGACAACGTGGAGGAGCGTCCCGGCGGGGCGGCCAACGTGGCGATGAATATCGCTTCGCTCGGCGCCAGTTCCCGTCTGGTCGGCCTGACTGGCGTGGATGATGCGGCGCGCGCGCTGAACGACGCGCTCACCGGCGTTAACGTGCAGTGTGATTTTGTTACCGTCGCCACGCATCCTACCATCACCAAGCTGCGCGTACTGTCGCGCAACCAGCAGCTGATCCGTCTGGATTTTGAAGAAGGTTTTGGGGGGATCGACGTTGAGCCGCTGCATCAGCGGATCCGCGAGGCGCTGCCGTCCGCAGGCGCGCTGGTGCTTTCCGATTACGCCAAAGGCGCGCTGGACAGCGTGGAAAGCATTATTGCCATCGCCCGCGAGGCGAAGGTACCGGTGCTGGTCGATCCGAAAGGGACCGATTTCGAGCGCTATCGCGGTGCGACCATCCTGACGCCAAACCTTTCCGAATTTGAAGCCGTCGTCGGCAAGTGCAAAGACGAAGCGGAGATTGTCGAGCGCGGCATGGCGCTGATGCAGCAGTTCGAGCTGTCGGCGCTGCTGGTGACGCGTTCTGAAAACGGCATGACGCTGTTGCAGCCGGGCAAAGAGCCGGTGCATCTGCCAACCCAGGCGCAGGAAGTCTATGACGTGACCGGCGCGGGCGATACGGTGATCGGCGTACTGGCCGCCGCGCTGGCCGCAGGCAATACGCTGGAAGAGAGCTGCTTCCTGGCTAACGCCGCCGCAGGCGTGGTGGTGGGCAAGCTGGGAACGTCAACGGTTTCGCCAGTCGAGCTGGAAAACGCCATTCGCGCACGGCCCGAGGCCGGTTTCGGCGTGATGAGCGAGGCGCAGCTGAAAGAGGCGGTGGCGCTGGCGCGTCGTCGCGGCGAGAAAGTGGTGATGACCAACGGCTGCTTCGATATTCTTCATGCCGGCCACGTCTCCTATCTGGCCAACGCGCGCAAGCTTGGCGATCGCCTGATTGTCGCGGTCAACAGCGATGCATCCACCAAACGGCTGAAAGGCGAGAGTCGTCCGGTCAATCCGCTGGAAAACCGGATGATCGTGCTGGGCGCGCTGGAAGCGGTCGACTGGGTGGTGGCCTTTGAAGAAGATACGCCGCAGCGGGTTATTGCCGATATCCTGCCTGATCTGCTGGTAAAAGGCGGCGATTACAAGCCGGAAGAGATCGCGGGCAGCAAAGAGGTGTGGGCAAACGGCGGCGAAGTGCGCGTGCTGAACTTTGAAGATGGGATCTCCACCAGCAATATCATCAAGGCCATTCAGGCGAAAAGCTGATGAGGACGCGGGCAAAAAAGGCCCGCCCTTAAACGACAAAAGGCGCCGGTTGAACACGGCGCCTTTTTTAAACGGTTTCGCCTTCGGCGTTACTGCATATCTTCCGTTTTCAGCACTTCTTTCGGCATATCCGCTTTCGGCGCATCCACGCCACGGCTTTCCAGCTCGGCGATACGGGCTTCCAGCGCGGCCAGCTTTTCACGGGTACGCAGCAGCACCTGCGTCTGCACGTCAAATTCTTCGCGGTTAACCAGGTCCAGCCGGGTCAGCTGTGACTGCAGGGTCTGGCGGATTTTCTTTTCGACATCATCGCCAAACTCACGGATCCCTTTTGGCATAGAGTCATGAACCTGACGAGCAAGTTGTTCAATTTTTTTCGGGTCAATCATGGCGGCTTCCTGATAGCGGCAAAGTTTCGTTAAGTGTAATGCCATAACCACAAAGGTTAAACCCAAAAACGTGAAAGCGGCAAAATGGCTAACGATTTGCTTATTTTGTTCGTTGCCCTGCTTTTTTTTCGGCGCTATAGTAATCAGGCTTATTCTCAGGGCGGGGCGAAATTCCCCACCGGCGGTAAATCGGCTACGGCTGAAAGCCCGCGAGCGCTTCAGATCTTCCTGGTCTGAAGGTCAGCAGATCCGGTGTAATTCCGGGGCCGACGGTTAAAGTCCGGATGGGAGAGAGTAACGTATCCTGTCGGGTCTACGCCCGCCACGCCGTTATTTTTTGTCGCTGCAAGACACTCCTAAGCTCGCCCTGGTTCTGGTAACCCATATTACACAAAGGATTATTTACCATGAATCAGACGCTTCTTTCTGAATTTGGCACGCCTGAACAGCGTGTGGAACGCGCTATCGACGCGCTGCGCAATGGCCGTGGCGTCATGGTGCTGGATGATGAAGATCGTGAAAACGAAGGCGATATGATTTTCGCCGCAGAAACCATGACCGTCGAACAAATGGCGCTGACCATTCGTCACGGCAGCGGCATTGTCTGCCTGTGCCTGAACGAAGAACGTCTCCGCCAGCTGGAACTGCCGATGATGGTAGAGAACAACACCAGCTCTTTTGGCACCGGCTTTACCGTTACCATTGAGGCGGCGAAAGGCGTGACCACCGGTGTTTCCGCTGCGGATCGCATCACCACCATTCGTGCGGCCGTGGCCGATAATGCTAAACCAAGCGATCTGCACCGCCCGGGCCACGTGTTTCCTCTCCGCGCTCGTGAAGGCGGCGTGCTGACGCGCGGCGGCCATACCGAAGCCTCTATTGATTTAGTGACGCTGGCCGGTTTCAAACCTGCAGGCGTACTGTGCGAGCTGACCAACGACGACGGCACGATGGCCCATGCGCCTGAAGCCATCGCCTTTGCGAAACAGCACGCGATGCCGGTGGTGACCATTGAAGATCTGGTCGCTTACCGCCGCAGCCGTGAAACGCGTCAGGCAAGCTAAGCGCATTGCCGCGCTTCTGTACGCATAGCTAACGTCGTGCAGGCGCGCGGCGCGAGAGTTTTCGCGCTGCGGTTTTTTGCGCATCCGCTTCTCCGTTCCACTGGCCTGACAGCGCCCGCCTGGCCCGATAGCGACTGCTTTTGGCATAACTGGCCCAATAGGCGCTGGTTTCCACGTGAGGCAAAATTTGCCTCACCGTTCATCTTTAGCTCAGGCCGGCGCTTTCCAACAGCGTCAGGCTCAGCCCCATTACCGTCATACCGCAGAGTACGCCATAGCTGGGATTCACATCCGGCGCGATATCGCGCGCCAGCGGCATCAGTTCGTCAACGGACAGCGCCACCATGATCCCGGCGACGGCGGCCATAACCGCGCCCATTACCAGCGGTGACAGCCATGGCCCCATCAGCATGAAAGCTATAAGGCCGCCGGCGATCTCCGCCATGCCGGAAATCCCTGCCCAGAACAGCGCCTTCTTTTTCGATCCTGTTGCGGCGTACATCGGCCCGGCGACGGCCAGCCCTTCGGGAATATTATGAATGGCTACCGCCAGCGCAATGCCCATCCCCAGCTCCAGATCGCTGCTGGCGGTCACAAAGGTTGCGATACCTTCCGGGAAATTGTGCAGGCTGATGCCAAGCGTCAGCAGCAGCGCGGTACGACGTAGATTCTGCGGCGATTTACCGCCCATCAGATCCTGGGGATGGTGGTGCGGCAACAGCTTGTCCAGCGCAAAATAACCGAGCAGGCCAACGATAAACATGCCATAGCCCAACAGCGGCGACATTCCCTCCGCCTTCAGCGCGGCGGGCAGCATCTCCATCAGCGAAATCAACAGCATAATACCGGCGGCAAAGCCCAGCGCAAAAGCCAGCGCTCGCGCCGACGGCTTTTGGCCGATAACGCCCAGGAAGGCCCCGATAAAAGTGGCGCCGCCGGCCAGCAGAGTCAGCAGTAAAGGTATGGACACAAACGTCTCTCCTGTTCCCGAAAAAGTATAGCCTTTGCTATACATTAGCAGAGAAAAAGTACGCGTAACGTCAGGAAATGTCATTTCCGATCCATCAAAATTCCTGACGATCTTCATCATGCTTATCCGACTTTCCCGGCGCTAAAAAGAGCGTAACGTATTCGTTATCGCTTTAATGTCCGGAGAGAGTTATGAAATCACTGATGCCCGCGCTTTTTCTGGGCCACGGCAGCCCGATGAACGTGCTGGAAGAAAATGCCTATACGCAAAGCTGGCGCGAGCTGGGGCAGAACTTGCCGCGTCCGAAGGGAATTATTGCTGTCTCCGCCCATTGGTATACGCGCGGAACGGCGGTGACCGCGATGGAAAAGCCGCGCACCATCCACGATTTTGGCGGTTTCCCGCAGGCGCTGTTTGATACCCGTTACCCTGCGCCCGGTTCGCCTGCGCTGGCGAAAGAAATAGCGGACGCGCTGGCACCTGTCGAGGTGGTGCAGGATCAGGCGTGGGGGCTGGATCACGGCGCCTGGGGCGTGCTGATAAAAATGTATCCGCAGGCCGATATCCCGGTGGTGCAGCTTAGCGTGGACGGCACCAAACCCGCCGCTTACCACTTTGCGCTGGGCCGCAGGTTGACCGCGCTGCGCGAACGCGGCTATATGATTGTCGCCAGCGGCAACGTGGTGCATAACCTGCGGATGGCAAGCCGGGACGACAGTGCGAAACCGCACGGCTGGGCCGTCTCATTTAATCACTACGTGCGTGAGCATCTGGCGTGGGAAGGGCCAGTGGAAGATCATCCACTGGTTAATTTTATGCAGCATGAGGGCGCGGCGCTTGCTAACCCAACGCCGGAGCATTATCTGCCGCTGCTTTACGTTCTGGGCGCGCGGGAGCCGGGCGAAACCATTTCCGTGCCCGCAGACGGGCTGGAAATGGCAGCAATCAGTATGCTTTCGGTACGGGTAGGATAAGATCCGCCAGAACCTATTCGATAAAGGTATGCGGGTAGAATCGGGAGAGATCCTGGGTGATCAGGTCACGATCTTCGCGCAGGCCAATACCGGCTGGCCGATCGTCAATCAGCCAGCTGCCGATCAGCGTATAGCTGTCGCCAAACTTCGGCAGCGGATGGAACTGCTGCACGATCATGCCTTCCTCGCCATAAGGGCCGTCCACGCGGGCAATCTCTTTGCCGTTTTCCACGATGCGGATGTTAGCGCCCTCGCGTGAAAACAGCGGTTTGACCACATATTTATCCATCGCCGGCACGTTATCTTCTGCAAAATAAGCGGGCAGCAGATTAGGATGATTGGGAAACATTTTCCACAGCATCGGCAGCAGCGCCTTATTGGAAATAATGCTTTTCCACGCCGGCTCCAGCCAGCGCACGCCGGCATCGGCCAGCTTGGTGGAAAACGTCTCGCGCAGCATGAACTCCCAGGGATAAAGCTTGAAAAGGTTGCCGATTACCTGGTCATGCACGTCGGTAAACTGGCCTTTTTCGCCCAGGCCGATTTCGTCGATATAGAGGAACTCGCTTGGCAGCCCTGCCTCCGTCGCGCAATCCTGAAGATACTGCACGGTGCCGCGATCTTCATCCGTATCGCGGCAGCAGGCAAAGTGCAGCCAGCTAAAGCCGTGCTGCTGATGCAGCGCCGCAAAGCGGTCGATCAGCTTCTCCTGCAGGCTGTTGAACTGATCGCTACCGGCCGGCAGATTGCCAGCGCTAAGCTGATCTTCCAGCCAGATCCACTGAAAGAAAGCGGCTTCGTACAAGGAGGTCGGCGTGTCGGCGTTGTTTTCCAGCAGTTTGGCATCTGTCTGCCCATCCCAGGCCAGATCCAGCCGGGAG
Organism: Erwinia wuhanensis; assembly: GCF_030484085.1. NCBI lineage: Bacteria > Pseudomonadati > Pseudomonadota > Gammaproteobacteria > Enterobacterales > Erwiniaceae > Erwinia > Erwinia wuhanensis. The sequence continues at coordinate 220,151 of NZ_JAUJUH010000003.1, forward strand.
TAGAGCGAAGGCTGGCTGGTCTTCCACGAGGTGCGAACAAAATCCCAGGTATGTTTCGGGATGCGGAATTTCGCCAGCAGCTCCTCGCTGTTGACCACTTTGTCCACCACCTGCAGGCACATCTGATGCAGCTCGCCGGTTACCGCCTCCAGCTTCTCGATTTGTGCCAGCGTAAACTGATAATAAGCGTCCTCGCACCAGTAAGACTCGCCGTGCATGGTGTGGAAGCGAAAGCCATATTCGGTGGCTTTTTCACGCCAGTTGGGACGTTCTGCAATCGCCAGACGCTGCACGCTTAACCTCCGAAAGACCGGCTGGAGCCGGACGTTGCGCTGCTGCGCTGCATAGTGGACTGCTTCGCCACGCTTTCGCCAAAGCCGCCGCGCGTCACGGTGCTGGTGGTGGCCGGTTTCGGCGCCAGCGCGGTTTTCGGCACGGTCATGGTGCGGCCCGGCGTCGCGGTGCCAAAGCTTTTTCCGCTGGCGTCAACAAACTGGCCTCTGGCCGGGCTGTTTGGCGAGCGCGAGGTAAACAGCGGCTGCTGGGCAAAGCCTGCGCCCCCGCCCATCAGGCGACCCATCATATAACCGGCCATCAGCGGCATCCAGAAGCTGCCGCTCTGCTGGGATTCGGCGTTGGTGGTGCCGACGCCGGCCTGCGCGGGCGCCTGCTGGCACTGGCCTTCGCCAAACTCCGCCACGCAGTCTTCACGAGTCGCGTATTTCGGCGCGGTTTTTTCCGCCTCTTTTTTGGCGTTGTTGTAGGCCGTGGTGCACTGTTCGCTTTTGCCAGGATTGGCGCTGGAGCAGTCATCCGCATTTTGATAAAGCGAGACGGTTTCGTCCGATTGTTCGCAACCGGCCAGCATAAATACGGCGGTTACCGCCAGCGCTACCGGAGTGAGGTGGCGTGCGCTCCAGCTTTTGCGAAAGGAGGCATGATTAATTTTTTTTGTCCGTTTCATGACATTCTGTCCTGAGCCCAAAGGTAATGCTTAGAATAGGGGAACGGCGGTGGAAATTGAAGCAACGAGCGGCAATGTGAAGGGGATCTTTACTTAGCTATACGTTTGAAAGTAAAAGGGGCAGCCAGGCTGCCCCAAAATGCTTAATGGCGGAACGGATTACCGCTGGCTGGCGCGGAAGCCTGAGCCGCCGCCGGTGCCGCAGCACGCTGCACGGCAGGCGAGGCCGCCGTTTGCGCGCCGTTTGCCGCTGCATCCTGCTGGGTGTTTTCCGGCGCTACCGCTTCTGGTGAAGTTGGGACTTCTTTACCCAGGCGGCTGTTCAGCATCTGCAGATCCTGCTCGTTCAGCGTACCCAGAGCCGATTTAATATTCAGCTCGTTGATCATGTAGCTGTAGCGCGCGTTGGAAAGCTGCTGCTTGGCGTTATATAATGTGGTGGTCGCATCCAGCACGTCAACGATGGTGCGCGTACCTACCTGATAACCCGCTTCCATTGCATCCAGCGAGCTTTGCGCCGAAACCACGGCCTGCTTGTAAGCATTGATGCTGCTGATGGACGCATTCACGTTGTTAAAGGATGAACGCACGGTCTGTACCGCGGTACGGTGTGCGCTTTCGAGCTGCTCGCTGGCGGAAACAAAAGCGTACTGCGACTGTTTCACCTGCGAGGTGACCGAGCCGCCGCTATACAACGGCAGCGTGAAGCTCAGGCCCACCTGGTTGTTGCCGCTGATGCTGTCCTGATAGGCTGCGCTGTTGGCGCGGCTGCCGCCATATTTGTTGTTCGACAGGCCGCTTTGCGCAGTCAGATCCAGCGTTGGCATATGGCCGGTTTCCGACAGGCGGATCTGCTCACGCGCCAGATCCTGGTTCAGACGAGCGGAAAGCAGGCTAAGGTTGCGGCTTTCGGCTTCCTTCAGCAGCGCGTTGACCGGCTGCGGTTTTTCCGTCTGGAAGCTGTCGACGTTCAGCGAAGCCAGGCTCAGATAGTAGTTGCCCGTGACCTGACGCAGCGTTTCCAGATTATTATCCAGATTGTTGCGGGCCGTCACTTCGTTGGCCAGCACGCTGTCGTACTGCGCACGCGCGTTTTGCACATCCGTAATCGCCACCAGGCCGACGTTGAAACGCTGCGTGGTTTGATCCAGCTGACGGTAGATCGACTGTTTCTGCGCTTCGGTATAAGAAAGCGTGTCGATGGCGTTTAATACGTTAAAATAAGCGGTAGCGGTGTTGAGGATCAGATTCTGCTGTGCGACCTGGTAGGTAACATCCTGTACGCCTGCCGTTTTTTCCTGCAGCGTCAGCGCGCGCCATTTCGACATATCGAAAATGGTTTGCGTCAGCTGCAGTGTGCCGCTGGTCGTGGTGCTGTGCAGACCGCTGCTGTCGCGATAGCCGTTGCTGTAGGTATAATCCGCACCCAAACCTAACTGAGGCAGTAAAGGGCTGCGCGCTTCGTTGATTTTCTCAAACGCGGCATCGCGATCGGCTGCAGAACTGCGAAGATCGGGGTTAGACAACCGGGCCTGCTGGTAGATCTGCAACAGGTTTTCCGCCTGGCTGGCGACGCTGAAGCCGCCCAGGCCCAGGCCGATAAGTAAAGGGAGCAGTTTCTTCATTTGCATTCCTTGTTATGCAGCAATATTGCTATGGTAGCGCTGTCGTAAGCCAAAAAAATTATCGCCGATTCTACCAGAGTAAATGAAAGAGATAAGTTGGCTGAAAGTGCCATGTTGCCACAATTTACTCAATTTAATCATTAAGAACTACACTCTGGGCGGATTTCAGCACTCTTTTCCCGCTTTCGCCACCACCCTTACAGGAGCGTAAACCGTGAGCAGCGACAAAAAATACCCGGTGACTTTCACAAAAAACGATGTAGAAATTATTGCACGTGAGCCGTGTTATAAAGGTTTTTTTTCACTCACTCGTTATCGCTTTCGCCATCGGCTGTTTAACGGCGGCATGAGTAAAGAAGTCACCAGAGAGGTTTTTGAGCGCGGCCATGCCGCCGTCCTGCTGCCTTACGATCCGGTGAGCGATCGGGTGGTATTGATTGAACAAATCCGCATTCCCGCTTTTGACAGCAGCCCGACGCCCTGGCTGTTAGAATTGGTGGCCGGTATTATAGAGCCGGGCGAAACGCCGGAAGACGTTGTCCGGCGCGAAGCGGTAGAAGAAGCCGGGATCAAACCCGCCCGCGTGAAGCCGGTGCTTAGCTACTTAGCCAGCCCCGGCGGCACCAGCGAGCGGCTGGAGATTCTGGTAGGCGAAGTGGATGCCAGCGTGGCGCAGGGAAACCACGGTCTGGAGGAAGAGAATGAGGATATTCTTGTGCATGTGGTCAGCCGCGAACAGGCTTACCGCTGGGTGGAAGAGGGGAAAATAGACAACGCGGCCTCCGTCATCGCTTTGCAATGGCTGGAGCTGCATCATAAAAAACTAAGAGACGAGTGGAAAAACGAATGATAAAGCGCTACGTGCCTGATTTCCCTGAAATGATGCGGCTGTGCGAGACCAATTTCGCGCAGCTGCGTCGGCTGCTGCCGAAAGAAGATCGGGCGGGCGAGTCAGTCACCTGGCAGGTCAACGATGCAAGTTATACGGTGACTATCCAGGAATCGACGCGTTACACTACGCTGGTGGAAATCAAACAGACCGCGCCCGCCGTCAGCTACTGGAGCCTGCCCGCCATGTCCGTGCGGCTCTACCATGACGCAATGGTGGCGGAAGTGTGTTCGACACAGCAGATCTATCGCTTCAAAGCGCGCTATGATTATCCGAATAAAAAGCTGCATCAGCGTGACGAAAAGCATCAGATAAACCAGTTTCTTGCAGACTGGCTGCGCTACTGTTTAGCGCATGGCGCAATGGCCGTTCCGGTGTGGTGAGCCTCTGCCGCGACGGCATTAACCCTAAGGATTGTGATTGGATAGCCTGTTAAAACTTCCTGTGGCGAATGGTCGGGCAAGGGTATTACAGATAACGGACACCCATCTTTTCGCCGGTAAACATGAAACGCTGCTGGGCGTGAACACCTGGGCCAGTTTCGATGCGGTGCTGCAGGCGATTTCCGCCTGTGAAGAGCCGTTCGATCTGATCGTCGCGACCGGCGATCTGGCGCAGGATCACAGCGTGGAAGCCTATCAGCATTTCGCTGAGGGCATCGCGCGTCTGCCCGCGCCGTGCGTCTGGCTGCCGGGCAACCACGATTTTCAGCCTGCGATGTTCAACACGCTGGCCGAAGCGAAAATCGCTGACGAAAAGCATGTACTGCTGGGCGAGGAGTGGCAGATCGTGTTGCTGGACAGCCAGGTTTTCGGCGTGCCGCACGGCGAGCTGAGCGACTATCAGCTGGAATGGCTGGACAAAGCGCTGGCGAAGGCGCCGGAGCGCCATACGCTGGTGCTGCTGCATCACCATCCGCTGCCGTCGGGCTGCACTTGGCTCGATCAGCACAGCCTGCGCAATTCGCATATGCTGGAGGCCGTGCTGCAGCGCTATCCACTGGCGTCGACGCTGCTCTGCGGGCATATTCATCAGGATCTGGATTTGAACTGGAACGGACGCCGCCTGCTGGCGACGCCGTCGACCTGCGTGCAGTTCCGACCGCACTGCACCAACTTTACTATCGATTCCGAAGCGCCGGGCTGGCGCTGGCTGGATCTGTATGCGGATGGCCGGGTGGAAACCCGCGTTGAGCGCCTGACGACGCGCGCCTTCAGCCCCGATCCCGACTCCGAAGGATACTGAGATGGCCACGCTGATCTACCTGCACGGTTTCAACAGCTCGCCGCAGTCGGCTAAAGCGACGCAGTTCCGGCAGTGGCTGGCCACGCGGCATCCGGAAATCCAGGTTATTGTGCCGCAGCTGCCGCCTTACCCGGCGGACGCGGCGCTGATGCTGGAAAGCCTGATCATGGGATTATCGGGCGAAGCCGTGGGGATCGTCGGCTCGTCGCTGGGCGGCTACTATGCGACGTGGCTCTCGCAATGCTTCATGCTGCCAGCGGTGGTGGTCAATCCTGCGGTGCGGCCTTTTGAGCTGTTGGTGGATTATTTGGGTCTGAATCAGAACCCGTACACCGGGCAGCAATATGTGTTAGAGTCACGCCACATTTACGATCTGAAAGTGATGCAGATTGACCCGTTAGAGTCGCCGGATTTGCTCTGGCTGCTGCAGCAAACGGGCGATGAAGTGCTCGATTACCGCCAGGCTGTAGGCTACTACAGCGCCTGCCGTCAGACGGTTGAAGAGGGCGGAAATCATGCTTTTATCGGATTCGAACGCCATTTCTCCCCGATCCTGGACTTTTTAGGCCTCGCTGCCTGAAGCGGGACGTGGGGCTCACTCATTTACAGCCATCAAGATTGATACAATGACTCAGTCCAGCTATAACGCTGATTCCATTGAGGTACTCAGCGGCCTTGAACCCGTTCGCCGCCGTCCGGGCATGTATACCGATACGTCGCGTCCTAACCATTTAGGTCAGGAAGTGATCGACAACAGCGTGGATGAAGCGCTGGCGGGCCATGCCAAACGCGTCGAAGTGATCCTGCACGCCGATCAGTCGCTGGAAGTGATTGACGACGGTCGCGGTATGCCGGTCGATATCCATCCCGAAGAAGGCGTACCGGCCGTTGAACTGATCTTCTGTCGTCTGCATGCGGGCGGCAAATTTTCTAACAAGAACTACCAGTTTTCCGGCGGCCTGCACGGCGTGGGCATCTCGGTGGTAAACGCGCTGTCGACGCGCGTGGAAGTCACCGTGCGCCGTAATGCCGAAGTGTATGAAATGGCGTTTGAAAACGGCGACAAAGTGCAGGATCTGCACGTCACCGGCACGGTCGGCAAACGCAACACCGGTACGCGCGTACGCTTCTGGCCGGACCCGTCGTTCTTCGACAGCCCGCGCTTTTCGGTATCGCGCCTCAGCCATCTGCTGAAGGCGAAAGCGGTGCTGTGTCCGGGCGTGGAAATCGTTTTTAAAGATAAAGTGAACAACACCGAGCAAAGTTGGTGCTACGCCGACGGCCTGACGGACTATCTGGCGGAAGCGGTTAACGGCCTGCCGACGCTGCCGGAAAAACCTTTTGTCGGCTCTTTCGCCGGCGATATCGAAGCGGTGGACTGGGCGCTGCTGTGGCTGCCGGAAGGTGGCGAGCTGCTGACGGAAAGCTACGTCAACCTGATCCCGACCATGCAGGGCGGCACGCACGTCAACGGCCTGCGTCAGGGCCTGCTGGATGCGATGCGCGAGTTCTGCGAATACCGCAATATTCTGCCGCGCGGCGTGAAGCTGTCGGCGGAAGATATCTGGGATCGCTGCGCCTACGTGCTGTCGGTGAAAATGCAGGATCCGCAGTTTGCCGGTCAGACCAAAGAGCGACTCTCTTCCCGCCAGTGCGCGGCCTTCGTCTCTGGCGTGGTGAAAGATGCCTTCAGCCTGTGGCTGAACCAGAACGTGCAGGCGGCGGAAATGCTGGCCGAGCTGGCGATTTCCAGCGCCCAGCGCCGGATGCGTGCGGCGAAAAAGGTGGTGCGTAAAAAGCTCACCAGCGGCCCGGCGCTGCCCGGCAAGCTGGCGGACTGTAGCGCGCAGGATCTGAACCGCACGGAACTCTTCCTGGTGGAAGGAGACTCCGCAGGCGGATCGGCCAAGCAGGCGCGCGATCGTGAATACCAGGCGATCATGCCGCTGAAAGGTAAGATCCTCAACACCTGGGAAGTCTCTTCGGACGAGGTGCTGGCATCGCAGGAAGTACATGATATTTCCGTCGCTATCGGTATCGATCCCGACAGCGAAGATATGAGCCAGCTGCGCTACGGCAAAGTCTGTATCCTGGCCGATGCGGACTCCGACGGTCTGCATATCGCTACGCTGCTTTGTGCGCTTTTCGTGAAGCACTTCCGCACGCTGGTGAAAAACGGGCACGTCTACGTGGCGATGCCGCCGCTTTACCGCATCGATTTGGGTAAAGAGGTTTACTACGCGCTGGATGAGGAAGAGAAAGCGGGCATTCTGGATCAGCTGAAGCGTAAAAAGGGCAAGCCGGGCGTGCAGCGCTTTAAAGGCCTGGGCGAGATGAACCCGCTACAGCTGCGTGAAACCACGCTGGATCCCAACACCCGTCGCCTGGTGCAGCTGACCATTGACGACGACGACGTGGAACAGACGCTGGCGGTGATGGATATGCTGCTGGCGAAGAAACGCTCGGAAGATCGCCGCAACTGGCTGCAGGAAAAAGGCCATATGGCGGAAATCGAGGTTTAATCCTGCCTGAACTCGGCCCCGAAGCGCAACGCTTCGGGGCTTTCCGTTACCCTTCCAGCCAGCTTGTAATCTGCGTAACCATCGCCGCCGTCGAAATACCGTAGCGATCGTGCAGCGTCGGCAGCGCGCCCGCCGCCAGAAAAGCGTCCGGCAGGGCAATCTGTCTGAATTGCGGCGTCACGCCGTGCCGCATCAGCGTCGCCGCTATCGCTTCGCCCAGCCCGCCGGTAATGGAGTGGTTTTCCGCCGTGATCACCAGCCGGTTCTCGTTCACCGCTTCGCCCGCCTCGCGCAGGATGGTGGCCTCGTCCAGCGGCTTGATCATCGGCGAATGCACCACGCCAACCTCGATGCCTCTTTTCTCCAGCGCTTCTGCGGCTTCCAGCGCGCGCATGGTCATCAGCCCGCTGCTGATAATCACCGCATGTTTGCCGCTGCGCAGCCGTTGCGCCTTGCCGTGGCGATACTGATAGCCATATTTATCCAGCACCAGCGGCACTTTGCCGCGCAGCAGGCGCATATAGACCGGGCCGCTATGCTCGGCTATGGCGGGCACCGCCTGGCTGATTTCCAGCGCGTCGCAGGGATCGATAATGGTCAGATTCGGCATCCCGCGAAAAATAGCCAAATCCTCGGTCGCCTGATGGCTCGGCCCGTAGCCGGTGGTCAGGCCAGGCAGCGCGCAGGCGATTTTGACGTTCAGGTTCTCTTCCGCTATCGCCATACAGATAAAATCGTAGGCGCGGCGCGAGGCAAACACCGCATAGGTGGTGACAAAAGGCGTAAAGCCTTCCCGCGCCATGCCCGCTGCGGCGCTCATCAACAGCTGCTCCGCCATGCCCATCTGAAAAAAGCGTTCCGGGAAGGCTTCGGCAAACAGATGCAGATCGGTGTATTTGCTCAGATCGGCCGTTAAGCCAACGATATCAGTGCGCTGGCGCGCCAGCTCTACCAGCGCATGGCCGAAAGGGGCCGACTGCACGGGCTGACCTTCTGCGGCGATGGAGGCGATCATAGCGGACGTGGTCAGGCGTTTCTTTGTTGCGGTAGTCATGTTATTCCCCTTGCTCAAGCGCGGTGAGGGCTTTGTCCCATTCGTCGGCATCCACGCGGATAAAGTGCGTTTTTTCGCGCGTTTCCAGGAAAGGCACGCCTTTACCCATTTTGGTATCGCAGATAATTACGCGCGGCTGCGGTTCAGCCCAGGCGCGCGCGGCGTCAAAGGCGGCGGTCAGCGCGGCGATATCGTTGCCGTCCACGCGCTGCACGTGCCAGCCAAAGGCCCGCCAGCGATCGACAATCGGCTCGAACGCCAGAATTTCCGAACTGTGGCCGTCGGCCTGTTGATTGTTGACGTCGATCAGGGCGATCAGGTTATCCAGCCGCCAGTGCGAGGCCGACATCGCCGCTTCCCAGGTCGAGCCTTCATTCAGCTCGCCGTCGGAAAGCAGGTTATAAACAAAGGAAGCGGAGCCTTTGCTTTTCAGCCCCAGGCACGCGCCAACCGCAATGCCTAAGCCGTGCCCAAGCGAGCCGCCGGTGATCTCCATACCGGGCGTATAAGCGGCCATGCCGGACATCGGCAGGCGGCTCTCGTCGCTGCCATAGGTTTCGCGCTCGGCCTCGGGCAGCACGCCCGCTTCCAGCAGCGCGGCGTACAGCGCAATAGCGTAGTGGCCGATAGAAAGGTAAAAACGGTCGCGCGCTTCCCATTCCGGCTCCTCAGGACGAAAATTGAGCGCGTGAAAATAGCTGACGGCCAGCAAATCGGCAGCGCCTAACGCCTGGCCGATATAGCCCTGACCCTGAACCTGTCCCATTAACAGCGCATGACGACGGATATTGTTTGCGCGCTGTTTGAGCGTAAGTGTGGCAGAAACGCTGTTCATCTTATCTCCTGATTAACGGTTAACGTCTGCTGCGCGAATACGCAGCACGCAGAGCGCGCCGAGCAGCAGAACAGCAGCAATAAAATAGATGCCCGAAGCGGGCGAACCGGTGGCGGTGGTGATAGAACCGATCAGCCACGGTGAAAAGAAGCCCGCCAGATTCGCGATACAGTTCACCGCGGCAATGCCTGCCGCCGCCGAGACGCCGCCGAGCAGGTTGGTCGGCAGCATCCAGAACAGGGAAGAGGCGGAAAGGATGCCGGCGGCGGCCACGCAGAGGAAAAACAGCGAGGCCGGTACGCTGTGACCCAGCGACGTCGCCAGCGTCAGCCCGACCACGCCGATCGCCATGGGCACGATCAGATGCCAGCGCCGCTCGCGATGCCGGTCGCCGCTGCGGCCCGCCATCAGCATAAAAACGATGGCGCAGAGATAGGGCAGGCTGGTCAGCAGGCCAATATGCAGCGGCTCGCGGATGCCGGAGTTTCTGACCAGCGTCGGCAGCCAGAAGGTCAGCGCATACTGGCCCATCACCACGCAAAAGTAGATCAGCGCCAGCAGCCACAGCCGCCTGTCGGCCACAAAAGCTTTCACCGTGCCGTGATGCGCTTTTTGCTGATTATCCTCATCCAAATCGGCACGCACCATGCGCTTTTCGCTCTCGTCCAGCCAGGGCGCCTGCTCAACGCGATCCTTGAGCACCATCAGCACCACAAAGCCCATCAGCATGGTCGGAATCGCTTCCAGTACGAACATCCACTGCCAGCCTGCCCAGCCGTGAAAACCGGCGAAGGCTTCCATAATCCAGCCGGAAAGCGGGCCGCCGATCATGCCGGAAAGCGGGATCGCCACAAACCACAGCACCGTCATGCGGGCGCGGCGATGCGAGGGGAACCAGTAGGTGAGATAAAGCAGCAGGCCCGGCGCCAGACCGGCTTCGGCCACGCCGAGAAAAAAGCGCAGCAGATAAAACTGCCAGGCCGTTTCCACAAAGGCGAACAGGCCGGAAATCAGCCCCCAGGTGATCATGATGCGGGCAATCCAGCGGCGTGCGCCGACGCGATGCAGGATGAGATTGCTGGGTACTTCAAAAAAGAAGTAGCCGATAAAGAAAATACCCGCCCCCAGGCCGTACACCGTTTCGCTCAGGGCCAGATCGTCCATCATTTGCAGCTTGGCGAAGCCGACGTTAACCCGGTCGAGATAGGCGCAAAGATAGCAAAGCATTAAAAACGGCATCAGCCGCCAGGCGATTTTGCGATAGGTCGCATCGCGCGCGACGGTCGTCGCGCTGAGATTAAGCGTTGTCATAATCTTCACTCCCGGAGTGAAAGAAGCCTGCTGGAAGGAGCCGATCAGTGGATCAACATGCCGCCGTTAACGTCCAGCGTGATGCCGGTCAGGTAGCTGGCGAGATCGCTGGCAAGGAACAGCGCGGCGTTAGCCACGTCGTCTGCCGCGCCCAGGCGGCCAAGCGGGATGCCGTCGATAATGGCGTGACGCCGCTCGTCCTGCAGCAGGCCGCCGGTAATATCGGTCTGGATCAGGCCCGGCGTCAGCGCGTTGACGCGGATCTGGTCCGGGCCAAACTCGCGCGCCATCGCTTTGGTTAAGCCCAGCACGCCCGCTTTCGCCGCGCTGTAGTGCGGGCCGCCGAAAATGCCGCCGCCGCGCTGGGCGGAAACGGAAGAGAGGCAAACAATACTGCCGCCGCCTTGCTGCTGCATGGTTGGGATCACCGCCTGTGACATCAGCAGCGTGCCGCGCAGATTGACGTCCAGGATACGGTTATAGTCTTCGATGCTGATTTCCAGCGTTTTTACCGGCTGCGTAATGCCTGCGTTATTTACCAGCACGTCGATGCGGCCAAACTCGCTGACCACGCGGGAAACGGCCTGGCGCACCGCAGCGGGATCGGTGACATTGGCCGCCAGGCCCAGATGACCGGCACCCAGCTCTTCAGCCGCATGTCGCGCCGCGTTCTCATCCAGATCCAGAATCACCACCTGCGCGCCGTGACGGGCGAAACAGGCGGCGGTGGCACGGCCAATACCGCGTTGAGAGGCGGCGCCCGTAATAATCGCAACTTTATTTTTCAGCAACATAATCCACTCCGTAATAATCTTTTTTAGTGGTTCGGTATCGCTACCGGCAGGGTCACATTCAGAATTGGAAATTACGGCTAAACTGGCAATGCAAAAAAATTCATTCGATGCTGAATAGAAAGATGGATTTGATGCAGTTAACATTTCTCGCGGAAAAAAGCGGGCATCTGTCACAAAATTCATTTAAGGAGCCGCATGGAAAAACACGCAGATTTTTGCCCTTCGATAAAATCGCTCAGGATTTTTGAAGAAGTTGCGCATTACGGCAATGTGGCGCGTGCGGCGGAAGAAGTGAATATTACCGCCTCTGCTGCCAGCCATCAGCTGGCAAAACTGGAAAAAGAGCTGGGCTGCCTGCTGTTCAACCGCTCGCCCAAAGGCATGACGTTAACGCTGGCCGGTGAAAACTATCTGAAAGAAATCAGCCCGTTGCTGCTGGGGCTGACCCAGGCCAGCACCCGTCTCGGTAATGAGAAAGCGCGCAGCGCGCTGCGCATTCACTGCGCGCCCAGTTTTGGTTTGCTCTGGCTGCTGCCGCGCCTGCATAAATTCCGCGAGCGCTATCCTGCAATACAGGTCACGCTTTCCTGTTCCTACGAAAATTTATCTTTCAGCCGTGACAATATTGATATTGCGGTGCGCCACGGCTTTCCCGACTGGAAATCACTGGAAGTTAAAACCATCCGCCATGAAAAAATGTCGGTATTAGCATCGCCCGATTATTTGATAAAGCATCCGGTCGCGACGCCGGCGGAATTAATTAATCATGCGCTAATCCTTTCCGAGTCGCCTTTAATTCAGTGGCCGCAGTGGTTTGCCGCGATGCAATTAGCGCAGCCGACCAAAGACTGGCTGTTTCGCTTCGATCGTTCTTATATGAGCCTGGAGGCGGCAAGGCTGGGGCACGGTGTGGTGTTTGAAAGCGAGCTGCTGGCGGCAGAATATTTGCGTAGCGGCACGCTGGTCAGGGTGTTTGGCGACGAATGCAGCCTGCCGGTGAACGCGCATCATCTGGTCTGGCCGCGCGGCTTTGCCCGCTTTCCCCGCGTAAGCCATTTCCTGCAGTGGAGCAGCGAGCAGCTGGAAGCATCGCCACCGGCGTGACCTTGCCGGGCAGCCCCCGAACGGTATCGATAATAGAGCGGACGGCGCGGCTATCGCTATGACGGCAAGCCACAAAAAAAGGGGGCGAACCCGGTTCGTCCCTTCAGACTGCTGACAAAGCCAGCGGGTTCGTGCGGACTGAATTTTTTTACAGCGAAACGGCAGCTTCGCAGCAGCAGTGGCTGAGCGGATAAGCGGACCGTTTTCGCGCATGGACGCGCGAAACGAGCCCCCACGGATGGGTTTACGGCGTGTCCGTGTTCCGATCTGCCTCTGCTGCTTTCCACCGACCCGCACGCGACTTGATGACAGTGGATGAGTTTGTCAGCAACCTCAAGGGACGAACTCGGTTCGTCCCTTCTTACTCTTTACGCCGGTTCCAGCACGAAAATCCTCACGTCCAGCACGTCATCTTTAATGCGGCCGCGGTGCTGCTCCATATGCGCGGCCTGCTGATGCCGTTCCAGATGCCGTAAGGAATCCCACTGCTCGACCATAAACACCGAGTCGGGCGAGTTCTGTTTCCACGGCACCTGCGCTTGGTGATCCACCAGCATCCGGTAGCTGCCGCAGCCTTCTTCCTCTAACACCGTCGGGATTACTTGTTCAATCGCCTGCATGACCGCACGGCGGCGGCCGGGCCTGACACAAATTTCAGCAATCACGGTGAGCATGGTCTTTCCTTTTAAGAGAACGGTCTTAACAGTTAAGCAAAGATCTGGCCCAGATGTGTCCGATAACGCTCGATATCGCGTGGGACATCCGGCTGCTTGATCACATCGTTGCAGATAAAGGTCGGCAGCGCTTCCATTCCCAGGAACTGATTCGCCTTGTGGAAGTGCAGGTAAAGCCCGTCCACGCCCACGCCTTCAAAGAACTGGTCGGGATCGGTAAAGGCTTCCAGCGGCGCGTTCCACGTCAGGGAAAGCATATATTTTTTACCCTGAACCAGCCCGCCGGAACCATACTTCTTCGAGGCGTCGGAGCGCGTGCGGCCGTCGCTGGCGTACAGGGTGCCGTGGCCTTCGGTAAAGACCTCATCGATATATTTTTTCAGGATCCACGGTTCGCCCATCCACCAGCCCGGCATCTGATAGATAACCGTGTCGGCGGCCAGATATTTTTGGATCTCGTCGGCCACCACGTAGCCGTTGTCCACCACGGTAACGTCAACCTGATGACCGGCTTCGCGCAGGTAAGTCGCGGCCACGTCGGTCAGCGTATGGTTCAGCTCGCCTTTGGAATGGGCAAAGGTTTTTCCGGCGTCAATAATAAAAATGCGCATCTTCTTCTCCAGTATTCAAAACTGGCCTCAGTGTACGCGCGAAGGCAGGGGTTAAAAATGAGTTTTTGATCACAATACTTTTGCGCTGTGAGCAATAATCACGCCACGCAGGAAAGCGTATGCCGTCACGGTTATCTGTGACAGAAGCGGCCCGGATAAGGTACTATTCCCGCCAAACGGCCCCGATGTGGCGTGCCCGTGACGCCATGATGTGAGGAACAAAAAGTAATGAGCGATTTGACTCAGGATGGGGCAGAGCGTCGCGCTCTGCATAAGTTTACGGAAGAGGCCTATCTCAACTATTCCATGTACGTCATCATGGATCGTGCGCTTCCGTATATCGGCGATGGCCTGAAGCCGGTGCAGCGCCGTATCGTCTACGCGATGTCGGAGCTGGGCCTGAACAACAGCGCCAAGTTTAAAAAATCGGCCCGTACCGTGGGCGACGTGCTGGGTAAATATCATCCGCACGGCGACAGCGCCTGTTATGAGGCGATGGTGCTGATGGCGCAGCCTTTCTCTTACCGCTATCCGCTGGTGGACGGTCAGGGAAACTGGGGCGCGCCGGACGATCCGAAATCCTTTGCGGCGATGCGTTACACCGAGTCACGCCTGTCAAAATATGCCGAGCTGCTGTTAGGCGAGCTGGGCCAGGGCACCGTGGATTACGTGCCGAACTTTGACGGCACCATGCAGGAGCCGGCAATGCTGCCCGCGCGCCTGCCGAATATCCTGCTTAACGGCACCACGGGGATTGCGGTGGGGATGGCGACGGATATTCCGCCGCACAACCTGCGCGAAGTCGCCAACGCGGCCATCAAGCTAATCGATGCGCCGAAAACCACGCTCGATGAGCTGCTGGATATCGTGCAGGGGCCGGACTATCCGACCGAAGCGGAAATCATCACGCCGCGCGCCGAGATCCGCAAAATCTATCAGAACGGCCGTGGCTCCGTGCGTATGCGCGCGGTGTGGAAGAAAGAAGAGGGCGACGTGGTTATTACCGCGCTGCCGCACCAGGTTTCCGGCGCGCGCGTGCTGGAGCAGATAGCCGCGCAGATGCGCAATAAAAAGCTGCCGATGGTGGAAGACTTGCGCGATGAGTCCGATCACGAAAGCCCGACGCGTCTGGTGATTGTGCCGCGCTCCAACCGGGTGGATATGGAACAGGTAATGAACCATCTGTTCGCCACCACCGATTTGGAAAAAAGCTATCGCATCAACCTGAATATGATCGGGCTGGATAACCGTCCGGCGGTAAAAAACCTGCTTGAAATCATCAGCGAATGGCTGGTTTATCGCCGCGACACCGTGCGTCGCCGCCTGAATTTCCGGCTGGAAAAAGTGCTGAAGCGCCTGCATATTCTGGAAGGCCTGCTGGTCGCCTTCCTCAATATCGATGAGGTGATCCACATTATCCGCAGCGAAGACGAGCCGAAGCAGGTGCTGGTTTCGCGCTTCGGCATCAGCGAAACCCAGGCGGAAGCGATCCTGGAACTGAAGCTGCGTCATCTTGCCAAACTGGAAGAGATGAAGATCCGCGGCGAGCAGGACGAGCTGGGCAAAGAGCGCGACCGTTTACAGGGCATTCTGGCTTCAGAACGTAAAATGAATACGCTGCTGAAAAAAGAGCTACAGGCCGACAGCGAAGCCTATGGCGACGATCGTCGTTCGCCGCTGCGCGAGCGCGAAGAGGCCAAAGCGATCAGCGAAAACGAGCTGGTGCCGTCCGAGCCGGTGACTATTGTGCTGTCGCAGATGGGCTGGGTGCGCAGCGCCAAGGGACACGATATCGATCCGGGCGGCCTGAGCTATAAGGCGGGCGACAGCTATCGCGCGGCGGCGCGCGGCAAGAGCAACCAGCCGGTGGCCTTTATCGACTCCACCGGTCGTAGCTATACGCTCGATCCGGTGACGCTGCCTTCCGCGCGCGGGCAGGGCGAGCCGTTGACCGGCAAGCTGACGCCGCCGCCGGGCGCGGTGGTGGAGCAGGTACTGATGGAGGCGGACGATCAGAAGCTGCTGCTGGCGTCGGATGCGGGCTACGGCTTCGTCTGCACCTTCAGCGATCTGGTGTCGCGCAACCGTGCCGGTAAAGCGCTGCTGACGCTACCGCAGAATGCCAAAGTGATGACGCCGCAGGCGATCCATCACGAGGACGACCTGCTGCTGGCGATCACCGCCGCAGGCAGGATGCTGATGTTCCCGGTGGCCGATCTGCCGCAGCTGTCCAAAGGCAAGGGCAACAAGATTGTCTCAATCCCGGCGGCGGAAGCGGCGGCGGGCGACGACAAGCTGGCCTGGCTGCTGCTGCTGACGCCGCAAACCGCCATCACGCTGCACGTCGGCAAACGCAAGCTGACGCTGCGACCGGAAGACCTGCAGAAGTTCCGTGCCGAGCGCGGCCGTCGCGGCACGCTGCTGCCGCGTGGCCTGCAGCGTATCGATCGGGTAGAGGTGGACGGGCCTGCACGGCCTGAGGCCAGTGAAAGCGAAGAGTGATCCGGGCCGCGCCGCGCGGTGAAAAGCAGCATAGCCTGCTGATTTCAGGATATACTTCACCCGGCGCGCCCGATAAGGCGTAATGCCGGAGCGCCTGCCTTAAGGCGTCTCCGGCCCGGCAATAATGAGGATGTGATGCTGTCAATTTTTCGGATCGTCGTGACGATCGTTTATTCAATCCTGGTGTGCATTTTCGGCTGCATCTGGTGTTTGTTCAGTCCCCGTAATCCCCGCCACGTGGCGACGTTTGGCCATCTGTTCGGTCGCCTGTCGCCGCTGTTTGGTCTGAAGGTGGAAATCCGCAAGCCGGCAGGGGCGGAAAACTATCCTAATGCGATCTACATCGCCAACCATCAGAACAACTACGATATGATCACGGCGGCAAAAGTCGTACAGCCAACCACGGTGACGGTAGGCAAAAAAACGCTGCTGTGGGTGCCGTTCTTTGGCCTGCTTTACTGGCTGACCGGCAACCTGTTGATCGACCGTGACAACCGCAACAAAGCGCACGGCACCATTAACCAGCTGATCGACCAGTTTAAAAAGAAGAAGATCTCCTTCTGGATGTTCCCGGAAGGGACGCGCAGCCGCGGACGCGGGCTGTTGCCGTTTAAAACCGGCGCGTTTCACGCCGCTATGGCCGCAGGCGTACCTATTATTCCTATCGTGGTCAGCAATACGCACGATAAAATCAAGCTGAACCGGCTGCATAACGGTCTGGTGATCATTGAGATGCTGCCGCCGATCGATACCGCCGCCTTCGCCGATCAATCCGTGCGCAAGCTGGCGACCCATTGCCGCGAGCTGATGATGGAGAAGCTGGCTGAACTCAACGCGGAAGTCGCCGCGCGGGAAGCCGCAGGCGAAAAGTAAACCGATCGCCTCGCGGTCGGCACACGGCAAACAATCATAAAAAATGGATAGCGGCCCGCCGGGCCGCATTTTGGGTTACGGAGTTTTTATGTCCTTCAGTCGACGTCAGTTTATTCAGGCATCGGGCATAGCGCTGTGCGCCAGTGCGCTGCCTGCACGCGTACACGCCGCAGGGCCGGGTAATCCTTTGCCGGTGCCGCCGCTTATCGAATCCCGCCGTGGACAGCCTATCTTTTTGACGCTGCAACGCAGCCACTGGTCGTTTACCAGCGGCAGCAAGGCGCAGGTGTGGGGCTTTAACGGGCTCTACCTGGGGCCGACGGTCAGGGTCTGGAGCGGCGATGACGTCAAGCTCATCTACAGCAACCGGCTGAACGAAGCGGTGGCGATGACCGTTGGCGGGCTTCAGGTGCCGGGCGCGCTCGCCGGCGGCGCGGCGCGCATGATGTCGCCTGGCGTCGACTGGGCGCCGGTGATCCCGGTGCGTCAGGCCGCCGCGACCTGCTGGTATCACGCCAACACGCCTGGTCATATGGCGGAGCACGTTTACAACGGCCTGGCGGGTATGTGGCTGGTAGAAGACGAGGTCAGCAAAACGCTGCCGCTGCCGAACCACTACGGCGTGGATGATTTTCCGCTGATTATTCAGGACAAGCGTATCGATAACTTCGGTTCGCCGGACTACAGCCCGCCAGCTAACGGCGGTTTTGTGGGCGATACCCTGCTGGTGAACGGCACGCAGAATCCCTATGTGGAAGTCTCTCGCGGCTGGGTACGCCTGCGGTTGCTTAACGCTTCAAACTCGCGTCGCTACCAGCTCGCCATGAGCGACAAGCGGCCTTTTAACGTCATCGCCAGCGATCAGGGCTTTTTGCCCGCGCCTGTGGCGGTGCAGCAGCTTTCTCTGGCGCCGGGCGAGCGCCGGGAAATCCTGGTGGATATGAGCCAGGGCGACGAGGTGTCGATCACGGCGGGTCAGGCGGCAGGCATTGTCGACAGGCTGCGCGGGCTGTTCGAGCCGTCGAGCATTCTGACCTCGACGCTGGTGCTGACGCTGCGTCCGACCGGCCTGCTGCCGCTGGTGACCGACACGCTGCCGATGCGTCTGCTGGCCGATCAGGTCATCGAAGGCGGCGTCAGCCGTACGCGCGAATTCCGTCTGGGCGACTCGGAGCCGGGCATCAACGGCGCGCTGTGGGATTTGGGCCGCATCGACGTCCAGGCGCAGCAGGGCAGCTTTGAACGCTGGATTATTCATGCCGACCTGCCGCAGGCGTTTCATATTCAGGGCGTGATGTTTTTGATTAAGAACGTCAACGGCGCACAGCCGATGGCGGAAGATCGCGGCTGGAAGGATACCGTCTGGGTTGACGGCAGCGTGGAGCTGTTTGTCTCCTTTACGCAGTCCTCTTCCGATCACTTCCCGTTTGTCTACTATAGCCAGACGCTGGAAATGGCCGATCGCGGAACGGCGGGCCAGCTGCAGGTACAGCCGGCGCCGTAGCGTAAAGCGCTGGTTGACCAGAGCGGCCAGCCAGCGAGGTTTTGCAAGGATCAAGTCAGTCGGCGCGCCCGACGGGAACCAAAGAAAGCGGGGCGAATTAAGGCAGGGAGGGCTGAGGAACGATTATTTCTTTTCCAGTACGATAGCCGTACCGCGCCAGTGGCTGGAATTGCCAGGACGGTCCAGCGAGGTAATAT
The DNA here is from genome assembly GCF_030484085.1 of Erwinia wuhanensis. Lineage (NCBI taxonomy): Bacteria > Pseudomonadati > Pseudomonadota > Gammaproteobacteria > Enterobacterales > Erwiniaceae > Erwinia > Erwinia wuhanensis. The sequence continues at coordinate 238,855 of NZ_JAUJUH010000003.1, forward strand.
ACATATATTCGCCGCCTTTTTTATCCACTTCCGTGCGCAGTGCCTCAAGCGCTTTTGATTTTCCACCCATCACGTTAGAAATGGATACGCGTTCTTTTTTAACGTAATTATCCAGTTCGTTACGCGGCACGATCTGTGCGGCAAAAGCGGAACCCGTCATCAGCAACAGCAGGACAGCCGAAATAATCTTTTTCATTAAGCTTCTCCAGTAAATTAATCAGAAATATTTTCGGATTCAGTATACTGATTTTGTGAGCAATATAATTCGGTTATTAATAATAAGAAATACCGGTTTGATTAGCTAAACCTATTATAAATACTACCAATGCATTATTTTTTAAATTTGGCGTAAACATTTATTAGCAAATTAAATTTACCTTGCTGTATTTGTTCGCTTTTCAGAGGAGGGTAAAGTCTTTGCCGCTGCCGGCGCTTAATAATAATATTAACATTATTCAGAAAAAATAATGGAGGTGGTTTATCTGAGGTTTAAATTAACAGGGCATTACGTAAACAGTTCTTGTTTCTTAATGCATGATAAAGGCAGGTCGCGCGTCAAAAAGGCGGCCGCCCGTCTGTTTTCTGTCAACGGGCGGCCGGGCGCTTAGTTCAGCTCGTCAGGGTTGGGGCCAAGACGGTTGCCGGCATCCAGCGAGGCGATTTCACTAATTTCCGGTTTTTCCAGGCGGAAATCGAACACTTTAAAGTTTTCTTCAATGCGGGAAGGCGTGACCGATTTCGGGATCACCACCAGGCCGCTGTCCAGGTGCCAGCGAATAACAATCTGCGCAGGCGTCTTGCCATATTTTTTCGCCAGCGTTTTGATCACGGCCTGATCGAACACGCCTTTACCACCCTGCGCCAGCGGGCTCCAGGATTCGGTCTGGATCTGATGCATGGCGTTCCAGGCGTGCAGCGTGCGCTGTTGCAGCATAGGGTGCAGCTCGATCTGGTTGATCACCGGACGCACGCCCGTTTCATCTATCAGCCGTTTCAGGTGCGCTTCCTGGAAGTTACAGACGCCGATGCTTTTAGTCAGCCCCTGTTTTTGCAGCTCGATCATCGCTTTCCAGGCGTCAACGTAGTTGTCCTTCGCCGGGCAAGGCCAGTGCATCAGATAGAGATCGACGCTTTCCAGCTGCAATTTCTTCAGGCTGGTTTCCAGCGCCTGCGGCGCGTTCAGCTGATCGTCATTCCACAGCTTGGTGGTCACGAAGATATCGTCGCGCGCGACCGACGTTTCCTGTAGCGCCTGACCGATGCCCTCTTCGTTTTTATAGATGGCGGCGGTATCGATCGAGCGATAGCCCACATCGAGCGCTTTCAGCGCAGCCTGACGCGCTTCGTCAATGCTTGCCTGCCAGACGCCCAGGCCGAGCTGGGGCATCATATTGCCATCGTGAAGCTTGATTACGGGTTGCTCTGCCATTGTTCTCTCCTTTGCAGCCAGGGGGGCCGACGCCTCTGCGCCGGCAAGTAACGCTAAGTCTGGTTAAGACTGCTGGTCTTAGTTTAGTTGAAATTATTAACCCTTTGCGCAATTCGGATTATTGAGCCAATAGCCAGCGTAGCGGCCAGTCCCGGTATATATCCTGCCCGTTTCTGCTTTCTTCTTGCCTGTTTCTCCAGGAGGCTGGACGATTACGCCAGGCTTCGGCATGATGCCAGCTCTGCTTTTTTTCAGGTGAACATCATGGATCGCACTATGCTGTGCGCCCGGCTTGCCCGCCAGGTCGTGCAACTGATCGACGCAAAACCGGATGTGCAGACGCTGCTGCCCGATATCCGGCTTTTCCACGCCAGCCAGCCCAGCGGGCGCACGCCGGTGCTCTATTCCTCCGGTATCGTGATCCTGTTTCAGGGCAGAAAAACCGGCTATCTGGGCAACCATGTTTTCCATTACGACGCCACGGAATACCTGATGCTGACCGTGCCGCTGGCGGTAGAGTGCGAGACGTTCGCCACGCCGGAAGCGCCGCTGGCGGGCATGCTGCTGAATGTCGATCCGGTTAAGCTTCAGGATCTGCTGATTGATATCGGCGATGACGACAGCTTTCAGCCGCAGCCGCAGACGCGCGGCATTCACTCGTCGCCGCTGACCGAGCCGATGCTTTGTGCGGCGGAACGTCTGCTGGATGCGATGGCGGATCCGCGCGACGCGCGCGTGCTTGGCCCGCAAATCGTGCGGGAAATTCTCTATCACGTGCTGCTGGGGCCGTGCGGCGGCGCGCTGATGGCGCTGGTCAGTCGGCACACGCAGTTCAGCCAGATAGCGCGGGCGCTGCGGCGCATCGAGCATCACTATACCGACAACCTGAGCGTGGAGCGGCTGGCGGCTGAGGTGAATATGAGCGTCTCCGCCTTTCATCACAACTTTAAAGCCGTCACCAGCACCTCGCCGTTGCAGTATCTGAAAAGCTATCGACTGCATCAGGCGCGAATGCTGATGCTGCATGAAGGCCTGAAGGCCAGCGCGGCGGCGATGCGGGTCGGCTATGAAAGTGCCTCGCAGTTTTCCCGCGAGTTTAAGCGCTATTTTGGCGTCACGCCGGGGGAAGAGATCGGCAGAATGCGTCAGATGGAATAAGAGGGCCGCCGGGCGACCCTCGGAAGGCGGGGTGCGCTAAGCGACTTTTTTCCGCTTAAAGAACAGCGCGAGGCTGCCAATCAGGCCGATGCAAAGCAGCGCCAGCGGCAGGATCATCAGAATGGACATCACCTGATCCTCATGGCGCTTGATAAAGGGCACCTGGCTTATCGCATAACCCAGCGAGACCAGGATGCCGACCCACAGCAGGCCGCTGAGCCAGTTAAAAAACTGGAAGCGCGTCTGCGTCAGGCCGGAAATGCCCGCCATGGTCGGCAGCAGCGTCCGCACGAAGGCCAGAAAGCGGCCAATCAGCAGCGCCATCAGCCCGTGCCGGTGAAACAGGCTCCAGGCGCGCTGGTGATACTGCGCGGGCAGGTGCATCAGCCAGCCTTTGACCAGGCGGGTATTGCCCAGCCAGCGGCCCTGCAGGTAGCTCAGCCAGCAGCCCAGGCTGGCCGCCAGCGTCAGGATGGCAACGGTAGGAATAAAGCCCATCACGCCCTTGGCGATCATCGCGCCGGCCAGCAGCAGTAAACTGTCGCCGGGCAGAAAGGCGGCGGGCAGCAAACCATTTTCCAGCAGCAGCGTGAGAAACATAATTCCGTAAACGATCCAGATTACATCGGGATTGGCGAGGGCAGCAAAATCCTGATGCCAAAGCGCCTGCACAATCTCATGGAGTACCGCCATTTTTTATCCTGTTTACCGCATCAATAGCACTAGTGTACTCGTAAATGGCCTGTCACAACGTGGTACAGGCCAGAGCTGTTGCCTTTTTGTTTAATTTTTTGACGATCCCGCGACGCGCGCGAAACCGGCGGCCAAATCCGCCAGCAAATCGTCAACATTTTCCAGCCCTATATGCAGCCGGATCAGCGTGCCGCTGAAGTCAACGCCGCCTGCCGGACGGATGGCGGCCAGCTCGTCGGGCTGGTTCGCCAGAATAAGCGATTCAAAACCGCCCCAGGAGTAGGCCATGCTGAAATGTTCAAAGTGGTCAAGGAAATCGGCCAGCTGCCGATCGCTCAGCCGCGCCTTCAGTACAAAGGAGAACAGGCCGCTGCTGCCGGTAAAATCCCGCCGCCAGAACTCGTGGCCCTTGCACTGCGGCAGCGCCGGATGGTTAACCACGGCCACTTCCGGGCGCTCGGCCAGCCAGCGCGCGACCCGCAGCCCGCTTTCTTCGTGCTGGCGCAGACGTACTGCCAGCGTGCGCAGGCCGCGGCTGGCCATATAGGCGGTGTCCGCGTCCACCATTTGCCCCATCAGATAAGAGTTTTCACGCAGCTGCGCCCAGCAGCGTTCGTTGGCGACGGCGGTGCCGATCATCGCGTCGGAATGACCAATCAGATATTTAGTCCCGGCCTGAATGGAAATATCGATACCAAAATCCAGCGCGCGGAACAGAATGCCCGCCGCCCAGGTGTTATCGATCATAATGACCGCTTCCGGCGCTTTGGCCCGCACGGCCGCCACGATGGCTGGAATGTCCTGCACTTCCATCGTAATGGAAGCCGGCGATTCCAGAAAAACGACCCGCGTTTCCGGCTTCACCAGGTCGCCGATTTCCGCGCCGGCGGTATGGCTGTACCAGGTGGTGGTCACGTTCATTTTACTGAGGATTTTGCTACAGAAATCCTGGGTCGGTTCATAGACGGAACCGGCCATCAGCACGTTATCCCCGGCGGAAACAAAAGCGAGAATGGCATTGGCGACCGCCGCCGCACCGCAGGGATAAAGCACGCAGCCCGCGCCGCCCTCCAGCTCGGTCATGGCTTCCTGCAGCGAGAAATGGGTCAGGGTGCCGCGACGACCATAAAACAGTTCGCCTTCCGCTCGCCCGGCCGTGGCGCGTTTCTTCTCGGCCACGCTGTCGAACACCAGCGAGGAGGCGCGCTGAATAACGCTGTTAACGGCACCCTGGGTATAGCGTTTACGGCGGCCGGCGCTGATTAACGCCGTTTCAATATGTTTACTGGTCATCGGTCTGCTCGGTTTAAGGATCTCGCTTAACGTTAACACGGCTGGCGGCGGGGCGAAATTCGTCATCCCGCTACGTGACAAAGTTTCAGGAAAAACCCTGGCGATAAAAAGGAGATGGCGGGAAAAGTGTAAAAAGTATTGCGTTAAGGGTAAATAGTAATGATAACTACTATCAATTCGGGTTCGATTTGGTATGATCCGACCTGTATTTTCGCTATCGGTAACTGACGTTGGAGAGACAGCGTGACGAATGATTTGATGCAGACGGACCTCTCCGTCTGGGGCATGTATCACCATGCGGACATCGTGGTAAAAGTGGTAATGATCGGTCTGCTGCTGGCTTCGGTCGTTACCTGGGCTATCTTCTTCAGCAAGAGCGCGGAGCTCAGCTCGGCGAAACGCCGCCTGAAGCGCGAGCAGCAGGCGCTGGCGGGCGTTCGTTCCCTGCAGGAAGCGAGCGATATCAGCGCCACGTTTAACGCTAACAGCCTGACCACGCAGCTGTTGAAAGAAGCCGAAAACGAACTGGAGCTGTCGCAGCAGTCCGCCGACAACGACGGCATTAAAGAGCGCACCTCGTTCCGTCTGGAGCGCCGCGTCGCCTTCTTCAGCCGCCACGCCGGTCGCGGCAATGGTTTTCTGGCTACTATCGGTGCTATCGCGCCGTTTGTCGGCCTGTTCGGCACCGTTTGGGGCATCATGAACAGCTTTATCGGTATCGCCCAGACGCAGACCACGAACCTTGCGGTAGTTGCGCCCGGCATCGCAGAAGCGCTGCTGGCCACGGCTGTCGGCCTGTTCGCTGCGATTCCGGCCGTAGTGATCTATAACGTCTTTGCCCGTACGATCGCCAGCTATAAAGCCTCGCTGGGCGACGTCGCCGCGCAGATTATGCTGCTGCAAAGCCGCGATCTGGATCTGGCCGCCAGCGCGCCGCAGCATCCAACGCAGAAGCTGCGGGTAGGGTAAGCGTCATGGCCATGCGATTAAATGAAGATCTCGATAGCAACGGCGAAATGCATGAAATCAACGTTACGCCGTTTATCGACGTGATGCTGGTGCTGCTGATTATCTTTATGGTCGCTGCGCCGCTGGCTACCGTTGACGTTCGCGTCAATCTGCCAGCCTCTACCAGCAAGCCTCAGCCGCGCCCGGAAAAACCGGTCTACCTCTCAATCAAAGCGGATAAACAGCTGTTTATCGGCAATGAGGCCGTGACGCAGGAAACGCTGCTGTCGGCGCTGGAAAGCCAGACGCAGGGCAATAAAGACGCCACTATCTTCTTCCAGGCGGATAAATCGGTGGATTACGAAACGCTGATGGGCGTGATGGACAAGCTGCGTCAGGCGGGCTATCTGAAGATTGGGCTGATGGGCATGGAAACCGTCGCGAAATAATCGGCATCAGAAAATAAAAAATCCGTAACGATCGTTGCGGATTTTTTTTGCTTAAAATTTGAGGCAGGCGGCCGCAGCCCTTGCGCCACGGCCGCACCTGCGGCGCTACATTTGCGCCACAGGCTCGCTGGTCTGGCGGGTTTGATACTGCTGCACCAGGCGTTTGATCAGCAGCGTGCCGAGCAGGCCGCAAACGGCAGCGAAGGTCAGCCAGACGCCGGGCATCGCCTTGTCGCCGGTGGCGTGGATCAGATAGCTGGACATCGCTGGCGTAAAGCCGCCGAACAGCGCCGTCGCCAGGCTGTAGGCCAGCGAAAAGCCGGTCGCGCGCACCTCTGCGGGCATCACTTCCGCCAGATAGACCACCATCGCACCGTTATAGCTGGCGTAGAGAAACGACAGCCACAGCTCGGCCTCCAGCAGATGAGAGAAGGTTGGCGAGCCGACCAGCCAGTGCAGCACCGGCCAGGCGGTGGCGATCATCAGTACGGTAAACAGGATCAGCAGCGGACGACGGCCGTAGCGATCGGAGACGGCGCCCATAATCGGCAGCCAGATCAGGTTTGACAGGCCAACGCACAGCGTCACCAAAAAGCTCTGCTTATCGCTCATCATCAGCACCGTTTTCCCAAAGGTCGGGGTAAACGCGGTGATCATATAAAACATCACGGTGGTGGTGACCACCATCAGCATCCCTGCCAGCACCAGCGCCCAGTTGCTGGCGACGCCGCGCACGATCTGACGCATGGAAGGGTGCACCTTACGCTGGCTGAAGGCTTCGGTCTCTTCCAGCATTCTCCTGACCCAGAACAGGAAAGGCACAATCAGGCAGCCGATGAAAAAGGGAATACGCCAGCCCCAGTCGGTCACCTGATCTTTCGCCAGCAGATGGTTCAGCCCCAGGCCCAGCAGCGCGGCGAAAATCACGGCGACCTGCTGGCTGCCGGACTGCCAGCTGACAAAAAAGCCCTTGCGGTTTTTCGGCGCGATCTCGCTAAGATAGACCGAAACGCCGCCCAGCTCCACGCCCGCCGAGAAGCCCTGCAACAGACGGCCCAGCAGGATCAGGATTGGCGCCGCCGCGCCCAGCGTGTTGTAGCCCGGCACGATAGCAATGGTTAAGGTGCCGATCGCCATCAGGCCCAGCGTCAGCAGCAGCCCTTTACGCCGTCCGTGATGGTCAATATAAGAGCCGAGGATAATCGCGCCCAGTGGCCTCATCAGGAAACCTGCGCCGAACGTCATCAGCGTTAACATTAGCGAGGCGAAAGGATCGTCACCCGGAAAAAAGGTTTTGGCAATCGCCGTGGCGTAGTAACCAAACACCATAAAGTCGTACATTTCCAGGAAGTTGCCGCTGGTCACATTGAAGATGGTGCGGGCGCTGCCCTGCGGCTTTTTCGCCGAAGAAGAAAAAGATGTCATAGCCTGTCCTTTCAGTTTTTCTTATCTTTTATCGCGCCCGCGCGGACATTAATGTGACAGGCATCACCGTTAAGGCGCCGGATGTATACGTATTGGTAACAAATAATTAACAATGCACTATCCGGGGGCAAACCGTGCCCTAAAAAGAGAGATCCACCACCACGCTGTCGCTATAGTTGCCCGCAGGCGGCGTGGCCTGCGAAGTCAGTATGCGCGCCGTATAATTAAAAGTGCGGGTCAGGCCGTCGGTGGTAATGCTGTTGGCCGCCGAGCTGGCGACGCGCTCCGTACCTGTCGGCCCCCAGCGCGAGGTCGTGGCGTTTTTATAAATTTCATAGGCGAGCCGGTTGTTGCCGCTGGCCATATAGCGCTGCGCGCCAACCGCATAGCCGCCGTTGCTCAGGCCAACCGTGTAGGTGCTGCCTTTAGTGCAGATCACATTAATGGACTGCGAAACCGCGTTAAAACTGCCGACCAGCGGCGCGCTGCCAAAGCTGACGTTAGGCGCGGTAATAGTGGTGCAGTCGTTGGTGACCACCAGCGTGGTGGTGATGGGCACCGTGCCGGAACCGGTCTGCTGACTGCCCAACAAACAGGCGCCCAGCGCGCCAATGCCGGTACAGATGTTATAGCTGACCAGAATATTCAGCGTCACCGTGTAGGTACCGGCGGCCACCACCTGGCCGGTCAGCGTCCTCAGATAAAGCGGGATAGCGAAGTTCTGTCCGCCGCCTGTTCCCAGCAAATTAAGCAGCTGCGCCTGGCTGAAGTTGACCGTAGTGCCGCCGATCAGCATCTCGGTGGCGCAGGCCGTGTCGCTGCATACGCGCAGCGGAATAAGATCCGTCCCGGCGCTGGAGGTTTTCAGCGCGCCGCGCGTGCTGCTGGTGTAGGTGGCGCTGGCCAGCTGAAACCGGATGTAATCGCTGGACAGCAGCGACAGCACGCTGCCCGAACCGCAGTTGACGTTAACGGTGGCGGTGGTGTTGCTCACCGTGGTGTTTACCGTAAAAGAGCTGACGCTGCCAAAGGTAGCCGTAGAGGTCGGCAGCGTGCAGGCCGCCCAGCCGGATAGCGAGCAGAGCATCAGCAGCGAAAACAGCGCCAGGTGAAAGATCGATCTTATTGGCAAAGTCATGGTGAGGTTCCTGAGGCAGCGGAAAGGGCGCAGGTCAGCGGCCCGTAAGTTTGTAGCGACGTCGGGCGACCGCCCGGCACGTCGAGCTTCGCTTCGCAATGGCGTCCGTCCGGCGTTTCCGCGCGGAAAGGGTTAACGGCAGCCAGGTTTTCCATCCAGACGATACCGTCCCAGCCGACATAGGTCGTCGCGGCGCCCGCGCGAATAATTTGGGTGGAAACGGGCAGCGGTTCGCCGTTCTGGTCGTGCAGGATCACGCTGGCCGCGCGCAGCGGTTCAATCGGGAAATGCAGCAGATAGCCGCTGTTGCGCTTGACGGCAAAACGCTGCTCGACGCTGGAGGTGGTCATATCGGCCGGCAGATCCAGCGTGTCGATATCATATTTGGCCGGATAATAGGAGCTGATGCCCGGCACCAGCAGATGGCCGCCGGCGTCCGTTTTGCCCATCAGCTGGTTTTCGTAGCGCACGTTGATATTGGGATAGTCGGTTTTCACCACCACAAAGGCATCGTTAACCTCATTGGCAGCAAAGTAGCTGCCGTCCATCAGCACCAGCGAGCCGCTCACGTCGGCCCATTCGGTGGTGTAATCGCCATCGCCGTAGAAGCCCGCTGAAGTCTCAATCTTCTGGTTGCGCCAGCTCAGGCTGGCCTGCTTATAGTCGCCGCCGCTGCTCTGGTTGGCCCAGGAGGCGTCGTAAGCCAGCCCGCCGTCGGTAGGCATGGAGCGCGAAACCGTTACGCGCTGCGAAGTGGTGCCCTGCTGGTCGCGATCCAGACTCAGGCTGGCGTTGCCGCGCTCGCTGAACGGGATCACCAGCGAAATGGTGCCCGTCCAGTCGCCCTGTCGCTGGTCGCGGCTGGCGGAAACGTAAAGGCTGCTGTTGCCCCAAATATTTTTGCTCCAGGAAAGGTTCCACAGCTGGGTGCGGTCGCCGCTGCCGCTGACGATGTCGATAAAGGCCGCGCCAAGGCTGCCGAAGCGATCGAGCGAGACGCTGGCGCTGTACTGGGCGCTGCGGCGGCTAAGGGTGTATTCCGTGCCCGCCAGGCCGCTGTTGCGATCGCCGTACAGCGCCAGGTTGCTGAAGCCCGCCGAGCGGATAATATGCTGCGTGCCGATGTTAAAGCGGCTGTTGCTGTACTGATAGCCCCAGCTGTATTGATTGCCATGTTCGCCGCTCATCTGGCTTTGCGCCAGCGCCGCATTGACCACGCCGAGCGACCCCAGCCTGACCTGGCCGCCCGCGCCGCCCAGCGCCAGCGCGTCCGCACCTTCGGCATGGCTTTCCAGCGTCAGCCAGTCGGTCAGGCCATAGCGCAAGGAGCCGCTGGCGGCGGCGGAGCCATAGTCAAAGCTTTTGATGCCGTAATTATTGCGCAGCGCCCCGGCGGAAAAAGAGAAGTCAGAGAGGCCGGGCTTCAGCAGGCTGCTGGAGACGTAAAAGGGCATGGTGGTGGAGACGCGTCGGCCTGCGGCGTCGGTCGTTACCACTACCGCTTCGCCCGCGCCGTTAACAAACGGCATATTGGTCATCGACCAGGGGCCGGGCTGTACGTCATTGCTGCTGTTCTTATAGCCGTTGACGAAGAGATCGACCGTGGAAGGTACCGCCGCCTGGCCGGAGAAAGAGGGCAGCGGATAGGTCACCAGATCCGGGCGCACGGAGAAGTCGCGCGCGATCTGAATGCCGCCCAGCCGCACGCTGCTGCTCCACGCCAGTGAATCGGTGATCAGATCGCCCACGCGCCAGCTCAGCGAACGGGTTTCATCCTGATTGCTCCAGTAAGTGTCATAGCGCAGATAGCCCTCGTTCTGCGAGCCTGCCGTCTGGCCGGAAAGCTGCTGCTGCCAGACGCCGTTGCTGGAAAACTGCCCCAGCGTGCCAAACAGGCGAAACTCGTTAAAGGCGGAAAGGCGGCTGCCGCTGGCAGAGGTACGGCTGGTGTAGAGATCGTAGTTAAACAGCGCGCCGGTAGAGGTTCTGCCAGGAAAGCGCGGGCCGTTCCGCTCCTCGTTATTCAGTTTCTGGCGCGGCAGCCAGCCGGGCGGCACCGTCAGCAAGAGGCGCTGGCGGGCCTGATCGTAGTCGGCTTTGACCTGCGGCATGGCGGAAACATCCATCATCGACGAGGTGATCAGCGCCGAAGGGATGCCGGCCCGCTGCAAATCGCCGGCGCGCAGATAGTAATGGTTATCACGGAATTCCACCGGCACGACCTGGCCGTTGTCCTGCTCGTTGATCACCAGCCCCAGCATATATTGCTGGCTGGCGCCCGGCGCGTTTGGCGACGGCGGCGGCGGCAATGTGGAATAGGTTTCCGCGCGACCGGCTGAAGAGAGCAGGTAGCTTAACAGGCAGAGGGCCAGGGAGCAGCGGCGCCCGTTCATCGGCTAGCGCGCAGAGCTGCCGCTGCGCCAGGTCTGGTTATTATCCAGTTCCGCGCTGAGCTGCGAGCGGTCAGACGCCGGGAAATTAAGCGGAAACGTATTGCTCGATCGCGCCAGCACGTAGCCGAACAGGCTGTTTGACAGCGTCCGGCCGCCCAGCGAAACGTTGCTTAGCCGCGCGTGGCCGCTGCCGTTATTGGTAATAAGCAGCGCTGACTTACCGTTCTGATTAACGAGGCGCCAGCTAAGGTCGGGGCGGGCCGTGTCGGCTGAAAGGCCTTCGCCATAGGTAAACAGCGGCACGGAATAGCGCATCTGGAAATTAAGGCCCGCCTGATTTTCGCCAGGCTGCTGCGGCGTAGGGATCTCATCCAGCAGCACCCGGTAAGCCCGCTCCTCGCCTTTGGGCGGCGGGGTCTGGTTAATCAGCCTGACCAGCTGCTTCTGGCCCGGCTCTATCCTTACCAGCGGCGGGCTGGCGACCACCGTTTGCTGCGTCTGATACTGTTCGTGTCCGTCCTGCTGCTGCCAGGTGAAAACCCTGACCTGCATCAGCGTGGTCGCTGCGCCGCGATTCTCCAGCCACAGCTCGGTGGCTTTATCGCCGCTGTGGATTTTCGGATCGATGGGCCAGATCAGCACCGAATTTCCTGCCCACGCGGGCAGCAGTGAGCTAACCGTCAGTCCGGCCAGCAGTGTGAAAATACGTAGCGTCTTCATGAAATACTTTCTCCCTGTTTACCAACTCAGCGTCACCGTCAGCGTGTCGCTGTAAGTCCCGGCCCGCCGAACGCCGCTCATCTGCAGCCGACCGTATATCGGCAGCGTGATGTTATTGGCGTTATTGTAGGTCAGCGCCACGTTCTGATTGACCGGGATCGCACTTGCCGCACTGGCGGTGGCGCTGGTGTAAAGCGCATAGGCCACTAAATCGGTGTTATTAGCAATTTTAAGATTACGCGTGCTGGAATAATTACTGCCGCCGTTAATGCTCATGCTTAGCGCAGTGCCCGGCGTACAGGCCAGCGTAATCGTGGAGCTTTGAACAAAGCTGGCGCTGGCAGAAGCCGAACCGACGCCGGGGCGGGTGCCGAAGTTCAGCGTGCCGAACACGCCGGTATTGGTGCCGGAAATCACGCAGCCGTTCACTACCGACGCCGTCACCTGAAAAGTCTGCGTCGGCAGCGCTCCGGCCGGAAAGCTGATACAGCAAACCACGACACAAAGCGGGCTAAGCCAGCCCGCCGATGTTCTTTCCTGCCCCGACACGACGTGCTCCCTGCCGCCGTCAATCAGTAGTTCACGGCAACGTTAATCGTATCGGTATAGGTACCTGCCGGGATCGCTGCGTTAAAACCGCCGCCGGTAATACGACCGTAAATCGGGTAGTTGTCGCCATTGGTCGGATCCGTGGTGCCCGTGCTGGTCAGGTTAGTGTTGTTAGCGATGGGCGTGGTATAGGAAGTGGAGTTATAGAGCGTATAGGCAATGCCCTGCGTGGCGTTGCTGCCCAGCACCAGATAGCGAGGCTGCGCGGTTACTTCGCCAAACACGGTAGCGGGCGCGGCGTTGCTGCTGGTGAGCTGCACGTTATAGGTTTGACCAGTGGTGCAGCGCACAAAGATGCCGTTGCCCAGCGCGCCAACTAAGGTGGCGTTCAGGGTATCAAAGGTCGCGGCGCTGCTACCAAAGTCTAAGGTACCGAAGTTAACACCGGTGGTGGCGGTCTGGCCATTGACCAGGCAACCCGTGGTCAGGACCAGCGTGGCGTTGATAGTTCCCGTCGTGGTGGCGGCAAAGCCGGAAGAGGCCACGCCGAGACCCAAGCCGCAGCCCAGCAAAAAAAGCTTCATTTTCATAATCATTCCTTACCGATCAGACCAATGGAAGTGCTTTTTCGCCCGGTGTAAAAGCGTAAAAAATGGCCGCGATGCAGGTAAAACGCAGAGCCGGAAAGAGCTATGTTGGCCGCTATCCACGATAAAAGCCAGATTGACCAATTTCTGTTATGTTTAAAACTATAGAACAGCCTTGAACGCTGAGCTAAGCGAAACGCAAAATTTTGTTAATGAGTTGAAACAAAAGCAGACCTGCTTGCTGTAGCATGAAAAAAGACGCCTGACAAAAAATAATCAGCGCTGGCCCTGGGTTTTGCTGGGCAAAAAAAAGAGCGGATGCTAAGGTCGTTAAGCAAAAAAAACAGATAATAAACCCGTTTAATTATAAGGGGATAGATGGGTTAAGCCCGAGTCCGCAGCCGGGCATGGCCGCTTTATGCCACCAGGGGTAAAGTTGACTACTCTTTAGCCGATACCGTAATTGTTGAAATCGATTTATCAGCTTTATTATTCCCTTACCCGGTGCCAGTAATCTGGCTTTTGCTTCAGAGATTTGCATATGCTTATGAGCTCCTACGACCAGCTACTGGTTATCGTCTCCATCTTTGTTGCCTTCCTGGCATCCTATACCGCGCTGGATATGGCGGGCAGGGTGGCAACCTCTACGGGGAAAGCGGCCCGCGTCTGGCTGGTTGGCGGTGGCTTTGCGATGGGCATCGGCATCTGGTCTATGCATTTTATCGGCATGCTGGCGATGAACCTGGCGATGGTGATGAGCTACGATCCGCTGCTCACGCTGATTTCCATGTTTGTAGCCGTAGTCGCCTCGATTTTTGCGCTGTGGATTGTCTGCTACGGTGAACTGGTCTTTGCCCGTCTGATGGTCGGCGCGCTGGCGATGGCCACCGGCGTGGTGGCGATGCACTATATCGGCATGGCCGCGCTGATGTTTGAACCGGGTATCGTCTGGGACTGGCGCTGGATTGCGGTGTCGATAGCGATCGCGCTGGGCGCCTCAACGGCCGCGCTGTGGCTGGCGTTTAAGCTACGTCAGGGCGAAGGGCATTTAGCGCTGCTGCGCGCCGGCGCGGCGCTGATTATGGGCGCCGCCATCGCCGGGATGCACTACAGCGGCATGGCGGCGGCCAGCTTCCCGATGGGCAGCCACGCCACGCAGATGGGCGTGAACAGCAGTTGGCTGGCGATGCTGGTCGTGGTGGTGACGCTCTCTATTTTGGGTATTACGCTGGTGGTTTCCACGCTCGACGCGCGCCTGCAGGCCAGAACGTCGGTACTGGCTTCTTCGCTGGCGGAAGCCAACCGCGAGCTGGCCCAGCTGGCGCTGCACGACAACTTAACCCGCCTGCCTAACCGTATTCTGCTGGAAGATCGCCTCGATCAGGCGCTGAGCAAGGCCGTGCGGGAAGAGACCGCTTTCGCGCTGATGTTTATGGATCTGGACGGTTTTAAGGCCGTTAACGATGCGTTTGGTCACCACGTTGGCGATAACCTGCTGGTCGCGGTCACCGAGCGGATGAAAAATTTACTGATCGGGCACCATACGCTGGCGCGACTGGGCGGCGACGAGTTTGTGCTGCTGGTGGAAATCAGCGAGCCGAACGATGCCGCCGCCGTGGCCGATATGCTGGTCAAGGCTATCGACGAGCCGTTTTTGATTTCGCGTTACGAGCTGGTGGTGTCGCTGAGCATCGGTATTGCGGTCTATCCGGGCGACGGCAACGACGAGCGGGAACTGATGTTCAACGCCGATGCCGCTATGTACCACACCAAAAACAACGGCCGTAACGGCTATAACTTCTTCCAGCCGTCGATGAACACCATCGCGCAAAACCAGCTACAGCTGATCAACGATCTCTGGCTGGCGCAGGAGCACGACGAGCTGCGCCTGTTCTACCAGCCGAAATTTTGCGCGCCGCAGGGCCCTATCGTCGGGTTTGAAGCGCTAATCCGCTGGCAGCATCCGCAGCGCGGGCTGCTGTCGCCCGACATTTTTCTGCCGCTGGCGGAAAAAACCGGGCTGATCGTCAGCATCGGCAACTGGGTGATTAACGAAGCCTGTCGCCAGCTGAGCGTCTGGCATCGAATGGGCAATACGCAATGGTCGATAGCGGTCAACCTGTCGTCGCTCCAGTTTGAGCAGGCCGGACTGGTGGAAACGGTGGTCGCCGCGCTGAAGAAACATCAGATTTCGCCAGAGCTGCTGACGCTGGAAGTGACCGAGACTACCGCCATGCGCGATCCCGACGAAAGCGTGCGTATTTTAACCGAGCTGACCGAACTGGGCGTGAAAGCCTCGATTGACGATTTCGGTACCGGCTATTCCAGCCTGCTTTATCTGAAACGTCTGCCCGCCAGCGAGCTGAAAATCGATCGCGCCTTCGTTAACGAGCTGAATACGCAGAGCGAAGACGCCACTATCGTTACCGCTATCGTGGCGCTGGCGCAGACGCTGAACCTGAAAGTGGTGGCGGAAGGCGTAGAGACGGAAGAGCAGCAGGCCTTTCTCACCGGCCTGGGCTGCAACTCGCTACAGGGCTATCTGCTGGGCAAACCGGTTCCCCCTGAGCAGGTGCCGCACCTGAAGCTGTATGCGGGCAACCACGAGTCCAACCGCACGCCGGAACAGAAAAAAGCGGCGGAGGAGAAGATCCCGGTGTCAAAAGCTGTTTAATCGCAGCCCGGCTAACTATAATAGTTGCTCATTCCTGAGCACGGGCCTGTAACAGTTTTGGCAAAATATCTGCAGTTAATCGACCAAATCCAGCAGCAGATCGCCAGTGAGATCTGGCTGCCGGGCGAAAAACTCCCCTCGCTGCGCGAGCAGGTGGCGCAGAGCGGGATGAGCCTGATGACCGTTATGCACGCCTATCAGGTGCTGGAGAGCCAGGGCTGGATCGTCTCCCGGCCGCAGTCCGGCTACTACGTAGCGCCACGGGCGGAATTTCTCAGCCAGCCCGCCAGCCACCAGAAGGTGCAGCTCACGGAATCGGTCGATATCAACGACTTTATTTTTGAGGTGTTACAGGCGTGTCGCGACCCGGACATCATGCCTTTCGGCTCCGCCTTTCCCGATCCTGAACTCTTTCCGCAGCGCCAGCTGATGCGCTCGCTTTCCGCCGTTTCGCACTCGTTAAAACCGGCGGACGCCTTAAACAACCTGCCGCCGGGCAACGAGGCGCTGCGCAAAACGCTATCCAAGCGCTATGCGTTACAGGGCATACAGGTTTCGCCAGAAGAGATCGTGATCACCAACGGCGCGATGGAGGCGTTGAACCTGAGCCTTCAGGCGGTCACCGCGCCCGGCGACTGGGTGGTGGTGGAAAACCCCTGTTTTTACGGCGCGCTACAGGCTATCGAGCGGCTTCAGCTCAAGGCTGTCGCTATCGCCTCGCATCCGCAGCACGGCATCGATCTGACGGAGCTGGCCGCCACGCTGGCGAAGCTGCCGGTTAAAGCGTGCTGGATGATGTCGAATCAGCAGAACCCGCTAGGCTGCACGCTAAGCCGCGAGAAAAAGCAGGAGCTGGTGGCGCTGCTGGAGGCGCATCAGGTGACGCTGATCGAGGACGATGTGTATAGCGAACTCTGGTTCGGCAGCGAAAAACCGCTGCCGGCAAAGGCGTTTGAGAAACAGGACAGCGTGCTGCACTGCTCTTCTTTTTCTAAAAATCTGGTGGCGGGGTTTCGCGTGGGCTGGGTGGCGGCGGGCAGACACGCGCAGCGCATCCAGCGACTGCAATTAATGAGCACTATCTCAACCAGCGCGCCGATGCAGCTGGCGCTGGTCGACTACCTGGGCAGCCGCAGCTACGACGTGCATTTACGCCGGCTGCGCCAGCGGCTGGAGCAGCGCAAAAGCCTGGCGCGGCAGTCGCTGCGGCGGCATCTGCCCGCCAGCGCCAAAATCAACGACTCCCAGGGCGGCTACTTTTTATGGATCGAGCTGCCGGAAGCGGTTAACACCACCGAGCTGTACTATCGGGCGCTGCGCGAGAAAATCAGTATCGCGCCCGGTAAAATGTTTTCTACCAGCGAGCAGTATGCCAACTATTTTCGTTTTAATACGGCCTGGGAATGGAATGACTCGCGGGAGGCGGCGGTAGCGACGCTGGGCAGGTTGATTGCGGAAATGCTTCAGGGCCAGCGCTGGCCCTGACATATCAGACGGCAGAGGCGCGTTTTTGGCCCCAGGTCAGATGATAAACGTCGTAAAAATCGACTTCGCCTTTCAGCTGCAGCAGCTTTTGAATGCCTTGCTTAACGTTGTCCGGCACCTGGCTGCTGGCAAGGATATCCTGGATCGCCTTGTCGGACAGGGTACGCACATAATACCATTCGCCGTTATAGCACACGCGCAGATCGAGCGTATCGATATCCTCAAAGCGGTAGCGCGGATTGACATCCAGCAGCATCAGGCCGCTCATCAGCAGCACGAAAAAAGTGGCGCCCCAGAACGCAGGCCAGCCCAGAAACTCCGTGGTAAAAATCAGCGCCACGGTCAGGGCGTAGCAGACATACATCGACGCCCATAAGCCGGGATGACTTTTCAGAAAATTGAAGCTGAAACGCGGTCGGTTATCGCGCTGTTCTTCACGATTAAGGGTGTCGATTTCGCGCAGCAGGATCTGTTTAACGTCTTCCACTCTGAACCTCCTCTTGGTACAGGCATCAGTAGACCACACCTGGCGCAAGAAGGGCAGACACAGTTAATGCGAATAAAGCTATAACAGTTGCCCATATAACAAAATTAACGTTCTTGTTACCAGAACGCGTCAGAACGGCCGCCGACTGCCGCAGGCGGAGCGCGCGGGGTGAAATGCCGATGGGATCGCCGCCGCAGCCGGAACAACAGCCTCTTTCAATTTATATACCTCTTTTTTTTCGGCATAAATAAGTTAATCGATAACGGGATCTATTATCACCAGGGGAAATAAATTGCCTGAAAGCGCAAGAAACATAATGAAAAAAGCGAGTGGCGCCTTGAAAAAGGCGGGCGACAGAAATCTGTCCGCGCCAGGTGCTAATACGCTTTTGTTTAATTTAATTACAGGTTTAGGCAATTAAAATGCGTGACGTGCCGATTTGTTATGGCCGCTGGCTTGTTATATGTTTGTACTCTCTTAATAACGGATGAAGCACCAGGTTAATTCTGTTTTTAAATATTAAGCTGCCTTCAAATAAACAGATAACAAGTTAAATCAGGTAAGGATTGCCAGGATGAAAATAGGGAAATATTGTTTTTTTGTTAATTATTTTGCTCAATCCAACCCGGGGCGGCGTGACAACGATGAAAAATAATTTTGCCAGCATCCATAGCAGAAAAGAAAATGGTACGGATAGCGCACGATCATTATTAACGGAAGGCGTGACGGCCAGCGTCTGGACGCCCGATTACGTTCTGCGCCTGCGGCAAAACATTCATCTCTGCGGCTGCTCTGGCTGCGACGGCGCCTCGCCGCTGCTGCAGTTTCGCTGGAATAACCACGTGCGCCACAGCGCGGATATCAGCTGCAACCGGGCGGCGGCGGAAATCCTGAGCCTGACGGCGTCCTGTACCCTGAGCGTCAGCGAAGACCTGGCCGAACATTTACCCGAACTCTCCGCAGAGCGTTTACAGATGAATCAGCACTGCCTGCGGCTGTTTGCCGCTTTCCGGACTGAGCCTGTGCTGTTGCTCTATGCGCTGTACGGTTTTATTCGCCAGTCTGGCCCGCTTGACCCGGAGCGGCGGGCCGCGCTGCTGGAGACGTGGCTACAGCCCGCTGGCCGCCAGCGGCTGGTGCAGGATTTTTGCCTGCAGCAGGATGAACACGGCTTTCCGCCGGTCGCCGGGCAACGTCTGGAGGCGCTGCCGATATGGTTACTGGTGGATAGCGACGCCAGACTGCACAAGCTGAAAGCGATGCGGAAAAAGGGTGAGGAGACGCTACGGCAGACGTGGCGCGGCCTGCAAAAAGCGAGCAGCGCGCGACGAAAGATCCTCGGTAATTTTCTGTTTTATGAACTCTGCCATAACTTTTTTCCCGGTCATCTCGTTACCGACTGGGAGAATAATTTTGCCGACCTTTGCCGGCGTGCCCTTAGCCTGCTCCTGCTGCTGACGGCGGTTTCACCTGAACTGGATAAAGAAAGCTTGAGCGCGCTTTTTGCCGCCAGCCATCGGGCTGCGCGCAGGGAAGCTTTTTCATAACAGGCGGCGGGCGGCCGTGAACAGGCGCCCGCTTCGGGCAGCTATAAACCGAGCCAGGCAATCAGGGTAAGCAGCATTATGTTCTGCATCAGGCACGGCGAGCGCCAGAGGCGGGCAATCGGTGGCTTCTGCGGTGGGTTTCCGCTTCTCTTTGCGGGAGCGCACAGGAGCAGTGGCCGTCACCGGCGCGTGCGTTTCCGGCAGCAGGATCGGACAGTATGCCAGAGTCATCGGCCGCTTTAACCGATATTGCCCAGCTTTCGCTGCTCGGCCGTTTCACAATGCAGCAGCGATGCTGAATCCGGATCAACCAGCCCGTGATGAATCAGATAGCGAGCAACCATGAACCACCCTCCTGGTTAGCCAGGGGCATTAGCGCGGTTTTCCCATTTTTCCGTTGATCAATCCCTTATGTTTATTAAGTGATTAAGCCGCCGTTTAATTTTATTTTCTTCTTTTTAAAACCAGCCTGTTTTTACTAAATCGTTTTTTTTGGCAGGCGCGTGGGCTATTTTCGGAATGCAAAATGGCCTTACATTTTGCCTCCGAGGCAGGCAGGCGAATAATTTGAGTTAAGTGGAGAAAAATTAAGAAGTTATGTGATCAAAAACCGATCGTAATGATTGCATCTTTGCCGCCAGGTGCCACAATTAATTAACACCGAAATTACAGGAGGCATCTTATGCTAACCCATGCTGGTAACCTGCTTGCGATGATGTCTTTTGCAGCCGGCACCTTTTCTGCGGGTATGTCGAACAATCCGCAATATATGACCTTTCAGCCAGCCAGCGGCGTGCCGAACAATCCGCTGCCGCTGATTATTTATCCGCGCGCGGTGCCGGGTGAGGTGGAAGATGTGGCGGCCTGGTTTGAAGAAACGTTCGCCAGCCATCGCTGGACGCCGCGCTGGCGCTATCCGATTTATCCCTATACCCACTATCATCCCAACACCCATGAGCTGCTGGGTATCGGCGCTGGCTGGGCGCAAATCCTTTTCGGCGGCGAAACGGGCAGGGCGGTCACCGTTCACGCGGGCGATGCGATCCTGATCCCGGCAGGCGTTGGCCATCAGCAGCTGGCGGCCAGCGAAGATTTTTTTGCCGTCGGCGCCTATCCACAGGGCATGGAGCCGGTGACGCGACGCAGCGATCTGGAAGATGTGGAAGCCTCGCTACTGGCTATTAAGCGCGTACCTGTACCGCAGCACGATCCCCTCACCGGCGGTGAAGGCGCGGTGACTGAAATCTGGCATCCTTTACAGAACTGATCCATTCCCTTCTTCTCAGCGCGTCTGCCCCGTCAGGCGCGCTTTGCCAAATATTTTTTTAATAATGTCTCTTTTTTAGACGGGTACTGGCGTACGCGTCTCTTTGCCGAAGCGGGCCGCATCCACAGCGCAGCACTGGCCCGGCGCCACAGGTTCTGCCGCTAAAACAGCGCCACGCCCGGCAGGGCCAGCGGCAAGCTGTGAAAAAAATATTTTGTCATCGCTGGTTACCCAATTGTTTTTTCATCGGTTTGCGCAATCTTTCACCGGCGGCTACCTTCAAATTCATCCGCCGGATCGGCGCTGTCGTCTGCATAAGCCGATCCCCCGCCTACTGCGTTACGGAGGTTTACATGCTGCCGGGACAAACGTCCAACCGCGTATGGGATACACGTCGAAGTGAAAAAAAACGCCGCATCGAGCAGCTCGGTATCAACGGCAAGGTGCTGCCGACCGACGATCTGGTCGATTTGCTACAGAGGCTGATCGCGCCGGGCGATCGCGTGGTGCTGGAAGGTAATAACCAGAAACAGGCGGACTTTTTGTCACGTAGCCTGGCCGAAGTTAATCCGGAGATCGTGCACGATCTGCATATGATCATGCCCAGCGTCGGACGCAGCGAGCATCTGGATCTGTTTGAAAAGGGGATCGCGCGCAAGCTGGATTTCTCTTTCTCCGGGCCGCAGAGCCTGCGTATTTCTCAGCTGCTGGAAGATGGCCAGCTGGAAATCGGCGCCATCCATACCTATGTCGAACTCTATGCGCGGCTTTATGTCGATCTCGCACCTAACGTGGCGCTGATTGCCGGCTATAAAGCCGATCGCAAGGGCAATCTCTACACCGGGCCGAGTACGGAAGACACGCCCGCGCTGGTGGAGGCCGCCGCTTTTCACGACGGCATCGTTATCGCTCAGGTCAACGAACTGGTCGATGACGAGTGCGATCTGCCGCGCGTCGATATTCCGGGATCCTGGATCGATTATGTCGTCGTCGCCGACAAACCCTTCTTTATCGAACCGCTGTTTACCCGCGATCCGCGCCTGATCAAACAGGAGCATATCCTGATGGCAATGCTGGCGATCAAGGGGATCTATGCCGAGCATCAGGTGCAGTCGCTGAACCACGGCATCGGGTTCAACACCGCCGCCATCGAGCTGCTGCTGCCGACCTATGGCGAAAAGCTGGGGCTGAAAGGCAAAATCTGCCGCCACTGGACGCTGAACCCGCATCCCACGCTGATCCCGGCAATAGAGAGCGGCTGGGTTGAAAGCGTGCACTGCTTTGGCGGCGAGCTGGGCATGGAAAACTATGTCGCGGCGCGTCCCGACGTTTTCTTTACCGGCGCCGACGGCTCAATGCGATCCAACCGCGCGTTTTGCCAGCTGGCGGGGCAGTACGCGGTCGATATGTTTATCGGCTCCACGCTCCAGGTCGACGGCCTGGCTAACTCCTCGACCGTGACGCGCAGTCGGCTTTCCGGCTTCGGCGGCGCGCCGAATATGGGGCACGATCCGCACGGCCGTCGCCACGCCACGCCTGCCTGGCTGGCGATGATTGACGAGCCGGATCCGCTGGCGCGCGGCCGCAAGCTGGTAGTGCAGATGGTGGAAACCTTCCAGGGCGGCGGCAAGCCGACCTTTGTTGAAAAGCTGGATGCGGTCGACGTGGCGAAAGCCTCAGGGATGCCGCTGGCGCCGGTGATGATTTACGGCGATGACGTCACCCACGTGTTGACCGAAGAGGGCATCGCCTATCTCTATCGCGCCAAATCGCTGGAGGAGCGCCGCGCAATGGTGGCGGCGGTGGCGGGCATTACCGATATCGGCCTGGGCGTGGACGCGAAAAGAGTGGCCGATCTACGCCGCGAGGGCAAAGTCGCCTTCCCGGAAGATTTAGGCATTCGCCGTACCGAAGCCACCCGTTCGCTGCTGGCGGCGGGCAGCGTGGCGGAGCTGGTCGAATGGTCGGACGGGCTTTATCAGCCGCCGGCTAAGTTCCGGAGCTGGTAATGAAACCTTCTTCATGTTCGCTGAGCGATATTGAGCGGCAGGCCGCGCGGCTGGCGGAGCTGGCCACGCGCTGCCTGATCGACGAAGCCCGGCTGACGCCCAAGCCCGGCCTGGTCGATGGCAGAGGCAGCGGCGCGCATCGGGATCTGACGCTGGCGCTGATGGAGGCCTCGGCGCGCAGCCTGACGCCCGCGTTTTATGCTCTGGCGCTGCACTGCTGGCAGCGTCCGGCGGATATCGCGCTGCGGCAGCAGGTAGGCAGGCTGGGGCGTGAAGGCGAACGGCAGATGATGCAGGCGACGCGCGGCGTCAACACCCATCGCGGCGCGCTCTGGGCAACCGGCCTGCTGGTCAGCGCCAGCGCCATGCTGGCAGGTGAGGGCAGCGAGCGTCAGGTCGCGCAGGCGGCGGCCAGTCTGGCACAGCTGCCGGATGACGAGGCACCGAAACTCTTCAGCAAAGGGCTGCGCGCGACGCGCCGTTATCAGGTGCCCGGCGCGCGCGAAGAGGCGCAGCAGGGCTTTCCCCACATTATGCAACTTGGGCTGCCGCAGCTAAGGCACAGCAGGCACGACGGGGCGACGGAAGCGCAGGCACAGCTGAACGCGCTGATGGCGATCATGAGTTCGCTCAGCGATACCTGCGTACTTTCCCGCGCCGGGCTTTACGGGCTGGTGGCGATGCAGAACGGCGCGCGCGCCGTGCTGGATGCCGGAGGGGCGCAAACGCCGCACGGGCAGCGCGCGCTGGCCAGGCTGGACGCACACATGCTGTCGCTGAACGCCTCGCCCGGCGGCGCCGCCGATTTACTTGCCGCCACGCTGTTTGTAGACAGGCTGGGCGACACCACTTTCTGAGAGGATTTTATGGAACAGATCACGTTTACCCTGTCGGCCACGCGACAGCTCAGCGGTAAAGCGCTGGCGGGCGTGGTGGGCTCGGGCGATATGGAAGTGCTGTTTGTGGCCGGAGCGGGCCAGCAGCTGACGGTCAACCTGACCACCTCCGTCGACAACAGCGGAACACGCTGGCGGGCGCTTTTCGATCGCCTGAGCGCGTTTTCCGGGCTGCCGGCGGGCGAGATGACCATTCACGATTTCGGTGCGACGCCTGGCGTGGCGCGTATTCGTATTGAGCAGGTTTTTGAGGAGGCCGCAGATGCGTGATGACAGCAGCTTTATCGAACTTAAGGCCCGCCAGCGCGCACGGCTGCTGCTGGACGAAGGCAGCGGACGCGAGCTGCTCGATCCTTTTGACGGCATTATGTCGCCCTGGCTGCCTGCGCAGGGCATCGTGCCGCAGGCCGATGACGGCATGGTGGTGATGAAAGGCACCATCGACGGTCAGCCAGCGGTGGTCGTCGCCATTGAAGGATCGTTTCAGGGCGGCAGCATGGGCGAAGTTTCCGGCGCGAAAATGGCGACGGCGCTGGAGCTGGCTGCCGAAGATAACCGCAAAGGTATCCCGACGCGGGCGGTGCTTTGCCTGGAAACCGGCGGCGTGCGCCTTCAGGAAGCCAACCTCGGCCTGGCGGCCATTGCGGATATCCACGCCGCTATCGTCGATCTGCGTCGCTATACGCCGGTGATCGGCATCATCGCTGGTACGGTCGGCTGCTTTGGCGGGATGTCTATTGCCGCCGGGCTGTGCAGCTCGCTGATCGTCACCCGTGAAGCGAGGCTCGGCCTCAACGGCCCGCAGGTTATCGAACAGGAGGCGGGTATTGCGGAATACGATTCCCGCGACCGGCCTTTTATCTGGAGCATGACCGGCGGCGAAGCGCGCTATCGCAGCGGGCTGGCCGACGTGCTGGTGCCCGACGGCGCCAATGCGGTGAAAAAAGCGATGAACGAAGCGATCGCGCGCGGCGTGCCCGCACAGCATCGTTCGGACGAGTACAGCTACTATCTGCCGCGCCTGAGCGAAATGAACACCGAGCGACAGGCCGATGCGCAGCAGGTTAACGAAGTCTATGCAAGGGAGGATCGCGGATGAGCGTCAGTCGTGGTGAAAAATGGCTCAGCCTGTTAACCAACGGGGCTGAAAGGCTGGGCGGGCTTTGCCCTTCGGTGCAGGCGGCCGATGCGGCGCTGGGCGAAGAAACCGCGCGTTATATTGCGGTGGTGCCGGACGAGCAAAACCACTTTCCGCGCGCCGCTAAAGGCGAGGTCGGCCTGCTGGAAGGCTGGACGCTGGCCAAAGTCATCGATGAAGCGATCGTGGCGGATGCGGATAAAGCGCAGAAGCGGGCGATTGTGGCGGTGATTGACGTACCAAGCCAGGCCTATGGCCGTCGCGAAGAGGCGTTCGGCATCCACCAGGCGCTGGCGGCGGCGGTAGGCGCCTATGCCAAAGCGAGGCTGGCCGGACACCCGGTGATCGGGCTGATCGTCGGTAAAGCGATGTCCGGCGCGTTTCTGGCGCACGGCTACCAGGCAAACCGGCTGATCGCCTTTAACGATCCGGGCGTGATGGTGCACGCAATGGGCAAAGCGGCGGCGGCGCGCATCACCTTACGCAGCATCGAGGCGCTGGAACAGCTGGCACAGACCATTGCGCCAATGGCTTACGACATCGGCAACTACCAGACGCTGGGTCTGCTGGAAGAGCTGCTGGATATCGCCTCGCCGGATGCGCCTGAAGATGACGATGTTCAGCGGGTTCGCGCATCGCTGGAGCAGGCGGTCAGCTCGGCGCGTAAAGATCCCGCTCTTCATCGCCTTAAGGGCGAAAACCGCCGCAGCTCCGCGCTGGTGCGCGAAAAAATGCGCGCGGCCTGGTAATCCAGCAAGACAGCGGGCAATCCTGCCCTGACGCGTTCAGCCTGCGAGGCGCAAGTTATGACTTACGTGATCGTTCATGCTCTGGCTCCAATTTTCGTCATTATGCTGTTGGGTTTTTACGCCGGTAAGGCAAAGAAGGTCGATAACCACAACGTTGCCCTGCTGAACGTTTTCGTCATGGACTTCGCCCTGCCGGCGGCGCTGTTTACCGCCACGGTGCAAACGCCCTGGGCAGGTATCGTCGGGCAGGCGCCGCTGGTAGTGGTGCTGGTGCTGGCGATGTGGATAGCCTACGCCGCCATCTATTTTCTCTGCACCCGCGTGTTTCACAAAGCGCCGCAGGATGCCGCCGTGCTGACGCTGACCGTCGCGCTGCCCAACTACGCCGCGCTGGGGTTGCCGATCCTCGGCAGCGTGCTCGGCTCAACGCCCGAAACCTCGCTGTCGGTCGCCGTGTCGATAGCCTGTGGCTCGGTGCTGATGACGCCGTTTTGCCTGCTGATCCTCGAGCGTGAAAAAGCGAAAACCGAGGGCACGCAGCACTCCAGCGCCGCGATGCTGCCAATACTGATGTGGCGATCCGTGATTAAGCCTATCGTCTGGTGTCCGCTGCTGGGCGTGGTGCTTTCCGCCTTTGGCTTTCATATGCCGGAGCTGCTGCTCTCTACCATCCGGCCGCTGGGACTGGCCGCTACCGCGACGGCGCTGTTTCTGACCGGGCTGATCCTCTCCGCACGTCAGATCAGGATCAATCAGGCGGTGATCGTCGCCAGCGTGACTAAACTGCTTATTCAGCCCTTTATCGCCTGGGGCATTGTGCTGGCGCTGGGGCTGCACGGCCCGCTGGCGATCACCTCGATCCTGATGATCGCGCTGGCGGCGGGTTTCTTCGGCGTGGTGTTCGGCAATCGCTTCGGCGTGGAGTCGCCGGATGCGGAAGCCACTCTGCTGATCACCTCCGTGCTGAGCATAGTGACGCTGCCGCTGTTTATTTCATTAACCGCAGGAATGTAGAGATGGATGTTCGGCCGCACGATCTGCTCTGGCTGAGCGATCGTGAAGCATTGCAGGGCGATTTGCCTGAATGGGTCGCCCACTGGCAGCCGGCTTTGCCGCTGGTGGTGCGACGCGACAGGGATGCGCAGGGACGTATTCCCGTCGGCGTACGCGGCCCGGCCCGTCATCAGCGCGCGGCGGGCTGGGTTGACGCTGCGGCTGTGGTGCGCGTGCTGTCGCCGGAAGCGCTTATCGATCGGCTGCCGCACACCCCTTTTCATACTTTGCCGCCCGTTCAGGCGGCGCTGCGGCTTGCGCAGAGAGACTGGCCGTGGGCATGGGGCGTCACCGGCAGCCTGGGCTATGCGCTGGCGACCGGCGAAGCCGTAATGCACGCGGGCAGCGATCTGGATTTACTGATCCGCGCGCCTGAGCCGCCCGCCGCATCGGCGTTGCAGCGCTGGCAAAGCCTTTGCGCCAGCCTGCCTTGCCGTGCCGATACGCAGCTGGAAACCAGGCTGGGCGGTTTTGCGCTGGCGGAGTGGCTGCGCGACGGCAAAGTGCTGTTGAAAACCGATGGCGGCCCTTTCCTGACCGCCGCGCCATGGGAGACGCCGCGATGAAAATCTTACTGACCTTTCCCGGACAGGGGCCGCAGCGGCCCGGCATGCTGCAAAATTTGCCTCAGGGCGAGGCAATCCTGAGAGAGGCCAGCGAAGCGCTGAATGAAGATGCCTCGGCGCTGGATTCGGCAGAGGCGCTACGGCATACGCGCGCGGTACAGCTGTGCCTGCTGATTGCGGGCGTGGCGCACGCGCGGGAGCTGGAGCGACAGGGCCTGGCGTTTGCGATGACCAGCGGTTTATCCATTGGCGCCTATCCTGCGGCGGTAGTCGCGGGCGCGCTGGCCTTCGACGACGCGTTACGGCTGGTGGCGCTGCGTGGGCAGCTGATGGAGCAGGCTTATCCGGCAGGCTACGGCCTGACCGCGATTATCGGCCTGACCCAGAGCGAGCTGGAGCCGCTGCTGGGAGAAGAGAGCTGGCTGGCCAATATCAACGCGGAACGGCAGCTGGTGATTGCGGGCAGCGAGGCGGCGATGCAGGCTACGGCGGAAAGGGCGAAAGCCGCAGGCGCGCAGAAAACGCACCGGCTGGCGGTCAGCGTGCCTTCGCACTGCGCGCTGCTGGCGGAACCGGCGGCAAAGCTGGCGGAGGCGTTTAAAGCGGTAAAGATTGTTCGCCCGCGTCGCGCCTGGCTGAGCAGCAGCAGCGGCCGCGTGCTCTGGCAGCCGGCGCAGATAGCGGATGACCTCGCGTATAATATGTCGCGCACGGTGCGCTGGCATGAGGCGATGATAGCGGCCAACGAGCGCGACGTCCGGCTGGCGATTGAGGTGCCGCCCGGCGCGGTGCTGACCGGCCTGACCCGGCAGGCTTTCAGCGAAGGCGAAGCGCTTTCCCTGGAGCAGGGCGGCTACGAGCTGGCGTTAACGCTGGCGAAGCGGTTGCAGGCGCGCGGCTGAGCGTTGCGCCCGGGGCAGGATGACCAGCTCTTACCGCCCGGTAAACAGCGACAAAGGCTGCGCGACAGGATGAGCGGTACTGATCATCCGGCAAACAGCGGTAAAGGTTGCGCCACAGGCCCGTGCGGTCGTGTCCGCAGCGTGATAATAGCGCCGCGATATTTTTCGTTCTGCGTAACCACGTAACCAGGTGTTGCGCTCTTCTCCTCCCTCTTAATAAAAATAATTGATGACGAAACGGTCAGGGCGGACATTGCTGCTGGCAAAAACGTTTAACAAAGCTGTAACGTCATGATTATGTTGTCGCGTAGACCAAATTTTATAAATTTATCTGAACTACTAACAAAATTATTTGATGTGTTATTGCTTACATTTCAGCATTTTTAAGCTTTTCCCCGGTTAGGTTCTGTTGATTTTTGTGTAGTTAAGCTTAAGTTCGCGTCCGCTATGCAGCGTGGCGCGTCTTAACCACTCGACACAAGGAAGCAGACATGAATCCTATTACTCGTCGCAGCTTTATGACCTTTGCCGCCGGCAGCACCGTTGCGTTGGCGGCTGGCTCCGTTCATGCTCACGATCGCACCGTGGCCGCGCAACCCTGGACAGGCCAGATGGGCGGCAGCGATCCCGGCCCGCACGATCCGCTGCGTCAGGGAGAAAATCCCGATATCGTCAATCCGCCCGCTACCGACAGTGGCACGCTGCCCAACCTGCGTTTTTCCTATAGCGATTCGCACGTGCGTAAAGGCAGCGGCGGCTGGACGCGACAGATCACCGAGCGCGAGCTGGGCGTTTCCAAAAGCATTGCCGGCGTTAATATGCGCCTTAACAGCGGCGGCATCCGCGAGCTGCACTGGCATAAAGAGGGCGAGTGGGCCTATATGCTGTACGGCAAGGCGCGCATCACCGCGCTGGACGTCGACGGCCACTGGTTTGTGGACGACGTCGGCGTGGGCGATCTCTGGTATTTCCCCTCCGGCGTGCCGCACTCGATACAGGGGCTTGGCCCGGACGGCTGCGAGTTCCTGCTGGCGTTTGATAACGGCGGCTTTGACGAAGACAGCACTTTTCTGCTCAGCGACTGGTTTAAGCACGTGCCGCCGGAAGTGCTGGCGAAAAACTTTGGCGTGCCGGTGGAAACCTTCAGCAAGCTTCCTTCACCGGCCGATGAGTATATCTTCGCCGCCACACCGCCGGGCGATCTGCAAAAGGACGCCATTGCGGGCGCGACCCGTTCCACCACCGCTTTCAGTCACCGGATGCTGGCGCAGCAGCCCATCACGCTAAAGGGCGGCACGGTGCGGATTACCGATTCCTCCCTTTTTAAGGTGTCAAAAACCATCGCGGCGGCGCTGGTGGAGCTGCAGCCGGGCGCGATGCGCGAGCTACACTGGCATCCCAATACCGACGAGTGGCAATACTACCTGGAAGGCGAAGGACGGATGGGCGTGTTTGCTTCTTCGGGCCAGGCACGCACCTTCGATTTTCGCGCGGGCGATGTCGGCTACGTGCCTTTTGCGATGGGCCACTATGTGGAAAACACCGGCGACAAGCCGCTGCGTTTTCTGGAGCTGTTTAAAAGCAGCTACTACGCGGATATCTCGCTGAATCAGTGGCTGGCCTCGACGCCGCCGCAGCTGGTACGCCAGCATCTGCATCTCGACGACGCTTTTATGCAGGCGCTGGATAAAAGCAAAAAGCCGGTGGTCGGCGGCTAAAGAACCCGGCAGGCCGCAGGGAGGCGGCCCGATCGCTGTGCCAATTCGTTTCAAAATATAAGTTGTCACTTTCCTGTCATCAACCTCTTCCAGCATAAAAGCCGATAAAGCTAACCGACGTAAATTAAGGAACTTTTATGCGCTTTCGTTATTCTCTGCTGGCCAGCGCGCTGCTGCTGGCGCAGGCTGCTCAGGCAAAAACCACGCCCGTTGACTTCGATAGCATCCAGAGGATTGTTGAAACCACCACGCCCGCCAGCAGCGATGCCCGGTTCGCGGCCTTTGACGCTCAAATCCAGCAAGATCTGATCGGCGCGTTGCAGGGCGATGCCGCGAAGCTGACGCGCGCGCAGCTGGAGAAAACCGCGCAGAGCGATAAGCTGGCGGATCGCGGCTGGCTGAAGGCGAGCGGCTACGACTTTGCTAAAAAAGCCAATCAGCAGGCGGGCATCGCGCTACTAAGCGCTTTCACCACGCTGCCGAAAAGCGAGCTGGACGCCAGCATGCAGCGCGTGGCGCAGGTTAACCTCGATGCGACCGACGGCCAGCGTCGCCAGGCGATTATTGATGCGGAAGGGCAAAACCATCTGTTTTTTCTGGCCGACGCGCTGGGGCCGAAGCTGGGTCAGGCCTTTCTGAACGCCTACACCAAAGGCGAGATGGGTAAGGCGGCGGCGCTGATCAAGGCCAGCGAAGTCAGCACCGGCGCGGCCAAAGCGCACTTTAACTATCCACGTCCTTTCCTGATGCCGGGCAACACTATCCATGCGGTGCCGGATACGGCAGTGGTGAAAGATAACCAGCCCTATCAGGCGAACGAAGGATCTTTCCCCAGCGGCCACACCAATACGGCATGGACCGATGCGCTGCTGCTGGGCGAAATGGTGCCGGAACGCTTTGTACCACTGATGGATCGCGCCGCGCGCTACGGCTATTCGCGCATGGTGCTGGGCGTGCACTATCCGATCGATCTGATTGGCTCCCGTATGGTGGCGCAGCGTAACGTGGCGCACTATCTCAACGATGCAAAGTATCGCCCGCTGTTTGCTGAAGCGAAGCAGCAGCTGCGCGACGCGCTGGAGAAAGAGTGCGGCACCTCGCTCGCCGAATGTGCGAAACCGGCTGGCGCGGCCGATCCTTACGCCGCGCCGCAGATGCAGCAGTTTGCACGCTTTGCCATGACCTGGGATCTGCCGCAGGAGAAAGTGAAGCAGGAAGCGGTTGTGGTGCCGGAAGGCGCTGAGGTGCTGCTGGAAGCGGCGCTGCCGCAGCTGAGCGCGCAGCAGCGTCGGCAAAGGATGGTGGCGACCGCTATCGCCGCAGGCTATCCGCTTTCCGGCACCACGCCGGAGCAGAACTTCTGGCAGCGGCTGGATCTGTCAGCGGCGGCTGATATGCATAAAGGATAAAAAAGGGGCGACCATCGCCCCGGTTCCTGTGTAATACGGCGCTATTTTTGCGTACTGGCTTCTGCCGCCGTTGGCTCCTCGCTTTTAACGCCGATTTTTGGCAGCGCGCCGAAATCGAGGGTTTTCCCTTTCAGCTCTTTCGCCAGCGCTTCGCTGATATCCGCCTCCGGCGCAAAGGCCAGTGCGGCCTGCGCAGGCAGGATCGCCAGCAGCTGGTGCTGCTTGCGGTACTTTCCGGCCGCCTCCGCTATCGCTTTCAGCGCGACGCCGTTAGCCCGGCGCTGCTCATGCTGCCACTCCAGATCCAGCAGCTGCCGATCGGCCAGCAGCGCGCTGCGTCGTTTCTCCTCCGGCAGCCTGGCGCCGTTTTCCTGCGCCATCTTCAGACCCTGTCGGAGCTGTTGATCGACCGTCTGCAGCCGCGTTTTCAGCTGCTCCGCCAGCCCTGAATCCTGCATGACTTTATCAGGATTAATAAATTTCACCGGCCGCGTCTCTTGCCGATCGCAGCCCGCGAGCAGCGTGATAATTGCAAGACTCAGAGCCAGCACACTGATTTTTGGCTTCATTTCCTCTCCTTGTAGCCAGTTTCGGCATTTCCCTGCACGGGTTCCTTCAAACGCTCCGACTATAAACGATAGCGCGTCCGGTAGCCGATATTTCCACCTTGTCCGTTGATTCACATCAACTTTATAGCTGTTGTTCCATCGGGATCAGGTCGGCATTGTCGGCCATACGCCGGGACCGATAGGCAGGCCGAGCGCGTACCACGCCAGCAGCAGCAGGATCCAGACGCAAAAAAACAGCAGCGGGTAGGGCGCAATCAGGACGTAATAGGTGCCCAGCTGCGCATCCTTGCGGTAGCGCTGCAAAAAGCCCAGAAACAGCGGCAGAAAAGGCGACATCGGCGCCAGCGGCAGCACGGCCGAATCCGCAATACGGAAAATCATCTGCGCAAAAGCGGGATGAAAGCCCAGCAGCATAAACATCGGCACGAAAATAGGCGCCAGAATCGACCAGATTGCCGAACCGCTGGCGATAAACATGCAGAGCAGCGCAGAGAGGAACATCAGGCCGATAAAGGCGGGCGCGCCGGTCATCTCTGCTTTTTCAAGCAGATCGGTCAGCCCCACGGCCATAAACTTGCCCATGTTGCTCCAGTTAAAAAAGGCTACAAACTGCGCCAGCGGAAAGACCATCACGATAAAACCGGCCATGCTTTTCATCGGCTCAATCAACAGCTGCGGGATGTCGTTGGGTCGCTGGATCTGCCTGGTCGCCACGCCGTAGGCTATCCCGGCCACAAAAAAGAACAGGATAATCAGCGGCACGATGCCCTGAATAAAAGGCGAGGGGATCACGCTGCCCGTCTGCGGATGACGCAGCGGTGCACCTTCCGGCACCACCAGCAGCGCCACCAGCGCGATAAACACCAGCGAAGCGATGCCGCTGATGCGCAGACCGCGATTTTGCAGCGGCGTCAGCTTCGCCAGTCCGTCCTGCGATTCGCCGCGCCAGGCGGGCAGGCGCGGCTCGATAAACTTGTCGGTCAGCAGACCGCCCGCCAGGGTTAAAGCCACCACCGAGCTGGCCATAAAAAACCAGTTATCCAGCACGCTGACGTGCACAGTATCGCTGACCGCCTTCGCCGCCTCGGTACTGATGCCGGAAAGCAGCACGTCGGTAGTGACGATCAGCAAATTGGCGGTAAAACCGGAACCGACGCCCGCAATAGCCGCCATCAGCCCGGCGACCGGATGACGGCCCACGGCGATAAACATCAGCGCCCCCAGCGGCGGCATCACCACCAGCGCGGCATCGGACGAGATATGGCTGAAAAAGGCGATAAACAGCACCATATAGCTGGCGTAGCGGGCGCTGACAAATGACGCCATTTTATGCATCAGCGCCTGAAGCAGGCCCACTTTTTCCGCCAGGCCCGCGCCGATCATCAGCGCCAGGATCGATCCCAGCGGTGTAAACCCGCTGAAATTTTTAATGATCCCCGGCAGGATCCATTGCAAACCCGCCACGCTCAGCAGGTTTTTAACGCGAATGACCTCGCCGTTGGCGGGATTGATCACCGAAACGTCCAGCCACGACAGCACGGCGGTTGCCGCCATCAGCACGATAATCAGATAAACGAACAGTAAGAACGGGTTGGGCACCTTGTTGCCGATGCGCTCAACCCAGCTGAAGACTCTGCCGGGACTTTTTCCTGGCGCGGTTGTATCACTCATGTTTTACCCTCTGTTGTGTTGGCTTTTTTATTGTCGGGCTGGGATCGGGCCCAGCCTCGGGCAGCGTCTGCGACGCCTTGCTGCAAAAGCACGTGCAAAAACCGTGCCTTACTGCCGGTGCGGTGCTATCTCCGCACGCGGCTTGTTACGTCATTAGTGCACCTGGCGATTAAAGCGGTGCGGTGCTGTCTCCGCGCGCGGCTTGTTACGCCGTTGGTGCGCCTGGCGATGAAAGCGGTGCGGTGCTGTCGCCATACGCGGTCGTTACTCGTTGGTAAAGCTGTCGATATGAAAGGCGAGGGCGGCCAACGTTTTGACCGCCGTCGCCATCACCGCCTCGTCAAAGTCGAATTTCTCATTGTGATGACCGGCGCTTAGCTGCGTGCCGAAAATGATGTAGGAAGCCTGGCCGCCGCGCGCCTTGACCCGCTCCATCATATAGGTGGCGTCTTCAGAACCGGCGGGCTGGCCCCGACTGTCGACCAGCGAGGTCAGCTCCGGAATGCGCGCGGCCTGCTGGCGGATATAGTTCACCCAGGGCCGGGTCGGCTGGCAGCTGCGCGCCGCGCCCATCAGCTTTACCTCGTGCTGCACGTCATACATCGCCGCCGCGCCCGCCACCACTCGCAGCGCCTGCTGATAGATAAAATCATTGATGTCGTTGGTGGCGCCGCGCGTTTCCACCTTCAGCAGCGCGCGATCGGCCACGACGTTGCGCCCGGTTCCCGCCTGCAGCACGCCTACGTTAATACGCGAGCTGCCGCCGCTGTGCTGCGGCAGGTTATGCAGCGCCAGCGTGGCCTGCGCCGCCGCCAGCAGCGCGTTTTTGCCTTCTTCCGGCCGCGCGCCCGCGTGCGAGGCTACGCCGCGAAAAGCGATATCCATTTTGGTGGTCGCCAGAAAGGTATCGCTACCGCACACCAGCTCTCCGGCCGGCACGCCGGTGCCGATATGAATGGCGGTAAAAAAATCCACGTCATCCAGCACGCCCGCTTCCACCATCGATTTTGCGCCGCGCGTGCCTTCTTCGGCCGGCTGGAAAATCAGTTTGACGGTGCCGCACAGCCGCGAGGAAAACTGCTTCAGCACCTGCGCCACGCCCAGCCCAATCGCGGTATGACCGTCATGGCCGCAGGCGTGCATCATGCCTTCGTTGCAGGAAGCGAATCCTTCAGCGAAAGGGCGATGCGCCTGCGCCTGCATTTCCACCACGTCCAGCGCGTCCATATCAACGCGAAACGCCATCACCGGGCCGGGACGCCCGGTCGCCAGCGTCGCGACGATGCCGCAAAAGCCGCCGGAAAAGTGCGGCAGCCACTGCGGCAGCGCGCCCTGGGCCAATGCCCGCTGCTCCTGCTGCGCCAGCACCTCCGCAGCAGGCACTCCCATGCGCGCCTCCGCTTTAATCACCTCTTTGCCCAGCTGTAGCGACCAGCCCAGGCGGTGCAGCTCTTCGGCCACCAGCGTGGCGGTGCGGAATTCAAGCCAGCCGGACTCGGCGAACTTATGCAAATCGCGACGCCAGTGTTGCAGGCGGGGAGAGATCTCTTTTACAAAATCGGTTACGGCTTGCTCCATTTCTGGTTCCTTTAATAGCAGTACAAAAAATGCTGGTTTATCGACTCTACACAGTGGTTTCGGCGCGCAGAAGATGACAATATCTTTTGACTGATAAACAACGGTTATCACCCACAAGGAGGTTTTATGCCCGCATCGATCAAGCTGCACCAGCTTCGTGCATTTGTGGAAGTGACGCGTCAGGGCAGTATCCGGGCGGCAAGCCGGGTGGCGAAGCTTTCGCAGCCCGCGCTCTCTAAATCGGTGCAGGAACTGGAAGAAGCGCTGGGTGCGCCGCTGTTTATCCGGCAGCGGCAGGGCGTTCAGCTTACGGCGACAGGCAAAGATTTTTTTCGTCACGCCAGCCTGATCCTGGAGGAGCTGCGGGTCGCGCAGGAAGAGGTCCAGCAGCGGCTGGGCCAGGCGGGCGGCTCGGTCAATATCGGCGTGGGCGGCAGCATCGCCCGCACGCTGATGCCAAAGGTGATAACTCAGTTTCATCACCTCTTTCCCGAAGTCAGCGTGCGCATCCTGGAGGGCCAGCTGGTGACCTTGCTGCCGGAGCTGCGTCAGGGCGAACTGGATTTCACCATCAATACCTGGTCTCCCGGCCATCAGGACAACGAGCTGAGCTACGAAACGCTGATGGAGCGCGACTACTGCGTGGTGGTACGCAAAGGCCATCCGCTGGCGAACGCCACCTCGCTGGAAGCGCTGCGCCACTGTAGCTGGACCATGCCTTCGCCCAACGGCAGCTACTATCAGCTGTTGCAGGATCTCTTCGCCGACAGCGGCCCGCCGCCCGCTATCACCATCACCTGCGAAACTTTTATGGCCTGCGCCAGCCTGCTGGCCCAGAGCGATTTCGTCAGCATCCTGTCGCAGGATTTTTTTACCGATCCGCTGGTCGGCCATCGGCTGGTGGCGCTAAAGCTGCGGGAAAAAATGCCCAGGGCGACCTTCTGCCTGATCCGACGTAAAGATACCGCGCTGACGCCGATGGGCGCGCAGCTGGCCAGGCTGTTTCGCCAGCAGAGCCAGGCGCTGGTGCTGGCTTAGCTCTGACGGTCAACGGGAAAGAGCAGCAACATGCTAAAGTTAAATTTTTACGCTAAGAGGTTTCTACTATGTCGCACTCGTCCTATACCAGCCGCATCATTACCGCCACGCCAGAACAAATCTGGCCGCTGATTGCCGATTTTAACGGCCTGCCGAAAATCCATCCGGCTATCTCCTCCAGCGAGCTGGAAGATGGCGCTACCGAAAGCAAGGTCGGCGTGGTCAGAAAGCTGACGCTGCCCGATGGCATAGTGCGCGAGCGCCTTGTAAAGCTGGATAAAGCCAATTGGGAGCTGCACTACGCGATTCTGGACGGCATCATGCCGGTCACGGATTACGTGGCGGTGGTGAAGCTGACGCCGAAAAACGACGGCACCACGCTGGCGGAATGGTGGGCGGATTTCAAGGTTGAGGCGGGCCATGATGAACAGGAAGTGGCGCAGAGCATCAGTGAAGGCGTCTTCGCCACCTGTCTGCAAAACGTCGCGCAACAGGCTGGCTGAGTAAGGATCTTCGCCATGACGACGCGATTTATCGTGCAGCGCTACCATCCTCGCTACCAGGCGGGGGTAAAAGATCTGATCCTGCCGATCCAGAATCACGAGTTCGGTATCGCGATTTCGGCAGAGCAGCAGCCGGATCTCAGCGATATCCCGACCTTTTATCAGCAGGGTGCGGGCGATTTCTGGCTGGCGACGGTCGACGATCGGGTTGTTGGCTGTATCGGCCTGAAGGATATCGGCGAGCAGCAGGCCGCGCTGCGGAAAATGTTCGTGGCGGAAGACTGGCGAGGCAGGGAGCACGGCGTGGCCAATAGCCTGCTGCAAACGCTGCTCGCGCACGCTCGCGAGCGGCAGCTCCGTGACGTCTGGCTGGGCACCACCGCGAAATTTCTGGCGGCGCATCGTTTTTACGAGAAGCACGGCTTTAGCGAAGTGGCGCAAGCCGCGCTACCGGCCGCTTTCCCCGTGATGAAGGTGGACACAAAGTTCTACCGGCTGGCGCTGTAGCAGAAAAGCAGCCGGTTTTTGCCGCCAGTCACCAGCTTGACTGCGCCCTGCTGACCGGGCACGGTTTTGTCAACATCCTCAGGGGCGAACGCTTCGCCCCTTTTACTCAGGCCTGCTCGCCTGAGGTGCTCATCTGCATCAGATCTTTATCAACAAAGAACAGCCCTTTACCGCTGGTGCCGACCAGTGCCAGCTTATCCAGCACGGATTTGAACAGCTTCTCTTCTTCATGCTGTTCGGCCACGTACCACTGCAGG
The DNA here is from genome assembly GCF_030484085.1 of Erwinia wuhanensis. Lineage (NCBI taxonomy): Bacteria > Pseudomonadati > Pseudomonadota > Gammaproteobacteria > Enterobacterales > Erwiniaceae > Erwinia > Erwinia wuhanensis. Next base: position 275,660 of record NZ_JAUJUH010000003.1, read on the forward strand.
AAGTTAAAGGTAGAGTAATCCTGCGACGTCATTGCCGCATGCGCCAGCTCGTTGATTTTTGCGGTAATCAGCTGCTCGTGCTCGTAGGCCTGTTCCAGCACGTTGTTCAGCGAGTCAAAGGTCACCGGCGGCGCGGCGATGCTGCCCAGCACCGGCATGGCGCCGGTATCGCTCAGGTAGTTGAACAGGCGCTGCATATGCTGCATCTCTTCGCGGGAGTGCTCGCGCAGAAAGGCGGCGGCCCCCTCAAACCCTTTGTCGGCGCACCAGGCGCTCATCTGCAAATAGAGGTTGGCGGAAAAGAATTCCAGGTTTAACTGATCGTTCAGGCGAGCGGTCATTTCGGCAGTCAGCATAGCGGCTCCAGATATTAACAGGCAAAATAATTATTTGCCGCATTATGCACGGGAAGCAGAGAAATAAAAACCGCAGAAAAATATATTTTATATTTATCTGCGGCGAAAAATAAGGAGTGATAATTATTATCATCCTTTCTCATGTTGGGGCCTGCTGTAATGGTTTTGATAATTATTCTTGTTAGCTATTCGTTTTAAAAAAGGCGTCCTTTTAAGAGTATGCATAAGCTATACGAATTACTTGTTTACTTAATGATTTGAAAGGGTTTTTCATTGGTTAAATTCGTTTTTTTGGCGGAATAAATATTTAAAAACGCGCTTTTTAGCTGTATAACAGGGAAAGAATAAACGCCGCTTTTTGCAAAAATATAATAGTGGCGGTTGCGTGCGTTATCGCTGCTGTCTGGCGCCCTGCCGACGTGGCTGGACATCGTCAACGGCCGATAACGACGTGAAGCAGATAAATGATATGACGGGCGGCTCAGCCGCGGACAACGGTTTAACTCATAAAAGGGATGCATAATGGAGCTAAAGGACTGGCATACCGCAGACATTATCGCTGCGTTAAAAAAAAGAGGCACAAACTTATCCGCGCTTTCACGGCAGGCGGGACTGGCGTCCTCGACGCTGGCTAACGCGCTGCGCCGTCCGTGGCCGAAAGGCGAGCGGCTGATTGCTGAAGCGCTGGACATCGCTCCCGAGAAAATATGGCCGACACGCTATCAGCATCCGGTGCGGCCACATAAGTATCACAATCAGAACGGCCGGTAAGCCGTCGGCGACGCTCGCTTAAAACGTTTCCCAGTTTCCTTCACCGGCTGCCGGCTGCGTTTTTTTCAGGGCTTTTTCGGCAGGTTTTGCGGCGCGCGCGCGCGCGTGGCCGGTCTGAAACACGGCAACGGCCTGAGCCAGACGGGTTGCCTGGTCCTCCAGCGACGCGGCGGCGGCGGCCGATTGCTGTACCAGCGAAGCGTTCTGCTGCGTGACCCGATCCATCTCCGTGACCGCCTGGCCAATTTGATCGATGCCGCGACTCTGTTCGTCAGAGGCGGAAGCGATCTCTGCCATAATGGCGGTGACGCGTCCCACGGCATCGACGATATCGTGCATGGTTTCTCCGGCGGTGGTGACCTGTAGCGAACCGGCGTCGACGCGGCTGACGGATGCTTCAATCAGCGTCTTGATCTCTTTCGCCGCCTGGGCGCTGCGCTGGGCCAGATTGCGCACTTCGCCCGCGACCACGGCAAAGCCACGGCCCTGTTCGCCCGCGCGGGCAGCTTCCACGGCGGCGTTAAGCGCCAGGATATTGGTCTGGAAAGCGATGCCGTCAATCACGCTGATGATATCGGCGATTTTCTTCGAGCTGCCGGCGATATCGCTCATGGTTTGCACCACGCCGTCCACCACCTTGCCGCCTTTGATTGCGGTTTGCGACGCGCTCGACGCCAGCTGTGAGGCCTGACGCGCGTTTTCTGCGTTCAGCTTCACCGTGGCGGTCAGCTCTTCCATGCTGGCTGCGGTCTGCTCCAGCGAGGCGGCCTGCTGCTCGGTACGGGCGGAGAGATCGTTGTTGCCCATCGAAATTTCGCTCGCGCCGGTGTAGATGGCGTCAGAGCTTTCCCGCACGTGGCTGACGGTAACGGTCAGCGCCTGCTGCATGGCGGAAAGATGGGCGGCCAGCCTAGCTATTTCGCTGCGGCCTTCCACCGTCAGCGTGCGGGTCAGCTCGCCTTCGGCAATGTGCTGAATATGCTCCTCAACCTGCTTCAGCGGCCGCAGCAGCACTTCCTTAATCACTTTCCAGATGACCAGCACCAGCACCAGCAGCAGCAGGATCACTGCCGCCAGCGTCCACATCATATTCGTAAAGCCCTGCTGATTGACCTCAATGCCCGTCGCCAGCAGCTTCGCGTTCTGTTCGCGCCACTGGTTATAGCTGGCTTTCAGGCCGTCCTGCGCCTGCTGCGCATCCAGATTGCCGTAAGCCTCGTAGTTATTCGCGCCGAGAAACTGGACAGACTGCTTCATGGTGTCATGCATCTGCTGATAGCTGCTGGCCACGCTGGCCGTTATCTCGCTGCTTTGTCCGGGCTGCGCAGGAGCACGCTGATAACGTTCAAAGTGCGCCTGCGCCTCGTTAAGCAGGGCAGTGGCGTTGGTCAGCAGCTTGTCGATGGCCGCCAGCGTGGCCGGATCGGTTTGCTTTTTCAGAATACGGATAGCGGCACGGTTAATGGTGACGCGCGTTTCAAGCAGCGTCTGCCAGGTGTCGCTGAGCTGGTTCTGCTGCTGCGTCAGCACGCTGGCGTGGTTGAAATTCTCTTTGTCCTGGCTAATAGCGTTAAATGAGAGCGCGCTGGAAACCAGCAGCAGCCCGCTGAAAATAACCAACATGATAACGATGCTGGTCACAACTTTAATATTTTTTAGCATACTGCGTACTCGGAAAGGGGAGTCGATAAAGGCTTATCGGTAGTCACGCAGGGAAACTTTATGGCGCGCGGGCGTCAGACGGTGAATAAAATATAAGCTGAATCGATTAGCGTGAGCGCCTGGCAAAAAATTTGCTTTAGGCGCTGTTGCTCAGCCGCCACCAGCGGGCGCAACTGGCGGTCAGCTGTCGATAAGCCTGACGTAGCCGATCGGGCGAGGGCCGGGCAAAACTGAACGGCAGGTTAAGCTGCTGATAGAGCCAGTGAGCGGTAATGTGCTCGCGGTTTTTCGGCACGCTTTCGGACAGGGCAGGCAGCAATGACAGCCAGCTGGCGGCAAGCGTTTCGGTGGTCTGGCTATCTACCGTTGCCGCCATATCGGCGATAAACCGATCGATATGTCCGAACAGTTCTGCCGTGCTTAAAGCGGGTGATTGCAGCGCAAACAGCAGGCCGGCCTGTCCGGCGGTCTGATGAAAACGGCAGCTGACCACGTAGCCGACGTTGGCCTCGACCCGCAGCCGTTGAAAAAAGCGCGGCTCAAACAGCGTGGCGAGCAGCTGCCAGCTGGCAAAGCAGACCGCGCTGGCCTCGGCGAGCGGGCAGAACACCAACACCGCCGCATCACGGCTTGCCGTCGGGCAGGAATAGTGCGGCTGCGTGGGGAAAACGTGCGGCGGTGACTGCGTCGGTTCGACCGCGCCCGGCAGTTTGGTCAGCAGCTGCGCCAGGCCTGCTGCGCTGTTGACCGCGCCGCCGTAAAGCGTGGCCTGCCAGCGTAGCGCCGACAGCGCATCCGCTGACGTGCTGTTCAGCAAATCGGGCAGGTGCGCCAGCAGACAGCGGATGGCGATATCGTCAGCCTGCTGCGCCTGATAAAAAAGCCGTTCGCCAAAAGCCTGGGTGGCGGCTGGCGGATCCGTCAGCGCCTGTATGGCCCGATCCAGCGTAGCGGCCAGTAATGCATCTTGACCGCTGAGCCGCAGCTGCCACAGACCGTGCTGGCGGGAAAAGGCCAGCTCGCCGCCGCCGTGCAGCGCATCGCCCATCGCGGGCTGAAGCGCGGCCTCGATCAGCGCGGCGGTACGTCGATCTGGCAGAAGGCCAGGCTGGACGCTAAGCAGCAGCGTTGGTTCGACCGGCGCGGCAACCAACGCCAGCGCGCTTTTCGCTACCGGTAACGCGGGCGTGACGGGCGTGGAGGCTGGCGAGTAGAAATGCAGGGCGGGCGGCGTTTCCGGCTCCGGCTCCGCCTGCGGCCAGTCGATAGCCGCCAGCCGTAGCGTAAAGCCCTGCGCGCGGACGGACGGCGCGCTGACCGCAGGCGATACCCACAGCCGGCTGAGGCTTTGCGGCAGGGGTAGCGGCGTGGTCGACTGCGCAGGCGGAAAACCCAGCGCCAGATCGCGTAGCTGGTCGAGAGGAGAAAGCTGGCTGAAACGCCGCTGCGTGAGGCTGGCATAGTGCGCCCGCTGCTGCTGCGTCAGGCCAGAAAGCTGCGCCAGCCAGCGGCGGAACAGCGCTTCTATACGGGCGCACTGCGCCAGCTGAAGGCCGCTCAGCTGAAAGCGCACGCTGGCTACCGACTGCCGCGCGCTGCGGTAAGGCTCCAGCAGCGAAATATCGTCGCACAGCCCCTGTTCGCGCAGCGTCGCCAGCAAACTGCCTGACGCTTTGTCGGTCAGCAGCTCGCGCAGCAGCGTCAGGCTGGCGGGCTGCGGGTCGTTGAGGAGAAAACTCAGCTGGAGATGCTGCGCTGCGGCGCTTTGCAGCGCAAAAGCCCGCTGTGGGGCCAGCCGTAACAGCGGCGGCGCGGCAGGCAAGGTTTCTGCGCGAGCAAAAGCCCTTGGTGCGGTCGGCCGTAACAGCGGCGGCGCGGCAGGCGCGGTTTCTGCGCGAGCAAAAGCCCTTGTTGCGGTCGGCTGTAACAGCGGCGGCGCGGCAGGCACGGTTTCTGCACGAGCAAAAGCCGCCGCGGCCTCTTCGGCCATGGCTTCCAGCTCCTGCAGCGGCTGCGGGCCGCTCAGCCAGAGTTCCAGATTGCCGGTATGGAACCAGCATTGATGCCAGTCCCGCAGCGCCTGCTGGAGCGCGACCGCGTCGTCGCCGAAATGGCGCTGGCTGCCGACGTGAAAATCGTGCAGGGGATGGGGCGCGGCGAAGGCCTGGCTCAGCGCCGCCTCGCACAGCGTCGGGCCATGGCTTTGCAGCATCCGATACTCCGCCTCGATCGCGGCCGCTTCTGCGGTAATCGCCTCGGTAGCCAGCAGCGGGCGCGCCAGCATATCAGACAGCCTGCACAGCGCCTGCCCCAGCCGCTCGGGAGCGATCTCCACAAACCAGGCGGTGAAATGTGCCTGAGTGGTGGCGTTAAGCCGCGCGCCGTGGGCGGGCGCCCAGGCCATCAGCCGCTGCTCCTGCTGATAACCGGCGCTGCCGGCGAACAGCACATGCTCCAGCAGATGCGCCAGGCCCGGCCAGCGTGCGGGTTCGTCAAGGCTACCGGCGGAAAGCCGGAACAGCGCCGCCGCCCGCGCGGCTTCCGGCTCGTGGATCAGCGTGATCCGCAGGCCGTTTGCTACGCGGGAAGAGGAATGACCGTTCACGCTTCGGTTTTAAAGATCAGCTGTGAATTGGTGCGGTTGCGGAACTGCAGCTGGCTGATTTGAATATTGCTGCAGTTGGCCTGCTCACGCGCCTCAAGGATCTGGCCATGATGCGGCGATTTGGCGCAGACGGGATCGGCATTGTCCGCGTTGCCGGTCAGCATAAAGGCCTGGCAGCGGCAGCCGCCGAAATCCTTCTCTTTTTCAGAGCACGAGCGGCAGGGTTCCGGCATCCAGTCGAAGCCGCGATATTTGTTAAAGCCGAACGAGTCGTACCAGATTTCCTGGAGCGTATGCTCCAGCACCGATGGGAAGGCGATCGGCAGCTGGCGCGCGCTGTGGCACGGCAGCGCCATGCCTTCCGGCGTCACGCTCAGGAAAATCGCGCCCCAGCCGCCCATACAGCCTTTCGGCCGCTCTTCATAGTAGTCGGGCGTCACGAACAGCAGGTTAGCGAAGTTGCTGTTGTCCTTCATTTTTTCGCGGTAGCGCTGCACCACAGCTTCGGCGCTGGCGATCTGCTCGCGGGTAGGCAGCAGGCCCTCGCGGTTCAGCTGCGCCCAGCCGTAAAACTGGCAGGTCGCCAGCTCGACGTCGTCGGCCTCCAGCTCGATCGCCAGTTCAATAATGCGATCGATCTGGTCGATGTTATGGCGATGCAGCACAAAGTTCAGCACCATCGGGTAGCCGTGCGCCTTGACCGCTTTCGCCATCGCCAGCTTTTGCTGGAAGGCTTTTTGCGATCCCGCCAGCGCCGCGTTCAGCGTCTCGTCGCTTGCCTGGAAGCTGATCTGGATATGATCGAGACCCGCTTCGGCAAAGGCGTCGATCTTTTTCTCGGTCAGGCCAATGCCGGAGGTGATCAGGTTGGTGTAAAAACCCAGATCCCGCGCGGCACGGATCAGCTCGGGCAGATCTTTACGCACCAGCGGCTCGCCGCCGGAAAAGCCCAGCTGGACGGCGCCCATCTGGCGGGCCTGTTTAAAAACTTCTATCCATTGCGCCGTGGTCAGCTCCTGCTCCTGCCGGGCGAAATCCAGCGGGTTTGAGCAGTAGGGGCACTGCAACGGACAGCGATAGGTCAGCTCCGCCAGCAGCCAGAGCGGCGGATTAGGCTTAAGCGAGTTCACGGAAAATTATCCACTTCTGTTCGACGGCCTGCATAAAAAACGCTTTGACGTCCTCATCCACGCCGCCCGCATCGGGAAAACGAGCGTTCAGTTCGGCAATCAGCGCGGCAAGCGGGCGTTTACCGTCCACCAGCTGCAAAATCGCGGTGGCGCTCTCGTTCAGCTTCGCCATGCCTTCCGGGTACAGGATCACGTGGCAATCCTGCGTCGGCTCCCACTGCAGGCGGTAGCCACGGCGAAACGCAGGTATCTGCTGGTCGTTAAGGGTCATTACAGCAATCTCTCTTTATGCCAGACGGGCTGGTCGGTCACGGTATGGTAAGGCGGACGATGCAGCGCGTAGGCCAGGGTCATAGCGTCCAGCATACTCCACAGAATATCCAGCTTGAACTGCAAAATAGACAGCATACGCTGCTGCTGTTCGGCCGTGGTGAAGTAGTCCAGCGCCAGCGCCAGCCCGTGCTCGACGTCGCGGTTAGCCTGGCTCAGGCGGCCGCGAAAATAGCCGTAGCCTTCGGCTTCGATCCACTTATAGTGCTGTGGCCAGCTGTCCAGGCGCGACTGGTGGATTTCCGGCGCAAACAGCTCGGTCAGCGAGCTACAGGCCGCTTCCTGCCATACCGCGCGGCGGGCGAAGTTAACGTAAGCATCCACGGCGAAACGCACGCCGGGCAGCACCATCTCTTCCGACAGCAGCGTCTCGCGCTTGAGGCCGACCGCTTCGCCCAGGCGCAGCCAGGCTTCAATCCCGCCTTCGCTGCCCTGATGACCGTCGTGATCCAGAATACGCTGTACCCACTTGCGGCGCGTCTGCGGATCCGGGCAGTTCGCCATAATGGCGGCGTCCTTCAGCGGAATACTGGTCTGGTAGTAAAAACGGTTCGCCACCCACCCCTGGATCTGCTCACGCGTCGCCTGGCCGTTGTGCATGGCGATATGGTAAGGATGATGGATATGGTAATAAGCGCCTTTGGCGCGTAGCGCCTGCTCGAACGCTTCGCGCGTCATGGGAGTCTGTTGCATGATTTTCTCACAGGTCGATACGCATACCGTCCCAGCTGACTTCGATGCCGTGCTGCGTCAGCGCCTGACGTTCAGCCGACTCTTCATCCAGGATCGGGTTAGTATTGTTGATATGAATAAGGATTTTGCGCTCGGCGGGCAGCGAAGCCAGCAGCGCTATCAGGCCCTGCTCTTCGGCCAGCGCCAGATGGCCCATATCCTTACCGGTATTGCGGCCCACGCCGGTTGTCGCCAGCTCGTTATCCTGCCACAGCGTGCCGTCGATCAGCAGGCAGTCGGCTTTTTGCAACCAGCCCAATAGCTCGCTGTCCGGCTCGCCCAGACCGGGCGCATACATCAGCGTTTTTCCGCTGCGGGTATCTTCAATAAACAGCGCGACATTGTGGCCGGGCAGCGGTCTGCCGCGATACTGCGAATAGGGCGGCGCGTTGCTGAGCAGCGGGATGGCGGTAAACCGCAGCGCCGGACAGACCGCCACGGAGAAAGGTTCGCCGGGCTGAATCGCGTGATGCACCAGGCCGCCGTTCCAGTGCGAAAGCATGGTAAAGATGGGGAAACCGGTGGTGAGATCGTCGTGTACTTCCGGCGTGCACCAGACCTGATGCGGACAGCCCTCGCGCAGGCTCAGCAGGCCGGTGGTGTGATCGATCTGACTGTCGGTCAGGATAATCGAGCCGATAACGGTGCCGCGCAGGACGTCTTTCTTATTCAGCGCGGGCGTGGCGGCGATCTGATGAGCGATATCCGGCGAGGCGTTGCACAGCACAAAATCGACGCCGTCGTCGCTGATGGCGATGGAAGATTGCGTACGCGCCGACGTTTTCAGCGTGCCGTTACGCACGCCCTGACAGTTTCGGCAGTTGCAGTTCCACTGGGGAAAACCGCCGCCGGCCGCAGAGCCAAGAACGTTAATTTGCATGTGTAGACCAGAAAAAAAGAGAGGAAATGCCCACCTGAGTGGGCATAAGGGCTTAGCGGTTGGAGATGTACAGCGTCACTTCCAGGCCTAAGCGTAAATCAACAAACGTTGGTTTAGTCCACATAGCGGAGCTCCTCATGGTGTTAAGGGAAAAATCTGCCCGTTAAGTTCGGCAGGTAAACAGCTTATTGTCAAATATCGCCCTGCGGCGGCGCAAATGTTGCACCTGTGTCACAGTGATATCAACCCTGTAAGCCGCAGGGATTAACGGGGGAGCGTTATTCTCCCCAGGTTTTCTTCAGCACACGTAGCCAGTTACGCCAGCAAATCTTATCGATCAGTTCGGGCGAATAGCCCGCCTGCTGCATTAAATCGACCAGCTTCGGCAGTCCGGCCGCGTCGCCCAGTTCGTCCGGCACGCTGATGCCGTCAAAGTCAGAACCGAAGCCGACGCGATCTTCGCCCAGCTTTTCCAACAGCGCATCAAGATGCTGCACAATCTGCGCCAGCGGCGTATCGCTGTCGCGCTTGCCGTCGGCGCGCAGAAACGCATTGCCAAAGTTGACGCCGACAAAGCCGTCGCTCTGCGCAATTGCGGCCAGCTGAGCGTCGGTTAAATTACGCGGCTGCGGGCAAAGCGCATGAACATTGGAATGGGTGGCGACCAGTGGCGCATCGCTGATCTCCGCCACCTGCCAGAAAGATTTCTCATTCATATGCGACAAATCGATCAGCAGCTTTTTCTGATTAAGCACGCGCAGCAGATTGATCCCGACAGGCGTCAGCCCGTCGCCGCTGTCCGGCGAGCCGGGAAAACCGCCGGTCACGCCGGTGCCGAAGCGATTTTGCAGATTCCACAGCGGGCCGACGCTGCGCAGGCCGGCAGCGACCCAGCGGTCAAGCTGGCTGCACTCGTCATCCAGCGCCTCTGCGCCTTCGATATGCAGCACCATCGCCAGCACGCCCTGCGCGATACAGCGCTCGATCTCGCTGGCGTTGCGGCAGATACGGGCCTGCCCGGCTGAGCGATCGGCAATCTGATGCAGCAGGGCTATCTGCGCTTCGGTAATCGCCAGCGGATCGTGATCCTCTTCCTGCCAGACCGTATTGCTTTGCTTCACGTACTGCGCTGGCGGCACAAACACCGCAAACAGGCCGCCGGCAAAGCCGCCCTGGCGCATTCGCGGCATATCCAGGTGACCGTGCATCGTGCCGTGCAGGAAATCCGCCACGGCATCGCCTGTTTCCTGCATCCACAGGCGCAGCAGAAGATCGTTATGGCCGTCAAAAACGGGTTGAGCAGAGGTCAATAGCGTCATTGTTATGAATCAGAAGGTACATTGTTAAATAAATGATACCTCAAAGCGCCGTGCCGGGCCTGCTGAAAAGTGCGGTTATGGCGCTAAAACGCATTAAACGGCAGGGAAAAGTGTAAAGAATTGCGGTAAGGGTAAAGAGGATGTTGGAGAGGACAGGGAAGAACAAAGCTGCCGATGAGTGCCGCCTACGGTGTTAAAGCTCTTGACGTATAAATCTCAGCAGTTGTTCATTCACTCCCTTCGGGCTTCTGGCGCGCTGATATGCCGCACGATAAGGCGGTGGCGGTTGAGCAAATCCGCCCTTCGCTGACCGGACGCGGCCTGACCCGCTCGCCAAAAGACAGTATGCAGCCGTCGGTTAAAAACCTGGGCGACAGCGTGATGGATAGGGTACGCCTCCTGTTTTTTGTAGTATGCAGGAAGGAGCCGCTTACAGGCCGTCAGGCCTGCTGCTCCGCTCTTCGGCTCTCTTCCGCCCGCAGGGCGCCCGGCGTGGTGCCGGTGGTGCGCTTAAACGCCCGGCTGAAAGCGGCCAGCGAGCCGTAGCCCAGCCGCCAGGCAACGCTCTCTATCGCTTCGCCGTCGCGGCCAATCCACTGCGCCGCCAGCTGCATACGCAAATTGGTCAGATAGCGTACCGGCGTCATGCCGGTGACCGCCAGAAAGCGTTCGGCAAAGACCGAGCGCGAGCTGCCCATCTCTGCCGCCAGCTGCGCAACCGTCCAGTTTTTGCCGGGATCGCGGTGTAGCGCCACCAGCGCTTTGCCTAACTTAGGATCGCGCAGCGCCTCCAGCCAGCCGCCCGCCGCGCCACAGCCCGATTCCACCCAGCCGCGTACGATAAACGCCGCGACCACATCCGCCAGCCGCGCCAGGATGCCCGCATAGCCCGCTCTTTTGCCCAGCGATTCCCGCTCCATCGCTTCCAGCATCGGCTGCACTTCCGGATATTTATGGATCAGCGTATCCGCCAGCAGCACTTCCGGCATCGAGCCGATCAGCATCTGCATACCGCCCAGGTCGAACTCCATACAGCCGCTGAATATCAGCGTGGTTTCTTCGGTGGACGCGCAGTCTTTAATACAGCAGACGTTGCCGCAAACCGGCGTGGTATTGAAAGCGCGGATGTCCTTGCAGGCCACATCGGGCGAGGAGAGCAGCACATGATCGCTGCCGTGCGGCAGCAGCAGCGCATCGCCCGTATTCAGGGTGCGCAGCTGGCCGTTCTGCGTCCGCAGCAGCACCGGGCCGCGGCTGACGAAGTGGAACTGCGCGCGGCCCGGCGCTTTAACAAAGCCAACGCCAAACGGCGCGGCGAGTTCGATACGCCGATACTGTAGCCCCAGCAGGCGCATCCCGTAGAGCAGCTCGCTGGTGAGATCGTGGCCTTCTGTGGTCATGGCAGCGCTTCCCGGACGATTAATCAATAATGACGGATTTTACATCATAGACCATCCGACACCAGCGCTTTAATCTTGCTGCCATCGAACGATTAAAGAGATTTTCTATGACAACACCAATAAAGCCTCAGTGGGGAGCCGTGTTCTCTATGGCGCTGGGCGTATTTGGCCTGGTAACCGCCGAGTTCCTGCCCGCCAGCCTGTTAACGCCGATGGCGGCCAGCCTGGGCGTGACGGAAGGCATGACCGGCCAGGCGGTGACCGTGACGGCCATTTTCGCGTTGGTAACCAGTTTCTTCAGCGCTTCCCTGACCAGCAAGCTGGATCGCCGTGGCGTGATGTTGCTGTTTTCCGTAATGCTGATCGTTTCTAACCTGCTGGTCGCCTTCGCGCCGAACCTGACCTTTATTCTGGCGGGACGAGTGATTTTAGGTATTGCCATCGGCGGCTTCTGGACGCTGGCGGCGGCAACCGCTATGCGGCTGGTGCCGGAAGCGATGATCCCGCGCGCGCTCTCCATTGTTTTTAGCGGCGTGTCGGTTGCTACCATCGTTGCGGCGCCGATGGGCAGCTATTTCGGTCATCTGATCGGCTGGCGTAACGTGTTTGTCGCTGCGGCGGCCATCGGCGTGCTGGCGCTGGGCTGGCAGCTGGCGGCATTGCCAAAAATGCCGCCTAATCCGCTGGCTAAAAACAGCTCGATCCTGTCGTTGATTAAGCGTCCGGGCATGCAGACCGCGCTGCTGGCGATTATTCTGGTTTTCTCCGGCCATTTCGCCTTCTTTACCTATCTGCGACCTTTCCTGGAGAGCGTAACCGGCGTGGACGTCAACGGGCTTTCCGCTATTCTGCTGGGCTTTGGCGTGGCGAACTTCGCCGGTACGCTGCTGGCGGGCCTGCTGCTGGAGCGTAATCTGCATCTGACGCTGATCGGCATGCCGCTGGCGATGGGGCTGATGGGCGTGGCGCTGGTGGGATTAGGTTCCGCGCCGGTGATGGACGCGCTGCTAGTCGCGCTGTGGGGCATGGCGTTTGGCGCCGTGCCGGTTGCCTGGTCAACGTGGATCACCCGCACCATGCCGGAAGAGGCGGAAAGCGGCGGCGGTTTGCTGGTGGCGGCTATTCAGCTGGCTATCACTATCGGCGCAGCGGCCGGCGGTATGATCTTTAACGTTACCGGCGCTAAAGGCGTGTTTATGGGTAGCGCGCTGCTGTTATTGCTGGCGACCATGACCATCTTTATGGCGCTGCGCGTGAAAGCACCCGTGCAGGACGGCGTATAAAACAAGCCGGTGCGGTAGCTGATGCCGATCGGTTAATGATGCTGTAGTGGTGCAGAAATCCGGAAACTTCCTGTTTCCGGATTTTTTTTACGTCGTGCTCAGGATTGTTGCCGCTAATCAGGCGGTGGTATTGATGTTGCGACCGACTGCGGGGTTGGCAGGTAACTGAGGGATGGAATCAATGATCCCGGCCGCCACAGACTGCTGATTATCCAGGGCTTTCTTTAGTACGAGCGTGCTTACTTTGTTACCGAGTTCCATGTTATCAAGGCCGGTAGCCAGTGATGCAATTTGTGATACATCCATCTTGCTCTCCTGATTAATATGACTGCCCAAAGGGTAAAAAAGGCTTTCAGAAGCCTGAAAAAGCTATCGGCATTTGAGCGCAAATCTTTAGCGATACCCTGCGGAGCAGGCATGGCGGCGTGGTGCGGGCGCGTCTTGTTTATAGCGGCCTGAAAGCGTTGCGTGGTGAGGTTTTGCTGGTTGTTAAGCCGCAGGCAGCCAGCTGGGTAAATGCCTGGTCGTGCTGTCGAAGTTGGCGTTTGAGGCGTATTGCCGTTCGGCGGCCACAACCGCCTGGTGCTCAAATGCTGGTATCAGAGCTGAACCAATCGTCCTGGCCACGCAACGGAAAGCCTTTTTTGAAAAGCTGGTGGCGAAATGTGAGATCAAAGAAAGCTATGCTGACACACAGTTCAGAAATGTGACGCGTTAATGGTAAAAAGCCCCTGCGCCAATACACAGGGGCAATAATCAAAACTCGCGCTTGACAATAATATAACCATTAAAATTGACAGAGCACTCGTCATCATTAATTAATAGCGAAGCTAAAGTGACAATGTGTTTATTTTTGTGGTTAATATAATCATACTTTACAATTATATTTTTAGCATTACTTTCCATAAACATTTGTTTTCCTTTATCGAGCGAAAAAAAATGTGTTGATTCTGTACTATAGTTCTTTCTTGCCAGAGTTTCAGCAAGCTCAGGCGTTACATTGTTAGTACTCAGGAGTGACAACTTTGTTTTATCAACTAAAATGTCACTTTCTTTGATATCTAAATCTGCAACAAGAGCATCGGTCATACTTACCCCGACGTTTCTGTTAATATCAAGGCATGATTCAGGTGTTACGCCCGCAGATGCATTAGCACAGATAATAAAGGTAAAAAGAGCGGAGTTTTTTATCATTTCACAATTAACTCCTGATCATGACTTTCAGCAATCTTTTTCCTGTCATATAACCTGGTAACAATACAACCGTTAGATGCTGTCCCTTTACCATTATCACCATGAATAAGGAAACCATCCCGGTCACACATGCTATTCCCTGGATGAGAAGTTAAACGTATGACATGTTTCCCCGCTTTTGGATGCGTGGCTTGCATTCGCCCAATATGGTATTTGCCTCGAGGCAGAGGGCCTTTAAATTTAACGCATTCAAATGCTACATCATCTTTATACCCCGGCGTACCAGCATACATAGCCTTAAACTGGAACTTACCATTCAGGTAAAAAGATTTAGTCATCACTTCATAAACCCATGTCATTGTTACTCTCCTTGTTTACACCAACTGTTGATTTACTCCTGCAACATGCATTTTAAACAGAATTCATTTACTGGTTTCTATAGCAGATAAAGAAAATTGAAGGATCTTATAACAATAATCAAAAGAGGGATTGATTTTGTCCGAAATTGGCATAGTATCTCTCCAAAGTAGGATTTCTGTGCATACGCCACTTACGAATTGCAAACCTCGCCACGGCGGGGTTTTTTGCTGTTAGCCCTGTGGCAAACGCGGCATACAATTATCACTGTGATGCTTCAGTCCACTTTTAACATTACTCTTTTAATTTGTGATGGTGCTCAACCTTTTTTGTTTTTTTATTTAATTGTCGCTCCAAAAATTTCTTAATTTATTTTTATTAAAAGTATAACTTTCTGTATATATTGTTTTTATTGTAGTTTTAGGTAAATGGTTACATAGATTGACGAATCCCTGACAAAAGAGTAAACCTGTTTATGCCTTATCAAGAAGCAAATGGTGGGGCATATATTTAGGTTGATAATTGGAGGGATGATAGCCGGATCATTGGGCGGTTTGGCTGGTATAGCCGTAGGGCTGGCTGGTGGCGTTATCTCTGGTGGATGTTTCAAGAATAGCGGCAACGGCGGAGGCGGTGGTTCCGGTTCAAACAATTCAAATTGTTTTGGCGACTCTTGTTCCTTTTAAGGGCGCTTAAAGTGAAAGTGAAAGAGAAATTGATTTACTGCCTCGCTATTTTTTTTGGGGTGCTTCTGGCATCATCGCTATTGAGTGGTGCAAAGGTAATGTTTACTAATTGGTATGCATTCCCTGAAGAAATATCACGCTTCAGTATAATGATGATTTGCTATATTGGTGTGGTTAAATTTATTCATTTTATTTTTTCTATCTTGATTAAGAAATAAATGTAATTCATATAACAAATTTCACTTTAAATATTATATTATATGGCCGCCAGGTGCGGCCTTTTCAATGCTTGTTAAAATGGCTATTTGTTTATAAAAGGAAAACTTTCCACGTATATATTGCAGGCTTACTTCGGCGGGCCTTTTTTATTTAAAGTTTTTATATGACAGAACAGTTAAGCACCGGTGCAACCTCCGGATCAGTCGCTGGCTGGGGGCTCATTACTTCCGCGCTGGCAGGTTTTATAACGTCAGTAGATTATTCAATCACATTCGGAGCACTTGCGGACGCGATCTGTTTTGTCGTCACCGGGCTAATCCTTTTTTATGGCAATTTTGCGCTGCTTTGGCTTTTCGGGCATTACAAGGCGTCGGCATGGCAGGCCACAGCCGTGAACCTAAGCAAATGGCGACGCAGCAAATATAAATACTCAATAGATTTACAGCGGCTTTTGCATATTTTTTCCACGAAAGGCCGGCCGCAAAATACGTTGGTAGCGTCAAATATGAAAAACCACACGCTTGCCTGAAAGCAGCTCTACGTCCAGGGCGGTTTTGTGATAAAAGAGGGCGCCTTTTGTAACCGCTTATACGGGGTTATGGTGACAGGCAGTAATATGAGCCGATCCCGGCTGTATTTACTGCTTCCAGGCTAGTCGGGGGAAGCTGCGCCAGGATAAGAATTGCTGTCCTGAGCGCATATTTTAGTGATGTCCGTTGGGAGCCAGAAGCGTTCCTTCGCCATGATTCCGTATATCCTGTCGAACAGCTGTCTGGTATTAACACATGCAGTGAACGTCCGTTTGCGACCACGCAGGTGCAAGCATTGAACGGCACGCTTAGAGTAAAGATGCCGCCCGTTCTGCGGCACCAGCAACAATGATGCCTCCGTGCCTTTCAGCGATATGTTGAACAAGGCCCGTGCCTGCTCGAAGGGCAGTCGCCCACTGAACAACCTGTTTACTTACCTGCCGACATCGACATCTGCTGGGCAGACTTCAGGTGCTGCTCAACAACCGGCGTATGCGCGTCGGCCAGGGCCTTCACATCCGCATCCTTAATCTGCATGGCGTCACTTTTTAGCTTCGCCAGCACCATCTTGTGGTCTTTAGTGCCGGCGTTTTCCATATACATCTTGTCAAATGCGTTGCCGCTCTGCTTTTCCAGTTTGGCGGCTATGGCCTTGTGGCTGGCGTCCGGCTCAGTCGGCAGCGTCACGCCCTTTTGCTGGGCGACGGCCTGTACTTTGGTCAAGGCGGCGCCGTGATCTTCGACCATCTGCTGAGCGAATGCTTTGACATCGCTGCTTTGGGCCTTGCTCAGCGCGAGCTTGGCAGCGGCGATTTCATTGATATTGGCCTGCGCCATGTCTTTCACCGCTTTTTCGTCGCCGGCACTGAGTTTGGCGCTCGATCCTGCCTGGCCCGCGGCGACATTCTGCGCGGCGCTCGTTGGCGTCTGGGCCTGCACGCCGACAGTGTTGAACATAGCGGCCACTGCCGATACGGCCAGCAGCATTTTCAGGGTTTTACTCTTTTGCATGTTGTTCTCCTGATGGTCGTGGGTAGGGTGGGTATTTGGGAACTAACCGTGCTCAGATTCGTAGGTAAATTACACCAGCAATGGTCAGTATAGTGGATCATCGGGGCGAGTCAGGGTCTGCAACGAGAACGGCAGCAAATGATGGAGGCAAAAAAGCGGGAATGGCACCTGTGTCACGCGCCAGAAGTTGATAGGGGCGTAGGCGGCAGGCCGGAAAATTCTGTGCTGTAAACGTGTACAGAGAGAAACGTTTCTGTGGCCCTGCGCCTGTTCATCATTGTTTGACTCATTCTGTTATATAGATCACTTTTTAATAACAGCGTTCGGGCACGGCGCCGTTTTCCGGCAGCGGTAAACCCTTTGTATGCTGCTGCCGGGTACCGGCAGGGCCAGAGGCCGAGAGCATAATAAATTTTTGATAAAAATCAGGGTCGTTTTTCGGAAGAGAAGAGCTGTATCGCCCGATTTTTTGCAGAAAAGCTGTCGGCTTTTGGCCTGAATGATGCGTCCGGGACGAGGAAAAGACGATCCGCTCAATTTTCTGCCTGGGCCTGCTGCGCCCGAAAAACGCAGCTACATTTTGTTATCTGAAACCAAGCGGAGAACTGTATGAATAACAAGCACGTATTGCTGGTCGGTGCAAGCGGCGTAGTTGGCTTTGCCGCTCATGATTCCTTCCATAAAGCGGGCTGGCAAATCACGACTCTTGGGCGTTCGCCGCACAGCCCTCATTCTTCTCCTCATATCAGCGCCGACCTGACCTCTTCAGAGGATCTTAAACAACACCGCGAAGCGTTTGAAACGGTGACGCATATCTTTTACGCGGCGTTGCGCCAGGATCCTAATCCGGGCGTGGAAGCGGATATTAATGCGCTGATGTTTGAAAACCTGATCGGCGCAGTGCGCTCGTCAGGCAATGCGTTGCAGCATATTATCTTTATTCAGGGCGGCAAGGTTTATGGCGCTCATCTGGGCGTTTACCGCACCCCGGCACGGGAAGAGGACAGCCGGCATTTTCCGCCTAACCTCTATTTCCGGCATGAAGACTATGCGAAGAAGATTGGCGAGGAAGGTATCGGCTGGACTGCGCTACGCCCGGATATTGTTATCGGCCACTCATTCGGATCGCCCATGAACCTGGGAAATCTGATCGGCGTGTACGGGACGATTTGCCGCGAAACGGGAACCGCTCTGCATTTCCCCGGCCCGGATGACGCCTATCGCAATACGCTGGTGAATATCACCGACAGCCGCATTCTGGGGCAAAGCGCTATCTGGGCTGCCGAAAACGCCAAATTCGGCGCGTTCAATATCACCAATGGCGACGTGTTTCGCTGGTGTCATGTCTGGCCAAAACTGGCTGACTGGTTCGGTGTGCCGGTCGGCGAGGCGCAGCCTGTCTCGCTTAGCGAACGTCTCAGCGGGCTTAAGCCTCTCTGGTCATCCATCGCCGATAAGGCGCAGCTGAAGGAGAAGAATATCGATAAGCTGGCGCTGGGCGGATTTGGTGATTTCATCTTCCATGTGCAGAAAGATGCCATATTTGACGTCACCAAAGCGCGCCGGGAAGGATTTGACGCCATGATCAGGCGCTCCGATGACGTGTTGATCGAGCATCTGGAAGCCATGCGCAGCAGTAAACTTATTCCCTGATATGCAAGGCAGCCCGCCGTCTGGCAGGCTGCCGATCCACTCTTGCGGCTGGCTTTGCAACGGCTGAGTTAATGCCCTGATAATCGCTCAGGAAACGATGCTTACAGAAATGCTGAGGTGTCTGAAAAAGTTGTCAGGTATCGCTTTCTCCAGAATCTGCGCCCAATCCATCAACCAGATAATATCAGCCATATCGCGCCACTTTATCGTGACATCTTCCTGCGCCAGACCGCGCATAACACTGAGCACCTTTCCGACTATCTCCGGAGCAAGCGCTGTGGTCTGGTCATCAAACCGCCTTACCGGTAGCTGCATCGCCACGCATTACTGCTGTCCGGCTGCTATCTGCGCCAGATAAGCGTCTAATCTCTGCCAGAAGCAGGCATTGCTTACAAATATATAGCAACCGGCAAAGTACAAATAACTGATGAGCCAAATGGCTAACTAAGTGCGCAGAATTTTTTTGAAAAAGATAAGTACAGGTTGGAATAGAGCGCATAAAAAAGCCCCTTTCGGGGCTCTTTTATGCGCTATACATCCCCTGCTTCTTTGGGCGACCCCCGCCAAAGACTGAGGAACGTTTAACTCGAAGGCTACTATCACTGGATGCCACATAGCGACCATTGACAATTTTAATCTCGCCGGAAGCAAGCTTCTCTCTCACATCTCGACCTGCTGCTGCCTGCAGACGTTTGCCCATTTCAAGAGTAAGGCGTTCCACTGCGGCGTTGTTAAGGCTGGTAACTTTGAGTTGTGACGACATAACTTCTTCCTCCTGCGTCTATATCGGTATATGCGTTCCAACCGATAAACGGGCTGAACAGCCTGCTTGTACGGTGCCCCTGAAGACCGAGTGCTCGCGAATAAATTACTGAAAGATCAGTGCCTCGCTCATGCTCTCTATCTTCCGCGGCGCTGAAAACATATGCACCTGCATCGCAAATATTATAATGGTCATAAATTATACTTGCAACGTTTTGGAGCACACGCCCACCCGCTAATCCGTCAAACTTAACATGCTTAAAGCCTAAAGGTGAGTCTGTTACCGGGTCAATAGTGTCAAATAGTACTGCCCAGACACTATTGTTCTGTGGGAAACGAAACTGTGGGAACGCATGATTCAACTTTATATGTTTTGATTCTAAATCTGCCAGCGTCGGCAATTCTTGAAAGCCGATCCCGTAGAGTTGCCCGCAATATAAAAACTTGCGATAGACCATCCCTCCCGCCAGAGAGTCATCGAAGGGATCTGGCCACTGTATCCGATTGTTCACCTGGCTTCTCCTTGCCGCAAACTGATAACTATTCAACCAAATGGCAGTAAATTAAACAAAATAAAAGTTACCTAACCCCAATTATTCAGATCCAAAGAAATTTGCTCTTTATAATCCTATGTTAACTATGTATGGAATCACAAATCTTCATTAAATGCTTCTAAATGTGCGCTTTTCGCTCGTAGCATACGGGGAGCGCCTGGCGCCTGTCCACTTAGAGCCAGGGCGTTGCTAACCGCGTAGTATAGTAATCTGTAGGAAGCTGGTGCCTGGAGGTTTAAATGCTTTATAGCTGCATGAATGATACAAAATGGAATGAAATCCGTCTGGCAATGGTGAACATGACATCGCCTCCTTTATGGAAAACAACCTCTCTCGATGGCTATGGATCCGCAGTGGATGGCGAATGGTTTTACCATTTCAACGTGGGCGGCTATTCGGATATCCACTATCTTGATATTTTGACAAATTCAGTTGAGCAGCACGCGGAAGTTGGCGTTATTCTTCGCGCTATTCATCTTCCCGGTATTGAAACTTCAACCGGCTACAGGATTTTTGGATACGCGGATCCGGCCAGCTATATAGGGTATCTTTAGTTGGGCAGCATCAATAAGCGGCCAACGGGATTATTAATAACAGGATGAAATTTGCATTCGGTTCTCACCAGAAAATGTTGGAAAATCAATTAAATATAATATTTACACTAAATTTCGATGGTCAATTGATAAGAGAAAAATTTTTTTGAGAACAAAATGATGAAACATGAACTTTGGACAAATGAAGAAGGGCTGAATTTTTTTGTCTTGCAGGCCCACAGGGGAATTCTGCTCGTCAATTACTGGAGCCAGGCTACAGATTAGTGTGGGCATGTGATGCAGATTCTCATCTTGAAGCAATGAAAAAATATTATGCGTTTCGTCGCTGGGGAAAATATCAGGCTGATTTCCCTGAACAGGATAGTAAGACCTATAAAGAAATGGGATGGGAATGAAAAATTATAACGGCCATAACAGAGCGACCCTGTATTTTGATTTTCCCATGACGTCCGCTCCCACAAAGCGGACGTCACTTAAACATTCAGGGAACCCGATCACGCCATCTTTTAAATCAAATCGGTGGCGCCAATCGCGCTTTTTTTACGGTCGGCCACTTCCTTCAGCAGGGCGAAAGCAAAGATCACCATCCCCATCAGCGGCAGAACGGCGCCATAGCTGGCGGTCTGCGTCATCGGATAGCCCTGCTGCACCACCCAGGCACCCAGAAACGCACCCAGCGCGTTGGCGATATTAAAGGCGGAGTGATTCAGCGTCGCGGCGAGCGTTTGCGCTTTTCCGGCCACCTGCATCAGACGCACCTGTAGCGGCGCGCACAGCGCCAGATTGGTGCCGATCAGGAAAGCCCCCAGCAGCAGGCCGCTGACGGAAGAGACCATCAGCGGGAACAGGGTCAGCACCAGCACGCTCCAGGCCAGAATACAAAAAATAGAGAGCATGATTTTGCGGTCGGCCAGCTTGCCGCCAGCCAGATTGCCCAACACCATGCCCAGACCAAAAGCGAACAGCACCACCGGCAGCCAGAGCGTAGAGAGGTGCGCGGCCAGCGTCAGGATCGGCGTGATATAGCTGATCACGGCAAACATGCCGCCAAAGCCGATAGCCGCGATGCCCAGCGTCAGCCAGATGCGGCTGTTCGCCAGCCCGCGGATCTCTTTCAGCGGCGAGCTTTGCGCTTCCTCATGCTGCTGTGGGAAAAGTTTAAAAATCAGCAGCGCATCGGCCAGCGACAGCAGCGACACGCAGGCAAAGGCCCAGCGCCAGTCCAGGTGTTCGCCCAGCAGCGTCGCCGCGGGATTCCCCAGCAATGAGGCCAGCGTCAGGCCGAGCATGACTTTGCCCACCGCCTGACCGCGCCGGTTTTCTTCCACCAGCGAAGCGGCCGCCAGCGCCGCCACGCCAAGAAAAGCGCCGTGCGGCAGGCCGCTAAGAAAACGGGAAATCACCAGCGCGTGGGCGCTGTCCGCCAGCATGCTGCTGACGTTGCCGCCTAAAAATAGCGTGATAAAAATCATCAGCTGATGCTTGCGGCTAAGGCGCGCGGTGCTCAGGGAAAACAGCGGCGCGCCGATCACCACGCCCAGCGCGTAGTAGCTGATAAAACGGCTGCCTTCGGCCAGGCTGACGTGCATCGCTGCGCTGACCTGCGGCAGCAGGCCCATGATCACAAATTCGCTCAGGCCGATGGCGAAGGCGCCCAGCGCCAGGGCAAACAGCAGCGGGCCGACGGCGCGCGCCGCAGGGGAAGTTGGGTTTTCAATAGTCATAAAAAGTCTTAATAAGAGAGGCTAAAACCTGTGCACAACGCGTGACGGGGACGATGAGGGCAGGGCAGGCAAGAGTAGTTATTATTGCCGGCTGGCAGCGTGCCGCCGGAAGGCGCTGAGTTTACCGTGTAGCGGCAGGGATAAACAAGCCGGGCCGCGTGGATGGCCCGTCAAAACGTTAGCGCAGGGCGCTTTATTCGGCTGGCTATCTGTCTATATGACCCAAATCCCGCTCGGGAAAACAGTAGTTCCGCACGCGCTGCTTCAGCTCTTTCACTTCCGGAAAGCCGCCATCCACTTTGCGATCCCACAGCAGATGACCGTCAACGGCAATTTGATAGATGCCGCCCGTGCCCGGCACCAGCGTGACCGAAGCTAAATCGGTGCCAAAAGTATGCAGTAGCTCCTGCGCCATCCAGCCCGCGCGCAGCAGCCAGTTGCATTGGGAGCAGTAGTGAATAGTGATGGCAGGCGTTGTCATTAGCGTAGTCCGGCAAAAAAGGGGAGCACCATCTTCTGGTCGGTGAGAGGCGCTGTCAAGCCCGCAACTGCTTGCCTTTTCCCGGATTGTGAATTCTTTATGGAGATTGTTGATAACATAAATCAATATGATTATCATTCGCATTTATTAAGGTCAGGGATCGACTATAACCAGGCGCGGCGGGCGTCAGTAACGCTTTTGGCAGTGATGTGAGTCGATACTAATAAAGAAAAAGGCTTACCAGCATGTACAAGAATCAGTGTTCTCAGGGAATTTTCCATCGATCCGTGCTGTTTACGGCACTGGCGGCGGCCGGTTTATCATCAGGTGCGCAGGCGGCGGACGCGCGTGCCGCAAATGAGCAGCTGACCGTTGCCGACACGCACAGCGAACCACAGATGGTGGTCACCGCGCCCCGACAGGTAAAAGAGGCGGGCAGCCAGACCACCCTCACCGCAGCGGAAATGCAAAAAAAAGGGGCTAACGACTTCGGCTCGGTAATGCGTTATGAACCGTTGATCGGCGCGACCGGTGCCAGCGGCGGATCGGGCGCGGGCAAAAGCGGTTTCGATCGCGGCGGCTATACCGGCTACAACATTCGCGGCCTGGAAAGCAACCGCGTGGGGCTGGAGGTGGACGGCATTCCGCAGCCGGAAGCGGCCGGGCGCAGCTACGCCAGCCGCGCAGGTCTGAACACCTTCGGCATTGGCCGCGATTATATCGATCCTTATCTCTACGGTCTGGTAGAGATAGAATCCGGCGCGACCTCTACGGAAAAAGCCAACAACGCCATTGGCGGCGCGGTCTCCTTCCTGCCGAAATCGGCAGATGACTACCTGTCGCCCTATAAATCGACTTATTTCGGCTATCAGTCCGACTACGACTCCGCCAACCGCAGCTGGCACAACGGCATAACCGCTGCGGCAGGTGATGCCACGCTGCGCGGCGTGTTCGTTTACAGCCGTCGCGACGGCCAGCAAACGCGCAATAACAGCGATACGCTGGCGGCTTATCCGGCCAACTGGCATTCAAACGCGCTGCTGGCTTCCGGCATCTGGCAGCCCAACGACGAGCACAAGCTGACCGGCACCGTCGATTATTATGACAAAACCAACCACACCCATTACGACTCGTGGGACAGCAGCGGCAACACCATCTGGGGAACCGCGCAGCAGCAAAGCAATACCCGCCGCTGGGGCATCAGCCTGAAGGATGAGTGGACGCCGACCAGCGATTTGCTCGACAGCCTGACCTCCCGACTTTATTACCAGCAGACGCAGGCGCACGACAATACCCTGATGCCTGCCAGCGCGACGGCGATGGAGCGGGTTTATTCCGATTACAATGTGGAGATCTGGGGCGTGGAAACCCGGCTGATAAAAACCTTGGGACGCCACGAGCTGAGCGGCGGCCTGAACGCGACCGTCACCGACACGCAGCGGCCGTTCCGCCAGACGCCTGCGCCCAGCCAGTACAGCGTCATCATGCAGCCGCAGGCCGACAGCCGCGGCTATCTGGCGGGCGGTTACCTTCAGGATAAAATCCACTTCGATCTGAACGGTCACGACTTCAGCGCGGTGCCGGGCGTGCGTATCGCTTACCAAAGCATCAGGCCGCAAAACCTGAGCAGCCTGGCCACCGGCAGCACGGCTATTACCGAAGCGGATCTGCAAAAGCTTTACGGGCAGAAAAATAGCGATACGCAGGTGCTGCCATCGCTGAGCCTGAACTACGATCTGACGCCGGATCTGATGACGTATGTGCTCTACAAGCGCGGCGCGCAGTTCCCCAACGCCAGCCAGCTGTACGGCTCCTGGAACCTCGGCTCCAGCTATGCGGGATCCGCGCAGTACGCGCTGATCGGCAACAGCGCGTTAAAAACGGAAACCAGCGATAACCTGGAGTGGGGGCTGAAAGGCGAGGCGGCGAAAGGCGTATCGCTGAATGCCGCCATGTTCTACAACACCTACGACAACTTTATTGCCTATACCCGCTACACGCGCGCCGGCAGTCCGGCGAAGTTCAGCCGGGTGCCGTCGAATATTTACACTATCTATCAGGCAGAAAACCGTGATAAAGCTTTTATCTGGGGCGGCCAGCTTAGCACCAGGCTTGATGTCGGCAGCTGGTTTAGCGAGGTTAACGGCCTGAGCGCCACCTTTGCGCTGGGCTACAGCGAAGGCAAATCAAAATCCAGCTACGCTGGCGACAGCTATGTCGATTTAGACAGCGTGGCGCCGGTCAAAGCGATAGTGGGCGTAGCCTGGGACGATCCGGCAAAAGTCTACGGCGCTGCGGTAACGGCGACCTTTGTTAAGGGCAAGCGGGCGACCGAAACCAATCGCGAAAGCTACAGCAACAGCGGCGCGGCGCTGGCCGGGTCGGACGAGGAATACAGCCGCGTGCCGGGTTACGGCATGGTGGATATGACCGCCTGGTGGCAGGCGGCGAAAAACGTGCGCGTCAGCGGCGGTATCTATAACCTGACCGATCGTAAATATTGGGATTATCTGAGCAGCCGCAACCTGACGGAAAGCACGCGACAGGATGCCTTTGATAAAGCGCTGGCGGTGATGCCGGGCCGCACCTTCCAGCTGGGCGTCAATGTGGATTTCTGACCGCCTTAACTTTGCCCCGAGCTCGAGGCTTAATGGCGTAGCGGTAATGCCGGTTTCACAGTTAAGGCAACTTTGCCCCGCGCGCGGGGCTTAATGGAGAACAAGCGATGAACCTTTTACAGCGTTACAGGCAGCTTAAAGCCGACCACCCAAAAAAATACGCCCGCGACCTGGCCGCGCTGCTGGACGTCAGCGAAGCCGAGCTGACCCATGCCCGCACCGCTTTCGACGCGGCGGCGCTGCGACCGGATTTCAGTGCGCTGCTGGCCGCGCTGGAAGCGGTGGGCGAAACCAAATCGATTACCCGCAACGCCTTTGCCGTGCATGAACAAATTGGCCGCTACGAGAATTTGCATCTGGGCGGCCACGCCGGGCTGGTTCTGAACCCGCGCGCGCTGGATCAGCGGATCTTTCCGCAGCGCTGGAAAAGCGCCTATGCGTTGCGTGAGGAGACGGCGCGCGGCGAACGTCACAGCATTCAGATTTTTGACGCGCACGGCGACGCGGTACTGAAAATTTACGCCACGCCCAACACCGATATGGCGGCCTGGCAGGCGCTGATCGCCGACTATCGCCTGACGGAAACGCCGGAGCTGGAGGTGATCCCGGTGATGCCCACCAGCATTAGTCCGCAGCCTGACAGCGCGGCTATTGAACAGCAATGGCGGGCGATGACTAACGTGCATCAGTTTTTCGGCCTGCTGAACCGGCACGGCGTTTCGCGCCAGCAGGCTTTCCGCGCCGTTCCCGACGATCTGGCGCAGCGGGTGGACAACAGCGCGCCCGGCGAGCTGCTACGGCAGGCCAGCCAGGACGGCAACGAGATCATGATTTTCGTCGGCAATCGCGGCTGCGTGCAGATCTTTACCGGCGTGGTGGAGAAGCCGGTGTGGAGGGAAAACTGGCTGAACATTTTCAATCCCACCTTTACGCTGCATCTGATGGCGGATCGCATAGCGGAAAGCTGGATCACCCGTAAGCCCACGGCTGACGGCTTTGTCACCAGCCTGGAGCTGTTTGCCGCCGACGGCACGCAGATCGCCCAGCTGTTTGGTCAGCGCACCGAGGGCCAGCCGGAACAGGCGCGCTGGCGCGAGCAGATCGCCGGGCTGACGAAGCAAGGAGCGACGGTATGAGGCTGTGGCTGATAGCGCTGCTGGCGCTGCCTTTTGCGCTGATGGCGGAAGAGCGAGTGGTAACGATCGGCGGCGACGTCACTGAGATTGTCTACGCGCTGGACGCCCAGCAAACTTTGGTAGCACGGGACTCCACCAGCCTGCGGCCCGCGCTGGCGACCAAACTGCCGGACGTGGGCTATATGCGTCAGCTGAATGCGGAAGGCATCCTGGCGATGCGGCCCACGCTGGTTATCGCCAGCGAGCTGGCTAAACCCTCGCTGGCCTTACAGCAGGTTGAGCAGGCCGGGGTCAGGGTGGTCACGGTAACGGGCGAGCCGACGCTCCAGGCGATCCATAAAAAAATCGCTACCGTTGCAGGCGCGCTGCATAAAGAAGAGGAAGGCAAAGCGCTGGACGCCAGGCTGGACAGCCAGCTGGCCGCAATGGCGAAAAAACCGCTGCCGGTCAAAGTGCTGTTTATCCTTAATCATAGCGGCATGAAGGCGATGGCGGCGGGAACGGAGACGGCGGCGGACAGCGCCATTCGCAGCGCGGGGCTGATTAACGCCATGGGGCAGGTGCCGCGCTACCAGCCGTTGACCCAGGAAGGTATCGTGGCCAGCGCGCCGCAGCTGGTGGTGATTGGCAAAGACGGCCTGAAGGCGATGGGCGATGAAGAGCGTATCTGGCAGCTGCCGGGACTGGCGCTGACGCCTGCGGGCAAGCAGCGCAACCTGCTGGTGGTGGACGATATGGCGCTGCTGGGCTTTGGTCTGCAAACGCCGGGCGCTATCGGCAAACTGCGTAAAGCGGCGGAAGCGACGCTGCCATGAGGAAAATGACGTCGCGCGGGCTGGGGATCATGCTTGCGCTGACGGTGGCGACGGCGCTGTTTGCTGCCAGCATGGGCGCGATGCGGCTGTCGCTGCCGATGGTCTGGCAGGCGTCCGCCGACAGCCTGGTCTGGCAGATTTGGTGGACTATCCGCCTGCCGCGCGTGCTGCTGGCGGTGCTGGTCGGCAGCGCGCTGGCGGTTTCCGGCGCGACCCTGCAGGGGCTGTTTCGCAATCCGCTGGCCGATCCCGGCCTGTTGGGGATCAGCAGCGGCGCGTCGCTGGCGCTGGCGCTGGCCGTAGTGATGCCGCTGACGCTGCCTGCCGTGCTGGCTTTATGGTGGCCGATGCTGGCCGCCTTTGTCGGCAGCCTGGCCGTGACCCTGATGATTTTTTTGCTCAGCCGTCACGGCCGCACCACGCTCTCTCGCCTGCTGCTGGCGGGCATCGCTATCAACGCGCTCTGCGGCGCAGCGGTCGGCTTGCTCTCCTGGATCGGCAACGATCAGCAGCTGCGTCAGCTTTCGCTGTGGGGTATGGGATCGCTGGGACAGGCGCAGTGGTCAACGGTGCTGGCCAGCGCCGCGTTGATCCTGCCGGCGCTGCTGGCGACGCAGTGGCAGGCAAAGCGGCTCAATCTGCTGCAGCTGGGTGATGAAGAGGCGCACTATCTGGGCGTCGATGTGCAACGCACGCAGCGCATCGTACTGGTGCTCAGCGCGCTGATGGTGGCCGCAGCGGTGGCGGTCAGCGGCGTGATCGGTTTTATCGGCCTGGTGGTGCCGCACCTGATCCGGCTGGGCACCGGCGGCGATCATCGCTGGCTGCTGCCCGCTTCGGCGCTGCTCGGCGCCATACTGCTGCTGATAGCCGATACGCTGGCGCGCACGCTGGTGGCGCCTGCCGAAATGCCGGTTGGCCTGCTGACCAGCCTGCTGGGCGCGCCGTGGTTCTTATGGCTGATTTTGCGTCGGCGGGAGGGCGAATATGACTGATGCTTTACAGGCGCTCGATCTTTCCTGCCGCTCAGGGGCGCGGCTGCTGATCGATCGGGTTTCGCTGACGCTGACGCCGGGCGAAATGGTCGCTCTGATTGGCCCGAACGGGGCGGGGAAATCCACGCTGCTGCGGCTGCTGACGGGCTATCTCTCGCCGGATTCAGGTCAGTGCCTGCTGAACGGCCAGGCGCTGGATAGCTGGCCGCGCGATCGGCTGGCGCGCGTCAGGGCGGTGATGAGGCAGCAAAGCCACGTCGAGTTTCCGCTCAGCGTGCGCGAGGTGGTGGCGATGGGACGTGCGCCCTGGCCTGGCCGAGCCAGTGCGTCGATGCTGGACGAAGTGATGCAGCTGACCGGCTGCGACGAGCTGGCCACGCGCGACTATCGACGGCTTTCCGGCGGCGAACAGCAGCGTGTGCAGCTGGCGAGGGCGCTGGCGCAGCTCTGGCACGACGATGGCCCGCGCGGCTGGTTATTTTTAGACGAGCCGACCTCGGCGCTGGATCTCTACCATCAGCAGCATGCGCTGCGTTTGCTGCATCGACTCAGCCGTAAAGGGCAGCTGGCGGTTTGCTGCGTGCTGCACGATCTGAACCTGGCGGCGCTGTGGTCCGACAGCATGCTGCTGCTGCACGAGGGCAGGCGAGTCGCCAGCGGCACGCCAGCGGAAGTGATGACCGAACCGACGCTGACGCGCTGGTATCGGGCCGAGCTACAGGTTTATCATCACGGCCCCACGCCGCAGCTTATGCTGCGGCGCTAGCGGCCGGGCTATTGCGCGGTCAGGTTGCTCTGTGGATCGGCGGTAGGGGCCATCGGTTTAACATCCGGCGGCAGGAAGATGTGGTCGAGAATATTTCTTACCAGCGGCGCGGCCGTGACGCCGTTGATGCCGCCGTTTTCCAGGATCAGCGCTATCGCCACTTTGGGCTTATCGAAAGGCGCAAAGGCGGTATAGAAAATATGGTCGCGCAGGCGGATCGGGATCGTTTTGGCGTTGTAGATCTGATTCTGCTTCAGGCCGAACACCTGCGAGGTGCCGCTTTTCGCCGCAATGCCGTAAGGCGCGGTATGGAAATATTTATAGCCGGTGCCGTTTGGCGCGTTGGCCATGCCGAACATGGCGCGGCGTACGATCCCCCAGTACGGCGAGTCAGGATCGCCGACCTGCTGAGCGGGCAGCGTCGGCTGCCAAAGGCTGACGTTTTTACCCTGTTTTTCCTCATACATCAGGTGAGGCTGGATAACGCGCCCGTTATTAATAAGCGTGGCCATCGCTTTCACCATCTGGATTGGCGTGGCAATCCAGTAGCCCTGGCCGATGCCGACGGAAACGGTATCGCCCTGATACCAGCTCTTTTTATGCACCTTTTGCTTCCATTCGCGGCCTGGCAGCAGGCCGTTGTACTCCTCGTTGAGATCGATGCCGGTGGATTTACCGTAGCCGAACTGGCTGAGCATGGTATGAATGCGATCGATACCCATCATAAAGGCCACCTGATAAAAGAAGGTGTCCGCCGACTCTTCTATCGCGCGGGTTACGTCCAGCATCCCGTGTCCGGTTTTTTTCCAGTCGCGGTATTTGCGCTCGGTGCCCGGTAGCGTCCAGGTCGGCGCGCCGTAGAAGCTGGTTTGCGGCGTAATGACGTGATTCAGCAGTGCCGACATCGCCATATAAGGCTTAACGGTGGAGGCTGGCGGATAAAGCCCTTGGGTTACGCGGTTGATAAGCGGCAGATCTTTATTAGCCAACAGCGACTTGTAGGCTTTATAGCTGATGCCCTTCACAAAAGGGTTGGGATCGTAGCTGGGACTGGACACCATCGCCAGCACCTCGCCGGTTTTGGGATTTTCAATCAGGACGGCGGCCCGCTGGCCTGGCAGCTGCGTCTCCACGTACTGCTGTAAAGGAAGATCCAGCGTCAAATAAATATTTTTACCGGCAACGGGCGGCACCTCTTTCAGCACGCGGATCACCCGGCCGTGGTTATCCACTTCCACTTCCTGATAGCCGGTTTTGCCATGCAGTACCGATTCGTAATAACCTTCAATCCCCTGTTTGCCAATATTATGGTCGGCGGCGTAGTTCTCGCTAATCCCTTCTTTATCCAGCCTTTTATAATCGCTGTCGTTTATTTTAGAGACGTACCCCACCACGTGTGCCAGATCCGGGCCGTAGGGGTACTGGCGATCTTCATAACTGTTGATATCGACGCCGGTATACTTGAATTGATTAACAGAGAAACGGGCCACTTCTTCCGCCGATAGCTCGGTTTTCAACACCACCGGCTTGTAGCGGCTGGCGTTGTGCAGATTATGGGTAAACGTCTCGATATCGTCGGCAGAAAGATCGACTATTGGCGTCAGTTCAGCCAGTAACGCCTTCATATCATGCACTTTATAAGGCACAACTTCGATGTCATACCAGGTAACATTTTTTACCAGCGGCGTACCGTTACGGTCGAAAATAATCCCACGCGTGGGCGCGATGGGGATCATCTTGATATCGTTTTGATTGGAGCGCGTTTGATAGTACTGATTTTGCTCAATCTGCAGATGCCAGAGATTGATGCCAAGCGTGACAAAACCCGCCAGCACAACGCCAAAGGCCACCAGTGCCCTGCGAACAAACAGCTTTTCTTCTTCTGCAAAATCTCTGAATTTCATTCACTGCCAATCAGGTAGTCTTTTATTTACCCGCTACATGATAGAGATTACGCAACAAATCACGACCTGAAAGATGCGTCCCGGCCAGGTAAAGTGTGACATTTGTTGAAGTTGTAACAGAATGGCTGCCTTTTTTAAAAGAGTGATGATTATTACCGCTGCCGCTGCTCATAAATAATATTTATTTTTTCCGCCTTCTGGCGAAAATTTATGACCATTAAACGAGAATGCTGTTTCTGCTGATAACGCGCCGTGACTATAAAATTCAAATTATTTTTCCGCTCTGTTTATTATTTTTGGCTATCAGCCATACGCGGCTAATTCGACGTGGGCGTTTTATATTTTTTACGAACAGGCCTCTTTGGAGCAGTCTGAGTCCGTTACCCAAATTTATTGCTGATTTTGCCTGGCCTGCGGAAAGCCGCCTGCGTTAAGCGGAAAAGATCGGCCTGTGACCACGGCTGACGCTGATACCCACCCTGCGTACAGCATCAGCATTAACCGCTTAGTGAAGTTGCCAGCATTGGCGTAATAATCGACCGACATGACGTTGTCATCAGGCAACCTGTTTTACCGCCATCCATTAAGAGGTTTTTATGTCAGGGTTATTTTCCCCTTTTACCTTAAAAGACGTGACGTTACGCAACCGTATCGCCGTACCGCCAATGTGTCAGTACAGCGCTGAAGATGGGCTGAGCAACGAGTGGCACCGCGTTCATTATGCCAGCCTGGCCCGTGGCGGCGCAGGTCTGGTGATT
This sequence comes from Erwinia wuhanensis, assembly GCF_030484085.1. NCBI lineage: Bacteria > Pseudomonadati > Pseudomonadota > Gammaproteobacteria > Enterobacterales > Erwiniaceae > Erwinia > Erwinia wuhanensis. Next base: position 306,845 of record NZ_JAUJUH010000003.1, read on the forward strand.
GTCGAGGCGACGGCGGTTGCGCCGGAAGGGCGTATCACGCCCGGCTGCCTCGGTATCTGGAACGACGAGCAGGCTGAGAAACTGGCGATCATCGCCCGTGATATCAAGGCGGCAGGCGCGGTGCCGGGTATTCAGATTGCCCATGCGGGCCGCAAAGCCAGCGCTAACCGTCCGTGGGAAGGCGACGATCATATCGCGAAAACCGACCCGCGCGGCTGGGAAACGCTGTCGCCGTCCGCTACCGCTTTCGGTGCTAACCTGCCGCAGGTGCCGCACGAAATGACGCTGGAAGAGATTGCCCGCGTTCGCGATGATTTTGCCGTGGCGGCACAGCGCGCGCGTGATGCCGGCTTCGAGTGGCTGGAGCTGCATTTCGCACATGGCTATCTGGCACAGAGCTTCTTCTCCGTGCACGCTAACCAGCGTCAGGATCAATATGGCGGCGATTTCGAAGGGCGCAGCCGCTTCCTGCTGGAAACGCTGGCTGCCGTACGTACACAGTGGCCGGATAACCTGCCGCTGACGGCGCGTTTCGGCGTGATTGAATACGACGGTCGTGACGAAGAGACGCTGACAGAGGCGATTACGCTGACGAAAAAATTCCGCGAAGGCGGCCTGGATCTGCTCAGCGTCAGCATCGGCTTCTCCACGCCGGACGCTAATATTCCGTGGGGCCCCGCTTTCCTGGCGCCAGTTGCCGAGCGCGTGCGCCGTGAAGCGGATATTCCGGTGGCTTCCGCGTGGGGTATTGATGCGCCGTTAATTGCTAACGAAGCCGTTGAGAAAGGTCAGCTGGATCTGGTCATGGTTGGTAAAGCACACCTGGCCAACCCTAACTGGTCCTATCAGGCCGCGCGGGCGCTGAAAAAAGAGCAGCCTTCATGGGTGCTGCCAGCGCCTTATGCACACTGGCTGGAGCGCTATCGCGTTAGCGAGTAAAACCCTGGCAGAAGGTCTGGCGACCTTCTGCCGCTTTCTACTGTAGCCGGGAAAGCGACGATGCTGCGCGCCACGATGGCGGATCCCGCAACCCCAGATAGCTCTTGTTGAAGCCGGAATAAAGATTAAGAATTTCTTTATAGCAGACCAGTGCCATATCGTTGATTTTCATCATCCCCAGTTTGCGTACCGCATTCTGCTTATGCGAGCTAATTGTTTTAACCGAAATATTAAGTTTTCGGGAAATAAAGATAGCCGAGTGGCCGGAAGCCAGCTCTTTCAGGATCAGCGTTTCCTTTCGGGAGAGCTGATTGTAGTGTGAAGCTTCATAGTTCGGGATAGCTTTTAATAAAGGAATGTATTTTTTAAAGGTGCTTTTCTTGGAGATAAGCCAGTAAGGATGAAAGCCTTTATGCTCATCCTGTAAGGGAAGGTCGACAATAAAAACAATATTGATACCGAAATAATCAATATTTTTCGCCATGCCCAGTTTGGTATGGCAATTAGTAAAGTTGATATCAATGATCACGGTATCTTCTTTTGTTAACTTACCGGGGCGGAATTGAGTTAGCCAGCCTTCATAGCTAAATCCTTGCATCGCTATGCCATTTGCCGCCAGAAAGTATTTTAGCCCGGCCACAAAGTACATATCGTCGGAAATAACATATATGCACATAAATCCCTCTTTATCCTGTCCCTGTTACAGCTGAAAAAAAACCTCGCTTTTTTCAGTAGTAGTTAATGGTAAATGTAACGGTCGCATCTGCTCTTCCTGCACTTACGGTCGATTCGGTCTGAATGTAACGAGCGACAAGCGGCATAGACTGCGTGGTCGCCGCACTGTTTTGCATGCTGTAATCCTTGCTGCTGGCAAAATCTACCAGCAAGGGAGAAGCATCAGATTTATTGCCATAAGCCATCTGAATGCCGACGCCTGTGGCGCTGCCGCTGCCCGTTTTTATGCCAAGAATACCGTTAGCGCTGTCAATAATGGCGGTATTAGGTGACAGCGTCAGATTTAAAATGTTGTTGGTGATAGCACCCATGCCGCTGGCGCCGTTGTCGGAAGTCCAGGTATTTCTGCCGTCGTTCAGCGTCCCGTAAAAGCGAGGGCAGTTAACTAAGTTAATGGTGGCATCTTTCCATTCGGTGGTTTTCCCTGTTCCCGTAAAATACTCAGCGATGTCATATTTTCCCATCTCGACGGTGACGTCCGGCGTTTGACAGGTTTGCGAAACGATATTTATCGCCCCGGAAAAGTTCAGGCTCCCTAAATTTATCGCCGAAATACCCGGCGCCTCAAAATCATATTTCACCGTAGGCAGCTGCGATCCGATAAGCGTGCCGGGTGTGATCGTGCCGGTTTTAATCAGCACCACGTCAAATTCAAAGCCGCCTTGCGCTTGCCAAACGTTACTGTCGTATTGAGTTTCTCCCTGCCATGGCTGATAGCTGAAAGGAACGGAATAGTAGGTCAGGTTATAGGTATAAATAGCTATGCCTATACCCGCTACGCCGGTTTCATACACTTTGCCGGCGCGAAACGAGCTGTCTGACCAGTCGGACGCATTGTTAGGCAGATCGCTGTAATACCAGTTAATAGTGGGTTGATAGCTCTGTGTATTATCGCAATAAATATTTGTAGGCCGGGAGGGCTTAAAATACTGGCGATAAATAACGGTGCCGTTACTGACCCCTGGCCCGATGGTCAGATTGCTGCTTTGTAAGGGCAGCGTAAAATTCATAACGCCATAGCCTTTTTGCAGGCTACAGCTCAAGGCAAAAGCCTGCTGGCTCCAGACCGTGGCCATAGCCAGCAGAGCGAGTAACGGGGCGGACCGGCAATATTTTTGTATTAAACGACTCTTCATGTCTTCAATCCGTATTAACTGTGACTTTGACGGGATGTCGGCGGCGCCTCTGCCATGGTTCCCTCTGGCTGCGCGGTTTTTTCAATGGCTTCGCAAACGCTTTCAAAACGCGGTATTTCACGCTGGCGGTCGGTTTCCGCCTGCGGCATCAGGATATAGCTCAGGCTGCATTGCATATCCGGCGCGTCTCCCCATTTAACACGCAGCTTGTCCCGCTGCGCCTGGACGCGTGCATAGACTTCGCCGCCCTGGCCGACGGTACCGACATGGTTGCCCTTGCTGTCCAGCACCTCGGCACCGAAGGCCACAGGCTCACCCTGGAAGGTGGCCGCAATCAGCACCGCTGTGCCGCTGCGCGTGCCGTATTTCAGCTTCACTACGGCGCCTGATAACGGCGCTACTTTCAGCGAGGTGGTATCCAGCTCCACATCGCTGGCGGCCCCGCCAGGATCCAGCGTGACTTCGTTCAGCTGATAGGGATCCAGATAGGGCACGGCAGCGTAGCCGTTCCAGTCAACGTGAACGCCAGGATAGGACGAAACGCTGGCGCCCTGGGCGCCTTTGGCCTCGACCAGCGCGAAGGTATCTGAGGTGTAAGGCGTTAGCGTCACGCCGCCGGAATGGCCAATAACGGTGCCGCTCATCCCGCCAGACGCGCTGTAATAGTTGCTGCCTTTGCCGTACGAAGCGCTCAAAGAAGAAACGGCGCTGCGCCATGTACCATTAACCGTGCCGCTGCTGCCCGTGCCCTGATTGGCGTTGGCGGCGCTGACGCCGTAAGAAAACTGGCCAAGCTTACCGCCCGTGCCGGATATGGCTGCCTGTTCTGAGGTTCGCCCGTTGCTGTTATGCGCTAAATCAACACGCAGCTGGGGCGTGTAGCTGCTGCTGTTGCCCAGCGGCAGGCTGAAGTTCAGCAGATAGTTGTTCTCGGCCTCGCCGTACAGCGTCCAGGTGCGGTTAACGCTAAGACCCCATGAGAGATTTTTATAGCGATTGTTGTAGCCCAGCTGGTACTGCTTGCTGTTGCCTTCGCGGTTCCAGTAATCCTGTAGCGAGCTGCTGGCGTAAAGGGTTCCCCAGCGTTCCGGCAGCCCTTGACTGACCGTAGCGATAAAACGGTTTTTGGCGCGCCAGATTGCGCTGGTTGACAGCCCGTCGGCAACCGCTTCCCGCGTCTGCATCGCCGTCATAAATCCCATATAGCCGCTGGTGGAAAAACGGTAGGCCGCCAGCGACACTTTGCTGCTGGTAGCGCTGACGGTTTTGCTGTAGCTGAGCTGAAAGCTCTGCCCGCTCATGGATGTCGTCGTATCTTCGGCGGTCCCGCCCAGATAGGTGCGGGCCTGAGTGGCATCCAGCGCAAAAGCGCCGATTTCGGTACCAAGCGCCAGGCCCGATTGCAGCGCATAGTAGTTCTGACTCGCCTGGAAACCGCCATAGGCGGTAAGCATATTGGTCAGGCCATATTGCAGCGTAGCCTGATAAAGGGCGGGCTTTTCCGACAGCGAGCTGCTGCGCAGCCTGCCGGCGGTAACGGAGTAGCGGCTGTTGCCCGGCCTGAGCAGCTGGGCGACAGAGGAGTAGGGCACTTCAAAATATTGTTCGCTGCCGTCAGACTCGCGAACGGTGACCGCTAAATTACCACCGTAGCCGGTGGGATAGAGGTCGTTAATCAAAAACTCGCCCGGCGGCACGGTGGTTTCGTAAATAACCTGGCTGCCCTGACGTACGGTCACCCTGGCGTTAGTGCGCGCCACGCCGTGGATCTCTGGCGCATAGCCGCGCAGCGAGTTCGGCAGCATTCTTTCATCACTTGCCAGCTGTACGCCGGAAAAAGGCAGCGTTTCAAACAGCAAGCCTGAGGTATTCGCCTGGCCAGCCAGCAGACGGCTTTCCAGGGCGGGAATATCCCGCTGCACATAGGTATTAAGGGCGCTATATTTTTTCTGGCCGTGCTCAACCCAGTTCCAGCTGCCGTTATGGCGCAGATACCAGCTGGCGATATTTAATCCCGCCCGGATGCTGGCATAGACGGATTGATAGCGGGTTCCCCCGCTTTCGCTGGTGTAGGCGCTGGCATTATAAGCCAGTAGCGCTGCCGGAATGCCGCTGTCCCAGCGGTCCTTGCTTATCGCTCCTCGCGCGTTTCGCGCCATATAAATTTGCGGAACGATAATATCAAGCCGCTGTTCGTTACTGTCGTAATTGACGGCGATCTCGGGAATTTTTTTCTTCAGATCGTAACAGCCCCGGCCGCGCTCATCCTGCTCAAAAAAATTTGCGGGTATCCGGCCTGCATCGAAGGCGATTCTTTTTATCAGCTCTTCTTTTAAGCAGGGCAGAACGTTTTTGTTCTTATCGGCGCTGAATTCAATATCGTAATTTCCCAGCAGGTCATTATTAACGTAAACCGCCGTTCGATAGATGCCGGGCAACGCCGCCGCACCGTTAGCGAAGCGGCCGAGATCGATAGCGCTGCCGTCGCTGACGTTAAGAAATGTAGGATCGAACTCAACATTTTTGGCAACTTCCTGCGGTGCAGAAGGGGAAGGTTCGATCGCATAGGCTGAAGAAATAAAAGGAAGGAGCAACACCAGCTGCGCTTGCTTCCATCTTTTTCCTTGTGGCGAGGCGTTTTCCATAAAAATCCTTTTTATAAAAAACCTGATTAAGCGTCATTAATCTGTCCCGATGACGTAGAGTAGAATATCCATTAATTGACTTGCGCATCGACGCTGATAGAGGCGCCATAATCATTGATATAATTTACCTTTATTTTTTCCCCAGGGTTTGCTGCGGCAGTAAAGCTGGCTTCAGAAAAAGGCGCGATCGTATCTGCCTCGGTATTTTTATCGTTAATAACTATATTGGTCAGCGAGATATAATAAGGCGTAGGATTATTGGCTATCAGCTGCTGCCCGTTTTTTTTCCAGACAATTTTTTGTGCGGCATCGTTAGCGTTTCCTTTCAAACCGACGGGACGGAAAAAGAATTTAATGCGCGAGCGAAAGGCCATTTGCAGCAGGTTGCTGTCTTTAAGCAACGGGTTTTTAGCCGGAATTTCCAAAACGTTCAGCCAGTAGATGCTTTCCCGATCGGCCGGCAGCGGCTTTCCCGTATAGCTGATACGCAGCGTCTGGCCTTTCTCCGGCTCCACGCGGTTGATAGGCGGCGTCAGGACAAAAGGCACATGGATAGTGTCCGGTTTGGCTTTTACATCGCCGTCATCGATCCAGCTCTGGATTAGCACCGGCTTTTTCCCTTTATTGGCTAATTTTACGCTGACTTCTCTGGCGTCTGAGGGATAAATAACCCGGGTGCCGGTAATCACTACGCTGGCAGAAGCCGTGTAGCTAAACGCCAGCAATAAAGAAGCGTTTAAACCGGACAAAAATAAGCGAGAAAATTTATTCATACTAACCTTCTGTAAAAAGCAGAGAGACGGCGTCTCTCTGCGGGGAGGTTTTATTTATACTGAAGAGCGTAAACCACGCTGCTGCTAACCATACCTGCGCTAGCAACACCCTCTTCTTCTGCATAGTAGCGAACAGAGTAATTTAACGTTGCAGCGTTATCTTTTACGGTTTCATAAATCGCATTACTTATTTGGCTGTTACTACCGATAGTAATAACGTTGGCATTACTCTGGGTACGATCTAACAGCTCCAGCGTAACGTTTGACTTTTCCGTGGCCGTACTTTGGTTTGTCAAACGACCGTAAGGATTAACTGTAACGCCATCCTGGAAGTAAGCCGATACTGCCGTCATGCCGTCTGCAAGCGTGCAGTCCGTCAATTGCATATTGAAAGCAGTATCACCTGCGGTAGCACCCTGTGAGGGCAGAGCAGTGTTTTGAAGCACCGGCAGGGTAACATCACCGTCTGAATTACCTGAACCGTTTACATTTACCTTACAGGTGGTGGCAGTGAGTTCACCATTAAAGGTAATGGTGCCCGAAGAGTCTGTAGAAGCCGCCTGGGCAGTCACGCCGGTAAACGCGGTTGCCAGCGCAGCAGCAATCAGCAATTTTTTCATTGAACATCCTTATTTTCATCATGTTAAAATAAATCCCATCTTGTCGTTGGGATTGTTATTTTTCCCTGAGGGGGAAGTATTTGCAGTGGTTTTATCTACAAATTCTTAGTATCGAAGTAGTAAATAGGCGTGACGCGCTCTTTATTAATGCAGAATCCCCTGACGTGATCCTCTTCTGTCCGGGTGATAAAATCTTCAGCAATACCAAGCGTTGAAAGTTTGTTTCTCAGGCAGTGCATGACCTGCCAGAGCCGCTGTGATGAAGAGCTCAGGCCATACTTGTCCCACACATTGGTTAATATTTCCTCATTGCCGATAACTTTACTGTCGGCATTTTCCAGCAGGTAAATAAAAAGGCGCATCATGGTTTTTCTTAATTTTATTGCGCTGGTGCCCTTTTCGTTTGCCAGTAGTTTGATATTAATGATCCGGCTCTGGTTAATATTAACCTGGATGTCGGGCTCAATCATGTAACCGTAGACTTTTGCGCTTTCCCAATCCATTACCTTTCCTCCATGAAAACCAGACAGACTTTTACAAGGCGTGTCAAACGGGAACTCTTTCCTGAGTGCGGCTATAGTAACTGTTGAGATAAATCCATCTCAACACTTACTTTATTCTTTTATAAAGGGGGTATTATTTGTTAATTAAAGGGGGGAATGGCTACTTAAGGTTTTTTTTGTGGTTTTTTATATCAATGCATGCAGATGTTTAAGGTTTTTGTTTCGTCAAAAGGGGTAAGTCGATCATCAAACGGAAAATCTATTTTAGCCTGATATTTTAGAATAAAATATTAGATGATTTCTGCCATTGCTGCTAATGATTCACAATCATAACGTCTTTTTTTAACACTTGTCGATTCCGGTAACTAAAAAAAATTAAATTTTTCCTTAGTTATTGTCATACGTTAGTGTCAGGCTCTGGTTAAAAATTAAAAATAACGTTTTTACTAATGGTTCAGGTAAGTGAAGTCATCTGGCCTGCCAGCCAGGATTATTCTCAGGCCTGAATTAATGGTTGATATTTTATAGCTCATAGTTGGTTGGTGTTTTTAATGGGAATAGTCTCATATTTTTTTATTTTTACAATAGTTGCACAGAATAATTTTCTTTCTTCAGTAAAATAGCAAAAAGGAGAAAATTATCTCTCTCCTCTGTTATTTACAGCGCGGCGGCGATAGCGGCGCCCAGATCCGTCGTTCTTCCCGAACCGCCAATGTCCGGGGTTAACCGTATTTTATTTTCACTGCTCAGCACGCGTTCAATGGCTGCTACCACCGCTTCCGCCGCCTCGCTATGGCCCAGATGCTCAAGCATCATCGCGCCGCACCAGATTTGACCTATCGGATTGGCGATGCCTTGACCAGCGATGTCCGGTGCAGAGCCATGTACGGGTTCGAATAAGCTGGGAAAGGTACGTTCAGGATTAATGTTAGCGGAAGGCGCAATACCGATGGTTCCGGTGCAGGCCGGCCCCAAATCGGAAAGAATATCGCCGAACAGATTGCTGGCGACAACCACATCGAACCTGTCCGGATGCAGGACAAAGTGCGCCGTCAGAATATCAATATGGTATTTATCCACCGCCAGGTCGGGATAATGCTCGTGCATCGCCGCTACGCGACTGTCCCACCACGGCATGGTGATGGCAATGCCGTTGGATTTGGTGGCGGAAGTCAGATGGCGGGCCGGACGCTTTTGCGCCAGCTCAAAGGCGAACTTTAAAATGCGGTCCACGCCGGTACGGGTCATTACCGTTTCCTGAATAACAATTTCTCTCTCCGTATTGGGAAACATCGTTCCGCCAACGCTGGAGTATTCACCTTCGGTATTCTCACGCACCACGTAGAAATCGATGTCACCAGGCTGGCGATCGGCCAGCGGGGATTTGATGCCGGCCAGCAGCCTCACCGGACGCAAATTAACATACTGATCGAACTGGCGGCGGAACTGGAGCAGCGAGCCCCACAGCGAGACGTGATCCGGCACGATTTCGGGCCAGCCGACGGCGCCAAAGTAGATAGCGTCAAACGACTTAAGTAAGGCAAACCAGTCGTCCGGCAACATTTTACCGTGCTGCTGATAATAGTCCGCGCTGGCAAAATCAAACCAGACCCACTCCAGCACGACGCCGAATTTCTCTGCGGCGGCGCTGATAACCTTTACGCCTTCCGGCATCACCTCTTTGCCGATCCCGTCACCGGGGATCACGGCAATTTTGTAGTTTGCTACGGACATTGCGCTTCTCCTGGAAAGTTAGCTTTTCGCCCTGAGTCTATTGCAGCATTATGGTTAAATAATTAGCCTGGAATTCAATGCAATGTTAACTAAAGGTAAAGAGTTGGCGACAACCAGCGAGGATCTGCGCTTTTTTACCCACGTAGCCAGACTGACCAGCCTGACGGAGGTCGCCCGGGAACTGGGATTAAGCCTGCCGGCCGTCAGTAAACGACTGACGCAGTTGGAAGAGAAGCTGGGCGTACAGCTGGTCAGACGAACTACCCGACGCCTGGAGCTGACGCCGGAAGGGCTGCTTTACGCCGAAGGCGCGGAGCCGATCCTCAGCCAGCTGGCGCAGCTGGAAGAGGAGCTGGGCGGCGAAAGCGCTATGCTACACGGCACCTTACATATCAACGCTTCCTTTGGTTTTGGACGTCGTTACGTTGCGCCTCTGGTTTCAGATTTTGCCGCGCAACATCCGGCGTTAACGCTTAATTTACAGCTATCCAGCCAGCCGCTGAACTTCCTTAATGCAGGTATAGATGTGGATATCCGCGTGGGCAGCGTGCCGGATTCCCGTTTGATTGCACGCCGTATAGCGGCTAATTATCGCGTGGTATGCGCCTCGCCGGACTATCTGGCCCGTTATGGTGTACCACAGCACGTTGAAGATCTGGCGCAGCATAACTGTATTGTGCTGCGCCAGCATGAGTCGGATGCCGCTATCTGGCGATTCAGCAAGGCGGGTAAAGAGCATCGGCAGAAAGTACAGGGAAGCCTGACCACAAATGATGGTGAGGTTGCCATGCGCCTGGCGCTGGATGGCCATGGTCTGATCCTGCGCTCGTGGTGGGATGCACGCGAAGCGATCCTGGCCGGCAAGCTGGTTCAGGTGCTCACTTCATATCAGCTGCCTTCAGCGGATATCTATGCGGTTTATGCTCATAGCCGACAGACGCCAAAAAGGATCCGCTGTTTTACCGACTATCTGCATGAGCGTTTCGAAGCGCTATTTACAGACGAGAAGAAATAAAAGGGGTTGCGCGCTCATGATGTTCCTGGCAGCAGAAGTAGCAGGCTTTTACGCGGTTGCCAAACCGGGCTTTGGCCACGGTTAATGCCTGGAGAGGGGCATAGCAGCTGCCGATAAACGCCAGCTTATTTTTCCCGGGCATTTTCTGGCAGCCTCGGCGGTGTAACAGATGAAAATCCATTTGTTCTGGTCGTTGGGTCACATAATAGTATTCAGCTTGCATTTTCCCTTTCACTCTTGGCAGGCGATAGCAGATGACTTTATGATAATTTTAATAAGATTATTTTAACGCGGAACTATCGGAAAATGTGCCGTCCCGTTGATTTACAGATAAATGCGTATAAGGCAAGTTAAGTGGCGTTAATTAATGGGCGCGGCGGGCACTTTTTTTTCTTATTAATAGCAGGTTCAGAGGTTACATGGTGTGTACAGATTTACAGAAAATCTTAATAAACGTGATTTATATTGGTAGTAAAAATATGCGCGTTTACCGAAACTGTGGGTAGCCGTTCCGCTGCAAAAAAGATGCAAATAAGAAGACACATTGCAGCGCCTTCAGATCCGTAACAAGCTGAGTCGATTGGCTGAATATGTAACAGCGCTCTGTTACCCGTTTGCCCTTGCTCCCTGAACGTAGTGAAAGATGCTGTAACAAAGATAATCCATAACCTGAGTGACTAACGGCCCGTCAGCGGCAGGCCGCCGGCCCTTTAGTCGGTTTTTTTCGGCAGCATGACGCTTAAACAGTCGTCGATGCTTTGGCGAGTTCGGTTTTTATCCTGCTCGCTGAGCTGCCGGTAACGCTGAATTGCGCCCTGTGTCGAATGCTTGTCGAAAGCTACTTTGTCCACCGCGTAGGAAGCGTTTTCGTTGGTAATCACCTCGCGCAATTTGTCAGGGAAATCTGCCGAGTCTGGCGTGTCATGCATATCCTTGATCGCCACGCAGGCGGCGGCATAATAGTGCGGATCCTGCTCCGGAGGGAGGAAGGTCAGATAAAGCCCGCCGACGATAGCCAGCAAAGTTACAATGGCGATAGTTTTGCGTTTCATACAGGTTGTTTTTACTGAAGTGGTGGCGGCGAGCTTAACGTTTCCGGCGCCTTTTCGCCAGGTTAACGCCTTTGCCGTTACAGGCGGACAAAAGAAAGAGGATTGAACGTTTTCCATCAACCCGGCGGCCTGCGAAAATAGCCGGCAGCGGCAAAACTGCTAACATGGTGGTTTAACATCATGAACGAGTTGCTATGAACAACTATCACTACTTTTCCCGCTTTGCGGCGCTGGCTGGTTTTCCCGCGTCGCCGTCTGCTGATTTCGCCACCCTTAGTGCACTACATCAGCGCTGGCCTGCTCTTATTCCCTTCGAAAACATAGAGGTTTTGCTGGGCAGGCCGGTCAGTATCGACGTAGAGAAGATTGCCGACAAGCTGCTGAGCAAACAGCGGGGAGGCTACTGCTTTGAGCATAATCTGCTGTTGCGACAAATCCTTGAAGAAATTGGCTTCAGGGTTACGCCGCACCTTGCACGCGTGCTGTGGGGACAGGATAAGCCGGACGCGACGCCGCAAACGCATATGCTGTTAACCGTGGCGCTCGACGGCGTGCGGTATCTGGCGGATGTCGGTTTTGGCGGCGTCAGCCTGACCGCGCCTTTACGGCTGGAGGCGGGCGAACAGCAGGGTTACCGTCTTGAGCGGTTCAGCCAGGAAGAGTGGCTGCTGTCGATGAAAAGCGGCGGCAGCTGGCGGTTGATGTATCGGTTTGCCGATGGCGCCTGCGAACAGGCGGATATTCTTGTCGCCAGCCACTTTGTTGCCACGTATGACGAGTCGCTGTTTCGCCATAATTTGATGATGGCGAAAATAATAAACGGGCAGCAAACCAATCTGTTCAACCGGCATCTTACCGTCTACGGAGAGGAGAAAAGGCAGCAGGAGGCCGCGTCCTTTACCGACTTTCGCGCGTTAATCCTCTCCTTTTTCACGGCGGACAACGTGTTGAGCGAGACGGAAATACGGGCAATTTACGAAAAAGTTGGCTGAAATCATATAGAGGCATAAAAGCATAAAGGCAGACCGATGGCCTGCCTTATTCAGATCCTTTACGCAAAACTACGCGGCAGACGAGCTGTCGGCTGGGGTAGTTAATCCGGTCAGGATATTCGACAGGAAGGAAAGCTTCGCATAGGTGCGAGACAATCCTATAGCCTGATGCGTCAGTTTTTTGATGCTCCAGCTATCCGTCGTGGTAGAAATAGCATCAACGGTGGTTTGCAGTTTGGTTGAGACATTTTCCATAGCCGAGTTCAGGCCGGTGATAACGTCAGTCAGACCAGCGCCGCTAACCATTTGTACTTCATTATGGCTGATTTCTCTCATTACTTTCTCCTTGTATATAAGGTTACTACAGCGGAGTTAATATATTTATCTCTGCCGCTTGCGTAAAGGGCGAAAATTCCTGAATAGAATATATCCGCACGAATAGCCTGGATATAAAGGGCGCATCCCTGTCAGTGCTTTCTTATTAATGAATTTAACAGGAGTTTATTGCGCGCTACAGGTGGTAAATATTGGAATGATTAATAACCGGGTGAGTTTGAATGGTGAGTATTATTTATTTGTGATTTAAATTATTTATTATCTATATATTTATTCCTTTTAAATAAATTACCGAAAAATGGCCGGAAGTCATTGACCATGCGCTGCCTGTCGCTCTCTTTTACCCTGCACCGGGCGGGCGTTTTTTCAGGCGGAAAAGCTTACCGACACCGATCATTTTGCTAACAGCGGCAGCAGGGCGTGGACGACAGGCACAAAGGTTTCCGTCATTGCTTCCGCCTCTACGCAGGCGTAGCCGAGGATCAGGCCGCGTCTTTTCGCCTCGCCCCTGTAGTAAACCGAAAGCGGGCGAGTCCAGATCCCCTGTTGCTCCAGCACGTAAGCGAGGGCGACGTCGTCAATTTCCGGCGGCAGCGCAAGGATCAGATGCAGGCCGGCATGGCTGTCCTGGCCGATAAATTCCGCGCCCAGCTCCCGGCGGATCGTCCCGACCAGCGCCTCGCGTCGCTGGCCGTAAAGCTGTCGCATACGGCGTACGTGCGCCGCATAGTGGCCTTCACGAATAAATTCCGCCAGCGCCAGCTGGGTCAGGCCGTAGCCGCCCCGGTAAAGTTCGGAATGGGCCACTTTCAGGCGGGCCGTCAGCGAGTCGGGCACCACCATATAGCTGGTGCGCAGCCCCGGATAGAGCGTTTTGCTGAAGGTGCCCAGATAGATGACGTTTTCATCCTGCGCCAGCCCCTGTAGCGCCGGTACCGGGCTTTCACCAAAGCGAAACTCGCTGTCGTAATCGTCCTCGATGATAATGCTGCCCCAGGCCTGCGCCTGGCGGAGCAGCGCCTGACGACGCGCCAGGCCCATCACGGCGCCGGTCGGATATTGATGGGAAGGCGTTACGCAAATCAGCCGTGGCGGCGCGACGCCTGCGGGCAGCGTCATGCCTTCGTCGTCTACCGCAATCGGCACTGTTTCCAGGCCGTTGATTTCCAGCACGCTGCGATGGCCCCAGTAGCCCGGCTCTTCTACCCAGACCCGATCGCCGGGATTGCAGAGCATTTTCGCCAGCAGATCCAGCGACTGATGCGTCCCGGAAGCGATCAGGATCTGCTCCGGCGTGCATTTAACCGAACGCGCCACGCGCAGGTAATCCGCCAGCGCATGTTGCAGCGGCGCGTAGCCGCCATGCTGCGAGTAACTCAACGTTTCTACCGGCAGCCGCAGGTTCAGGCGGCGCGTGATTTTATGCCAGGTTTTATGCGGAAAATGCCGTACGTCCGGCACGCCGGGCATAAAGGCTCCCCACTGACGCTGGCTGGCGCCGGCGCGGTTCAGCAGCTGCTCGCCCCGGCGGGAAAGCGCGATCTGCCCTGATGGCACGTCGGCGGAAACGATCCGTTCCACCGCCGAAAGATCGCTTTCCGGCAGACTGGCGCTGACAAAGGTGCCGCTGCCCGCGCGGGTGGTGAGATAGCCTTCCGACTGTAGCTGCTCATAAGCGGCCATCACCGTATTGCGCGATACGCCTAGTTCGGCGGCCAGATCGCGCGAGGCGGGCAGGCGAGTACCGGGCGCAAGCATCCCTTTCTGAATGGATTGCTGTAAGGCGTCGTAAAGACGCTTGCCCAGCGTGCCTGCGGCCGTCTGTCCAAGCCGGCAGGCGACCAGATCACCGACGAGTGTGCGCAAAGTGGCTCCCTAAAATAGTCAAAACTGGCTCTGGATAATAGCACCCCATCAGCGCTAAAAATCAAGGTAATTCAGGTACAACCCGGCTTCCCGTAACGAGGAGTAAAACATGAACGATTCCATCCGTCAGCGCCGTCTGGACGCCACACCGCGCGGTGTGGGCGTAATGTGCGATTTTCTGGTCGAGCAGGCTGAAAACGCCACGCTTATCGATACGCAGGGGCGTGAATACATCGACTTCGCGGCGGGGATCGCCGTGCTGAATACCGGCCACCGTCATCCGAAAGTGATCGCTGCCGTGCAGCAGCAGCTGACCCGTTTTACCCATACGGCTTTCCAGGTTATTCCTTATGAAAATTATATCGCGCTGGCGGAGCGCCTGAACGAGCTGGCGCCGATAGCGGGCAAAGCGAAAACCACTTTTTTCACCACGGGCGCGGAAGCGGTGGAAAACGCGGTGAAAATCGCTCGCGCCGCGACCGGGCGTCCCGGCGTCATTACCTTTACCGGCGCGTTTCATGGCCGCACCATGATGACGATGGCGCTGACCGGCAAGGTCGCGCCCTATAAAACCGGCTTTGGCCCTTTTCCCGGCTCGGTGTTCCACGCCCGCTATCCCAACGAGCTGCACGGCGTCAGCGTGGAGGATGCGCTGAAAAGCCTGGACGATATTTTCCATTGCGATATCGCGCCGCAGGAAGTCGCCGCCATTATCTTTGAGCCGATTCAGGGCGAGGGCGGTTTCAACGTCGCGCCGCCGGAATTTGTCAGCGCGCTGCGCCACCTGTGCGACGAGCACGGCATTCTGCTGGTGGCGGATGAGATCCAGACGGGCTTTGCACGTACCGGTAAGGTGTTCGCCAGCGAATACTACCCGGATGCGAAACCGGATCTGCTGACAATGGCGAAAAGCCTGGGCGGCGGTTTCCCGATTTCCGGCGTGGTTGGCCGCGCCGAAGTGATGGACGCGCCGGGTCCTGGCGGGCTGGGCGGCACCTATGCCGGTAACCCGATCGCGGTTGCGGCGGCCCACGCGGTGCTGGATATCATTGAGGAAGAGCAGCTGTGCCAGCGTGCCGACAGGCTCGGCGCGGCCCTCAGCGAAGCCCTTATCGGCACCCGCCATCCCGCCATCGCTCAGGTACGCGGACGCGGCTCGATGATTGCAGTGGAATTCAATCATCCTGAAACCGGCGCGCCGGACAGCGCTTTTGCCCGCGATATTCAGCAGCGAGCGCTGGCGCAGAACCTGATCCTGCTCACCTGCGGCGTGCACGGTAACGTGATCCGTTTCCTTTATCCGCTGACCATTCCGGACGAGCAGTTCAGCCGCTCGCTAACCATTCTGACCTCGATCCTGAAAGCTTAAGACATTCCCGGCTGCGTCACGCGGCCGGGCATATTTCGACAGACCTTTCATCTACTGACGCCCAAAGCGGGCTGCATCACGCGGCCATAAATGTTCTGCCTTATTTCCCGCCCGTTTCCGCTCGCAGCTTGTTAAACTGCGGCGGCGGCTGGCGAAAACGGCGGGTCAGCCAGGCCAGATAAAGCACGCCGAGCACTGCCCAAATCAGCCCCATCGTCAGCGATGTCGCCTCCAGGTTGATCCACAGTACCGCGACTGTGGCGGCGCCCACCATCGGCAACACCAGATAATGCAGCTTCTCCTTCCAGGTGCGATTGCGGCCTTCGCGGCGGTAAAAGTGGTTAAATACGGCGAGATTCACAAAGGTAAAGGCCACCAGCGCGCCGAAATTAATCAGCGCCGTCGCCGTTACCAGGTCGAAATACTGGGCGGAAAGCGCCACGATGCCGACCATAATCACGTTAAGCGCGGGCGTGCGCCATTTGGGATGCACGTAGCCGAACACCCTGGCCGGAAAGACGTTATCCCGACCCATCACGTACAGCAGACGGGAAACGCTGGCATGAGACGCCAGGCCGGAAGCCAGCGTATTGATAAAAGTGGTGCAGAGGAAAATCGACTGAAACAGCTTGCCGCCCACGTAGAGTGCGATTTCCGGCAGCGCCGCGTCGGGATTTTTAAAGCGGCTGATATCGGGGAAAAAGAGCTGCATAAAGAACGAGGCGGCAATAAAAATCAGTCCGCCGTAGAGCGCGGTCAGAAAGATGGCGCGCGGAATGGTTTTCCCGGCGTTGTGCGTCTCTTCGGAGAGCGTGGTAACGGCGTCAAAACCGAGAAACGAAAAGCAGACGATGGTCGCGCCGGTCATAATCGGCAGCAGGTGCGCGTTCTGGCTGATAAAAGGCTGTAGCGACCAGACCGTGCCGACGCCTTCACCGCGATACAGACCGTGGATCACCAGAAAAATAAATACGCTGATAATCGCGACCTGAACCAGCACAAACAGCGTATTGAAATTGGCTACCAGGCTGACGCTTTTCAGGTTGGCGGCGGTCATGATCGCCACAAAACCCACTACCCATATCCAGGGCGGCACTTCCGGAAACAGGACCGAAAGGTAAATCTTCGCCAGCAGCACGTTGATCATCGGCAGGAACAGATAGTCCAGCAGCGACGACCAGCCGACCAGAAAGCCGACGTGAGGATTGATCGCCTTCTGCGCATAGGTATAGGCGGAACCGGCTTCGGGAAACTGGCGCACCAGCTTGCCGTAGCTGACGGCGGTAAATAATACGCCGGCGAGCGCCAGCAGATAGGAAGCGGGAACGTGGCCGTTGCTGATACCGGAAACGATACCGAAGGTATCGAACACCGTCATCGGCGTCAGGTAGGCCAGCCCCATCATCACAATCTGCCAGAGCTTAAGGGATTTTCTCAGCCCCGGTTTGGCCAGGCTTTCTTCAGTGACGGCAGCCATTAGCAGCCCCCTTGCGGCGGCGCTGAGAGAACAGCCGTGGGCGGCTTAAGGGTATACGGGACGGGCAGATGCACCATTTCCGAACCTCATGATGTAGGGCGTTCCGCCGCCGCTTTTTTTCCTTCGGCGACAGGCGGTACGGGCCGGAAAACCGGCAGAGAGCGCGCTCGTTTCCAGACGGGGCGCATGGGCGAGGCTCTTCCTGAGGCCGGATGCCATCAGGCGTTTTTCAGCATCCAGTCAATTTCCGTATCTGTGATCAACCGCTCAAACTGCGTCAGCTCGTTGCTTTTGCAGGCGTGCCAGACGTGGCTGAAACGTTCGCCGAGCTGAGCACAGAGCGCCTCGTGCTGGGCGAATTCCCACAGCGCATCGCTCTGACGAATAGGGAATGGCAGCCCGTCCTGCTCCAGCCCGTTGCCCTCGACCTTCGGCGGCAGCGGCAAATCGTTATCCAGACCGTGCAGGATCCCGGCAAAAATGGCCGCCATTACCAGATAAGGGTTGGCATCCGCGCCCGCGACCCGATATTCCACGCGATGATTATCGCGATCGCCACAGGGAATGCGCAGGGCGACGGTGCGGTTATTGTGGCCCCAGGAAGCCTGCGTCGGCACATACATGCCGGCCTGAAAACGGCGATAGGAGTTGATATTAGGCGCCAGCAGCGCCATGGAGGCGGGCATCATCTCGATCATCCCGGCCAGCGAGCGTTGCAGAAGGGGGGAGTCGTTGCCGTGCCGGTCGGCCAGCACGTTCTCGCCCTGGTCGTTCAGCATACTGATATGAATATGCATGCCGCTGCCGGCGTATTCCTCGTAGGGCTTGGCCATAAACGTGGCGTGCATATGGTGTTTTTCTGCCACCAGCCGGATCAGGCGCTTCAGCGCCAGCGCATGGTCGCACGCCTCCAGCGCGTTGCGGGTATGGTGCAGGTTAACTTCGAACTGGCCTGGCGACGCCTCCGCCAGCGCGCCGTCCGCCGGGATCTTTTGCAGCTGCGCCAGCTCGTCGATATCGTTTAACACGTCGGCAAAGTGGTTGAGATTATCCACGGAGTAGACCTGGCTTTGCATATTGCGATCCTGGGTGCCGGGCGCGCAGGGCGGCTGAAGATAGCCTTCGGCGTCACGCTGCCGATCCAGTAAATAGAACTCCAGCTCTACCGCTACCACGGGATGCAGTCCACGCTGCTGTAGCTGCTGCCACAGGCGGTTAAGGACATTTCGCGGCTCAACGTCAAAGGGAGCGCCATCTTCGTCCAGCATCGTCAACAGCAGCTGGCCGATGGTCTGTGGATCGGCGGCGGAGGGCGTCAGCGTCCCGGCGATGGGCACACAGATGCGGTCGGGTTCGCCGGATGCCTGGCCCAGGCCCGCCGCCTCCACCACGTTGCCCAGAATATCCATCGCGAAAACGGAGGCGGGGAAATAGCAGCCTTTCTCCAGCTTACGCAGCGCCGCCACCGGGATGCGCTTGCCCCGGAAACAGCCGTTAAGATCGGTCAGCATCACATCGACGTAATGGGTATCCGGATAGCGGCTCAGATAGGCTTCGACCTCTCTGGCGAAGGCGCTGCTCCGTCTCTCTTCCGGCTGCTTAAAGTTTTCCACTGCTACAAGGTTAGTTTCCATGATTCACCGCTGTTGGCTTAGTAGGGGATGACAGGATCGCATTCACGTTGTTAAATATAATGCACACAAAAACAATCTGGACGGAAACAAATTGTTTGTCAAATGTTGCATTTGATTTAAAAAAGGGTTATCAAAATACCAGTCAGCGGAAATATTGCGCATTTCAGGTAATTTCAGACGCTTTTGTAAAAAATTTAGTCCGAAACAAGAGGTGAAGCATGGTCGATATATTTTACAGGCCGATTGTCGGGGTGGTGATGTGCAGCAACCCCGTCAAAGGCCAACAAAGTCATACCTTGCAAGATAAGTACCTGAATGCGGTTCTGGACGCGGGCGGTTTACCCATCGCCTTGCCGCACGCGCTGGCAGAGCCGGAATTGCTGGCAGGCGTGATGCCGCTGCTCGACGGCGTGTTGCTGCCGGGCAGCCCCAGTAATATGCAGCCGCACCATTATGGTGAAAACGGCGATGAGCCTGCCGCCGATCCCGGGCGAGATCTTCTGAGCATCGCGCTGATTGCGCAGGCGCTCGAAAGGCGCATCCCCATTTTTGCCATCTGTCGCGGTTTGCAGGAGCTGGTGGTCGCGACGGGCGGTACCCTCTACCGTCGCCTCTGCGACCATCCGCAGTTTCTTGAGCATCGTGAGGACCCGGATCTGCCAATAGATCAGCAATATGCGCCCTCGCATGAGATCAAAATCCAGCCGGACGGATTAATTTCGCAATTGATACCCGGAAGCAAAACATTCTGGGTAAACTCGTTGCACGGGCAGGGCGCAAAAACCCTTGGCCCGCGGCTTCGCGTGGAGGCGTACTCCCAGGACGGGCTGCCGGAGGCGGTCAGCGTGCTCGATCATCCCTACGCGCTGGGCGTACAGTGGCACCCGGAATGGAAAAGCAGCGAATATGCGCTGTCGCGCCTGTTGCTTGAAGGCTTTATCACGGCATGTCAGCAGCATCACGCTGAAAAGCAGCAGCTCTGACTCACATTGAAGGAAATGCGTTTATGAACAATGACGGCCTGGCACCAGGCAAGCGTTTGTCCGGGATCCGCCAGCAACTGGGTCTGTCACAGCGCCGGGTTGCCGAACTGTCTGGATTAACACACAGCGCCATCAGCACCATTGAACAGGACAAGGTCAGCCCGGCCATCAGCACGCTGCAAAAGCTGCTAAAAGTTTACGGGCTGTCGCTGTCCGAATTTTTTGCGGAGCCGGAGATCCCGGACGAGCCTCAGGTGGTGATTAATCCTGACGAGCTGATTGAGATCGGCAGTCAGGGCGTCTCCATGAAGCTTATCCATAACGGCGCGCCGAACCGCACGCTGGCGATGATGATTGAAACTTATCAGCCAGGCACCACCACAGGAGAGCGCATCAAGCATCAGGGGGAAGAGATAGGCACCTTGCTGGAAGGGGAAGTCGTGCTGAAATTCAACGGTCAGAGCTATCATTTGGTGGCGCAGCAAAGCTACGCCATTAACACCGGCATTCCGCACAGCTTCAGCAACACCTCGGCAAAAATTTGCCGCATTATCAGCGCCCATACGCCTACCACCTTCTGATGCCTGACGGCCGCTGCAGCGCGGACCTGTGAACCACGACGGTGCATTCCCGCGCCTTTTGACGCCATACAGAGCGGCAACGGGCGCGGGTCGCGCCGCAAATACTCACCGAACCGATATCCGTCTGGATCTCTCTGGAGCCGTAAGCATGACTGAACATACGCAAAGCTACTATGCCGCCAGCGCCAACGCCTACACGCCGTTTCCGCCGCTGGAGGAGCCGATCTCCTGCGACGTTTGCATCATTGGTGCAGGCTACACCGGGCTGTCTTCGGCGCTGCATCTGGCGGAAAACGGCTACCAGGTCGTGGTGCTGGAAGCGGCGAAGGTCGGTTTTGGTGCCAGCGGGCGCAACGGCGGTCAGGTGGTCAACTCCTACAGCCGCGACGTGGACGTGATTGAAAAAAGCTACGGCAAAGATGCCGCCAGAATGCTGGGCAGCATGATGTTTGAAGGCGGCGATATTATTCGCGAGCGCATTAAACGTTACGGCATCGCCTGCGACTATCAGCAGGGCGGCCTTTTCGTGGCGCTGAACGCCCGTCAGTTCGCCACGCTGGAGGAGCAGAAGCAGAACTGGGAACGCTACGGCAACGACCAGCTGGAGCTGCTGGACGCCGGGCAGATCCGCCAGGAGATCGACAGCGATCGCTACGTCGGCGCGCTGCTGGACAAGCGCGGCGGCCATCTGCATCCGCTAAATCTGGCGATTGGTGAAGCGCAGGCGATAGTCCTGAACGGCGGCCAGATTTTCGAGCAGTCGCCGGTAGTGGAGATCCAGCATGGCAGCCCGGCCGTGGTAAAAACGGCGAAAGGGCAGGTTACGGCGCGCTATGTTATCGTCGCGGGCAACGCCTATCTCGGCAGCAAACTGGAGCCGTCGCTGTCGAAACGCAGTATGCCGTGCGGCACGCAGGTGTTGACCACGGAGCCGCTTGGCGCAGAGCTGGCCGCGTCGCTGCTCGCCTCCAACTACTGCGTGGAGGACTGCAACTACCTGCTGGACTATTTCCGGCTGACGGCCGACCATCGCCTGCTGTACGGCGGCGGCGTGGTCTATGGCGCGCGGGATCCTGAGGATATCGATCGGCTGATCGTGCCGAAGCTGCTGAAAACCTTTCCGCAGCTGAAAGGGGTAAAAATCGACTACCGCTGGACAGGCAACTTCCTGCTTACGCTCTCAAGGATGCCGCAGTTCGGCCGCCTGGAAAACAACATCTACTATATGCAGGGTGATAGCGGGCACGGCGTTACCTGTACCCATCTGGCCGGTCGGCTGATTTCGGAAGTGCTGCGCGGCGACGCCGAACGTTTCGACGCCTTTGCCCGCTTGCCGCACTATCCGTTCCCCGGCGGCCGCAATATGCGTATTCCGCTTACGGCGATGGGCGCGGCTTATTACAGCATCCGCGACAGGCTGGGCGTGTAGAGAGACAGCCATTTTGCAGCGTAATAAACAGGAACGGGCGCCTGGCGGGCATTACTGACGGACGAGGCGGCCCGTGGTCGGCTGCGCTTCAAAATCGCTTCTGAACGGATTGATATCCAGCCCGCCCCGGCGGGTGTAGCGGCCGAACACGCTTAGCTTTTCCGGGCGGCAATAGTGTTTGATATCGTTAAAGATGCGCTCAATGCACTGCTCGTGGAACTCGTTGTGCATCCTGAACGAAATCAGATAGCGCAGCAGTTTTTCCCGCTCGATCCGCTTGCCTTCATAATGGATGACCACGCTGCCCCAGTCGGGCTGATTGGTCACCAGACAGTTAGACTTAAGCAGGTTTGAGGAGAGCGTTTCGGCCACAAAATCGCCGGAGGCGGCATCCTGCAGATGCTGCGGAGAAAAATCGTAGTCCTCCACGGCGATATCAAGATGGTCAATGCATTCGCCGGGCAGCGCTGCGGTAAAAGCGGCGTAGCCGTTTAAATCGGGATAGAGCTTGACCTTCACGCTGCCGTCGGCCGCCCGCGACAGATCGTTTTCCAGCGTGGTGGCGACCTCTTCCGGCGCGGCGAAGCGCGTCTGATTAAAGCTGTTCAGGTAAAGCTTAAAAGATTTTGATTCGATCAGATGCTGGCTGGTGGCCGGGATCCAGAATTCGGCGATAGCCACCACGGGTTTGCCCTTAGCGTTAAGCCAGGAAAGCTCGAAGCCCGTCCACAGGTCGAAGCCGGAAAAGGGCAGCTCCGCCGACGTCAGGCCGATTTCCTGGCGACCGCGCGACCGCGGCAGCGCCTCCAGCAGCTCCGGCGCATAATGCTGAACATAGCCGGTGCTTTTGCCCAGCAGCGTAATTTCCTCTGTTTTCATACTACTTCCTCTGCACGGTTAACCTGTTTTTCTTTATTGATATAGCGTCTGAACAGTTCACGGGTAGCGTAAATAGGGCCAACGCCCAGCAGCGCGTAGCCCAGCTTGATAATGAACTGCGAAATAATCATGGTTTTAATCGTCGCCATGCTGAGCACGTTGTGAAAAGCCAGCGTACAGAAAATCACGCTATCAAGAGCCGAAGCGATAACGTTGCTGGTCAGCACGCGCACAAAAAGAAAGCGCGAATTGGTCAGCTCTTTTATTTTGCACAGGATCAGCGAGTTAATATTTTCCGACACCAGATACGCGGCCGAAGAGGCGAACAGTACGGAGACAATGCTGTTAACAAAGGTGGCGTAGGAGATATTCAGCTCCCACTCTTTCAGACCGGGTAAAAGGCTGGTCAGCCACAGGCCCGCCACAAACAGCGTATTAGAAATAAATGAAATAAATATCGTTCTTCTTGCCATTCTCAGGCCGTAAAACTCGTTGATAATATCCACCAGGATAAACGAGAGCGGATAGAAAAAAATGGCGGGCGGCACCACGAAATTCACCACGGGGATCAGCACGGGTTTCACGCCGCTCACGGTGCTGAGCGTATAAATAACCGTCAGCGCAATGCTGATGATCAGATAGGCGTACCAGGAGCGTTCATGCCTGTCGCCAATATCGTAAGAGGTCACGGTGCTGTTATCGCCATAAAGGCGACGATAAAGCGATTTCAGTTCATGCCGGTTAAAATCATCCGTGATTTCGCTGCTTTCCAGCTCGGGCAGGCCGATGCTGATATGCTTGCCGGTCGCCAGCACCATGACGTTGGCCGTAATCACATCCGAGCGGGTAAAGCCCAACAGCTTGTATTTCTTGTTTTGTTCCATGCAGAACAGTCCTTAGGGTTATTGGATTCTTTCTTCGATAATGGCGCCCAGCAGGGAAGCTTCCTCAGCGCCGGAGTAGATATCACTGACAAATAGCGCCTGAGTCGGGGAGGAAAACAGCGCCAGCTGTTTCTCCTGTGGCGGCGTATGGCGTTTGATAATAAGCACATCGCCAGGAAAAAACAGGTTGCCCAGATTTCTTTCAACCTGTAGCGCGACCGTGTTAGCGACCTCGCCAAAAAACCAGGTAACGGGATAGTGCGCCACCAGCTGGCCCACTCTTTTGTCCGCGCAGCGTAAAAATGCCGATTGAGGAATAACCGGCACGGCAGCCGGGTTTTTATCGCCGTCGGGCGACAGCGTATTTTCGATCAGTTCGATAGATTGCAGATCGTGATTTTCAATAATCTCGCACGACACGCCAAAGAAATCCGCGATTCGCGTAATGGTCGAGCGCTGTACGTTATTGACTTTGCCATCCAGGATTTTATACAGCGTCGCGCGGGTGACGCCGGTACGGTTGGCGAAAGAGACTTTTGTCTCGCCCCGGCTTTTAATAATATAATCTATATTGTTGATTATATTGTTTTTTCTCTGCAATGCCGATGTTTTCATGATAAGCGTCCGGTTGCTGTCATATGTCGCATTTTATAAGCAAATTTAATGTTATTCAATAAATGTGAAGCAGGGAGTAGACAGGTCAGACCTGGTTTTGTCTGCTTTTTTGCTGTTGCATTAAGTGTTAATTTAAATAAAATCAATCATTTATACTTTTATGGCTGGTTTGGTATTCATTTTAGTGGAAGTTTTGTCTCTTTTTTTGTTGACTTCATTAAGGGTGTAAGATTAAGTTATCTGTACAAAGCAGCACATAATAAAAATATCTCCAGTATTCTTGCCAACGCCAGGGAATCCAGTTCACCGTGCGAACCTGATGCTTACCCATCAGGTTCGCCAGAGTTGTTACGCTTAAAGGCGTAGATCCAGCTACACAATAACCTCTGTCTTTCGCGCCCCTTCTGTTGCGAAGCATGAACCATGCCAAAAAAATAACCAGGGTATGGTCGCTGAACGCAGATTGTCGACCGCCGCATTTTTCACAAATCCTTATCGTCCCAGGGCTTCTCATATAAAAATTTAATTTTTTCCGGTTTGGTAAAATTAAACCCCATTACGCCTGGTATTTTTCGTATTACGTTTGCTGCAAAAAGTGTGGGTATTAAACCCGCCGTTAATTAATGCGCGTTTCGCGCGGGGATCCGACACCAGAAATAGCTTGCTGGGACGGCCCCTATTTGTAATTAATAATCATTCTCATTATAGTGGCGTTTTCCGCTTGTCGGCTATCACGCAGCCGGGCCTGCATTTTTGAGGAGAAACCGACAGACGCGACTTTTCCTCATCGCCTGCCTGTCCGGGTTTTTATTGAGAGCATGTAGATGAATATTAAGTTATTTTTCACCCGAAATGCGCGCGCGGCTTGCCGGCTGGGCGCGCTTTTTTTTACCTGTTTTTATACGACAGGCGCCTGGTGTCAGCCCGATATGCGGCCGTCTGGCCCGAATATTGCGGATAAGGGATCGGCTTTTTATCACTTTCGCGTCAGCACGCTTGATTCCGCCGATGGACAGCGACATTACAAAATATGGACGGGCATTCCCAATAAGAAAGCGCCGCCTGCCGGCTTTCCCGTGATGTATCTGCTCGACGGCAACGCCGTAATGGACAGGCTGTCGGAAGGGCTGCTGCAAACGCTGTCGGCGCAAAACCCGCCGGTGATTGTCGCCGTTGGCTATCAGACGACGCTGCCTTTTGACCTGGCCGCCAGAACCTATGATTACACGCCGCCGGACGGCGAAAAAAGCGCCCGGCCCGGAGGAAGAAAGGGCGGCGGCGACGCTATTTTTCGCCGTCTGCTTGAGGAAAAAATTGCGCCGCAGGCCGAAAGAGGGTTAAAGATAAACTCCGCCGGGCGTGGCCTCTGGGGCCATTCCTTAGGCGGGGTCTTTACGCTGAACGCCTGGCTCTCCTCGTCGTTCTTTCATTTTTACTATCCGACCAGCCCAACGCTGAACCGGCAGTACGACGGCGTGCTGGCTAAGTTGGCGAAGGTCGAAGCGTCGCGCTTCTGCGCGAAGTCGCTCTATGTCAGTGAAGGCGACGGCCAGCCGGGAAACAATCCGCATGCGCCGGCGGCGGAAGTGCAGGACAGGGTTCGCGCCACGCTGGCATCGCTGCGCCAGGCCGGTTTATCTGCCGCCTACTGGTCGTGGCCTGAACTTTCGCACGGTCAGACCTTTGATGCCGGTTTCCGGCAGGCCTTACGCCATCTGGCGCAGCATGGCGAAGAGCGGGGCGCGTGCCGACAGGCTGAATAGAGATAAAAGGCGTGCGCGGCGCAGGGATAAGCCATGCACGCGGGCGTCTTCCGCCAGCGAGCATGTGCTTGCCGCGCCGTAGCGCGGGTTTTACGGTTACTTTACCCAGCTAAAGACCGGTGTTTTTGTCAGCTATACCCAGGCCGGTTCTCCAGCAGAAAATCAATCAGCGCCTTTACTCTTTTCGTTTTACCCGCGCTTTTTGCGTAATAGAGATAAACCGGCGGATAGGTCTTCCAGAAAGCTTCCATCACCGGCAGAAACCTCTCTTTATCCGGCTGCAGCTGCAAAACCGGCTCGAACAGCCTGCCGATACCCAGCCCGCTGCGGATGCCGTCAGCCATCACGTCGATGTCGTTGCTGATAAGCTGGCCCGGCATATCCACGGTCAGCTGTTCGCCGTTGTGCTCCAGCATCAGCGGCAGGAGGCGGTGAGCGGTAATAAATCGGTAGCCGATAAGCTGGTGCTGCGGCAGATCGGCTGGCTTTGTCGGCGTACCGAACGCCTTCAGGTAGGCTGCCGAAGCGTACAGCCCTTCACGAAAGGGCTTCATCAACTGGCGCGCCACCACGCCGCCCTCAAGGATATCGCCAAAACGGATCCCCACATCGACCCGCTCATCAACAAGATGCACGGTGCCGTCGTACACGGACACTTCCAGCCGGATGCCCGGATAACGCTGGCAAAATGCCGCCATCACCGGTTTGAGGATCAGCAGATAAGCGAAGCGGGAAAGCGTGATCCTGACTAGCCCGGAAGGCGCCTGCTGCTGACCCCGGATATTTTCCAGCGAGTTTTCCAGCGATTCCACCGCGGATAAGGTTTGCTCTAACAGCTGCCGTCCGGCATCCGTTAACTCAATACGCCGGGTGGTGCGCACGAAAAGAGGATGGCCGATATGCTGCTCAAGCAGCTTAAGCGCCTTGCTGACCGAGGGCGGCGTGATTTCCAGTTTCCTGGCGGCGGCCGAAATAGAGCCTTCACGAGCGATGCTCTGAAAAATGCGGATCTGGTTGTATATCACGTTATTCATTACGTCGTCCTGATGCAGCCACGCCGCTGATTATTAGCCACAGGCTAATTATCCATAAGCCGATACTGTCCTAATTCTATCAGGATCGCGAGCCTATACTTTCCTTCGGCAACCTCCCGCCGGGTAAATCAGGGAAAATGAGAAAGGAGATTAACGGCTAAAAATGAATATAGTTATTATTTCCGGACACCCGGATCTGACGAAGTCAATCGGTAACGCAACCATTCTGAACGAGGTGGCTAAGGCGCTGCCAGATGCGGAAATCCGTCGTCTGGATGCCTGTTATCCGGGCCATCAAATTGACGTGCGGGCCGAGCAGGAGGCGTTGTTAAAAGCCGAGGCGATCGTCTGGCAGTTTCCGTTTTCCTGGTATTCGCTGCCGGGGATCATGAAAGTCTGGCTGGACGAGGTTTTTGTTCACGGGTTCGCACAGGGTTCAACGGCAAAACTCGGCGGCAAAAAACTTATCCTTTCCTTTACCACTGGTGCAGCACAGGCGCTTTATTCTGCTGAAGGTGCATTCGGGCATAGCCTTGATGATTATCTTATTCAGTTTGAAACGACGGCCAGGCTGTGCAATCTGGAGATGCAAACACCCGTGTACACCTGTGGCATAAGTTACGCGGAGCGGGATGAAAACATCGCACAGCAGAAAATGTTGGCCAAGGATCACGCCGCACGGCTCATTGCGCAGTTAAAAGCGTTAGCGTCGAAACCGGCGCTTTAGATCCTGTTAATAAAGGAGAAAAGGTAATGGACTATACGCAACTGGGGAAAAGCGACTTAACGGTTTCCCGTCTCTGTCTGGGCTGCATGGGATTTGGCGATGCGGCGACGGGCCAGCACAGCTGGACGCTGGCTGAAGCGGAAAGCCGTGAGATCATCCGTTACGGCCTGGAGCAGGGCGTGACTTTTTTCGATACGGCGATAGCCTATCAAAACGGTTCAAGCGAGCGCTATCTCGGCCGGGCGCTGCGGGATATGGCGAGGCGCGATGAGGTGGTGGTCGCCACCAAATTTCTGCCGCGCACGCCACAACAAATAGCCAGCGGCGTTACCGGCAAACAGGCTATTGCTCGATCGCTTAACCAAAGCCTGCAAAACCTGGGCATGGAACATATCGATCTCTATATCTGTCACGCCTGGGATCACCATACGCCAATACTTGAGGTGCTTGAGACGCTGCATCAGGCCGTTCAGGCGGGCAAAATCCGTGCTATCGGCATTTCTAACTGCTTCGCGTGGCAGCTGGCTAAAGCGAATGCGCTGGCCGAGCGGGAAGGTCTGACCGGTTTTGTTTCCGTACAGAGCCATTACAACCTGATTATGCGCGAGGACGAGCGCGAATTAGTCGGCTTATGCGCTGAAGATAATATTGCGATGACCCCTTACAGCGCGCTGGCCAGCGGTCGTCTTGCCCGGCTGGATAATCCGCCAACGCGGCGTGCCGCTGAAGATGCGTATGCGAAAGGAAAATACGATAAAACGGCGGCGCAGGACCGCATTATTATTGAACGCGTAGCGGAGCTTGCCCGTCGGTATCAGGTTTCCATGACCGAAATTTCACTCGCCTGGCTGTTAACTAAAGTCACCGCGCCGGTCGTCGGCGCCACCAAAAAGCAGCATCTCGACGGCGCGGTAAAAGCCGTGAAGTTGCAGCTCAGTCAGGAAGATATTCACTTTCTGGAGGCGTGCTATCAGCCGCACGCTCTGGTGGGGATGATGGCGCAAAAAACGCCTCAGACAGAGGATCGAAAGAAGGTATGAGCGCGTTAAGCATTGTCCTGCCCCGATAGCAAAGAAAGGAGACGGTAAATCATGATGAAAAGGCTCCTCGCGGCACAAATCCTGGCGGTAACGCTGTATCTGCCGATCGACAGCCCGGCGTTTGCCACTGACGCAACAGCGGCGAATAAACCGGCTATGAGTCTTGTCGAGCTGGAAGTTAAAGCGGGAAAAAGCGATCGCTACCGTGACATGATCAAAACGATCAGCCGTTCCGCTATAGAAAACGAGCCGGGAACCTTAGCGCTGTACGCTTTCAGGCATCAGGACAACCCTTATCTGACCTACAGAGTAGAAGTATATGCAGATGATGAAGCGTACAAAAAGCATTTAGCGTCCAGAGCGTATCAGGCTTTTATTCAGCAGGCGCCTGAGGTGGTCGCTAAGGAGAGAAAAACAGAACTTGTTCCGCAGTTCCTGGGCGATAAGCGCATTGTTCAGGATGAAAAAACGATCGATAACCTGGTGATTGTCGATGTGAAACCCGAGCATCAGCAGGCGTTTAAAAATATCGTGCTGCCGGAAATGGCGGAATCTTTAAAAGTTGAAGAGGGCGTCCTGGCAATGTATGCCGCGACGGATGCGCAAAATACCCGCCGCTGGTACTTCTACGAAATCTACGCCAGCGCCGCTGCGTATCAGCAACACCGGGCAACGCCGCACTTCAGAGCGTATATAGCGCAAACGGCACAAATGTCCGCCAGGAAAGAATCTGTCCCTGTCACGCCCGTCCTGCTCACAAACAAGGGCGGTATAAGGCCGGATAAAACACGTTAAGAATGCTGTCTTGCGTTTAATGGATCCTTGAGGCTAAACGATGAAAAAAGTGCTTGCCGCCGCCGCGATATCGCTGGTCCTTGCCGATGTCGCTTTTGCTGAAGAGAAAAGAGGTGAATTTATGTTGAAGGTTACTCCATCCGCCCTGTCGGTCGCGGATATCGAGTCGGTTTCTCCCGCGCTGGCCCGCTTTGGGCGTGAGGCTATAACGGACGATCTGTGGAAACGCGACGCGCTGTCGCTGCGCGATCGTAGCATCGTGACGGTGGCTATTCTGATCGCCAGAAATCAGCCTGCCGAGCTTGGCCATTACGTCGGCGTGGCGCTGGATAGCGGCGTTACGCCAGCGGAAGTATCAGAAATTATCACGCATCTCGCTTTCTATTCCGGCTGGCCAAATGCCATGGCCGCGATTGCCGCGACTAAAAGTGTGTTTCACGAGCGCGGCGTCAGCGCCGAACAGCTAGCCGAAGCCTCTCCAGCGCTGTTGCCGCTTAATCAGGAGGTGGAAAAACAGCGGGCGGAAACGGTGGAAAAAAACGTGGGGCCTGTTTCTCCCGGTCTGGTTAAGTTTACGGCCGAGCCTCTTTTTCTCGATCTGTGGCAGCGACCCGCGCTGGCGCCAAGGGATCGCAGCCTGGTCACCGTCAGCGCGCTGATTGCCTCGGGGCAGAGCGCGCAGATTGGTTATCACCTTAACCGCGCGATGGACAATGGCTTAACGGCTGAGGAGGCGGGTGAGATTGTAACCCAGGCAGCCTTCTACGCCGGCTGGCCAAATGCGTTTTCCGCCGCGCCAGTTGTAGGCGAAGTGCTGCGCGCTCGCGCGGCGAAAGAAGGCTAAACAGCCATCAGCACAACATGCCCGGCGTTTTTGCGCCGGCTCTTTATGCTTCATTCTGCCATTCTGCCATTCTGCCATTCTGCCATTCTGCCATTCTGTCATTCTGCCATTCTGTCATTCTGTCATTCTGTCATTCTGTCATTCTGTCATTCTGTCATTCTGCCTGACTGCCTGACTGCCTGACTGCCTGACTGCCTGACTGCCTGACTGCCTGACTGCCTGACTGCCTGACTGCCTGAGCATGCGCGCTTCCTTATTCACAAGAACGCGCTCTTCTTCAAAACAGTTCCTGACTGTCCTCTGTACGGCTGCACTGCCCGATGAGCTTCTGACGCGGTAGCACGCGCTAACCGGGCGTTCTTAACGTAGAGCACTTTGATGAAATTCATCATGATTAATAACTGCCGTTATGGTAATTATTGGAAATAATATTAATTAATTAACTAATTAAAAGGTTTTACTCTGAATTAGATCGAGATCAAAAAAAGAATAATTTTTAAGATGAATCCGATTCTTTTTTAGTTACCCTATTCAGTCACTTAACGCAAATTTTAATAAAATCCCTTATAAATCAGATCACAAATTATAAATCAGCATATTGCCTGTGGCGGGCAGGCTGCTATAGTCACGCCCGTACACAAGGAAAGTGTGCGCTCTGCCTGCTTTCCATGCTTATTTTTTACAGGAATAAATATGAGCAACTCTTATCAGAACGAAATCCCCAAAGCCCGCGTTAACATCACGTTGGATCTGCATACCGGCAACGCCCAAAAGAAAATGGAGCTGCCTTTGAAGCTGCTGGTCACCGGCGACTTCAGCCACGGTCAGGAGCAGCGCGCGCTGTCCGAGCGTGAAAAAGTCAACGTGAATAAAAACAACTTCGACAGCGTTCTGGCGGCGTTCTCCCCGGCTCTCAATATTTCCGTGGAAAACACGCTGGCCAACGACGGCAGTGAGGAAAACGTCCGGCTGACTTTCCGCGAGATGAAGGACTTCAAGCCGGAGCAGGTGGCGCGTCAAATCCCACAGCTTAAGGCGATGCTGGCGATGCGCAATCTTCTGCGCGACCTGAAGGCCAACCTGCTGGATAACGTCACCTTCCGCAAGGAGCTGGAAACCATCCTGAAAAACCCTGCCCTGAGTGACGAACTGCGCACCGAACTGTCCGCCCTGGCAACGGAAAAAGCCTGATTGCTGACGCCTGGTCCCGAACACTTCAGGTTGCAGCACGGCGGCAGACGGGCAGCTCCCGGCAGGCTTAGTTAAGCCGCCAGGCGAGCAGCTGACGCATTTGCAGCAGGAAGCGTGACGGAAATATTAATGGACTAATACAAGAGAATGCTGATGTCTGTACAAAATGAAACCTCCTCTGCCGGTACCGCTACCGTGCTCGATCGCCCTGCTACGGGCGGTGTTTACGCGTCACTGTTTGAAAAAATCAATCTGAGTCCGGTAACGCATCTCAGCGACCTGAACGTCTGGCAGGACAACCAGGCGATGTCCGATGCCAGCGTCGACGAACGCGTAACCGCCGCCATGAAGGTGCTGGTTGAATGTCTGAACCAGTCCGGTTCGCAGGTGGATAAACTGGATAAAACCCTGCTGGATCACCATATCGCGCAGCTGGATGAGCAGATCAGCCGCCAGCTTGATGCGGTGATGCACCATGACGAGTTCCAGAAAGTCGAATCCCTGTGGCGCGGCCTGAAGTCGCTGGTGGATAAAACCGACTTCCGTCAGAACGTGAAGATAGAAGTGCTCGATCTGTCGAAAGAGGATCTGCGTCAGGATTTCGAGGACGCGCCGGAAATTATCCAGAGCGGCCTGTACGCGCACACCTATATTGCCGAATACGACACGCCGGGCGGCGAACCGATTGGCGCGCTGATCTCCTCCTGGGAGTTTGACGCCTCGGCACAGGACGTGACGCTGCTGCGCAACATATCTAAAGTAGCCGCTTCCGCGCATATGCCGTTTATCGGTTCGGTCGGCCCGCAGTTTTTCCTGAAGGACAGCATGGAAGAGGTGGCGGCGATTAAAGATATCGGTAACTACTTCGACCGCGCGGAATACATCAAGTGGAAGTCGTTCCGCGAAAGCGATGACTCGCGCTACATCGGCCTGACCATGCCGCGCGTGCTCGGGCGTCTGCCGTACGGCCCGGATACCGTGCCGGTACGCAGCTTTAATTATGTCGAAGAAGTGAAAGGCCCGGATCACCACAAATATCTGTGGACCAACGCCTCATTCGCTTTTGCCGCCAACATGGTAAAAAGCTTTATCAACAACGGCTGGTGCGTGCAAATCCGCGGGCCGCAGGCGGGTGGCGCGGTGACCGATCTGCCGATCCACCTGTACGATCTCGGCACCGGCAATCAGGTGAAAATCCCTTCTGAGGTGATGATCCCGGAAACCCGCGAGTTTGAGTTTGCCAACCTTGGTTTTATCCCGCTGTCGTACTATAAAAACCGCGACTATTCATGCTTCTTCTCCGCCAACTCAACGCAAAAACCGACGCTGTACGACACCGCCGACGCCACGGCCAACAGCCGAATCAACGCGCGCCTGCCGTATATCTTCCTGCTGTCGCGCATTGCGCACTACCTGAAGCTGATCCAGCGCGAAAACATCGGCACCACTAAAGATCGTCGCCTGCTGGAGCTGGAGCTGAATACCTGGGTTCGCGGCCTGGTGACGGAAATGACCGATCCGGGCGACGAGTTGCAGGCTTCCCATCCGCTGCGCGATGCCAAAGTGATGGTTGAAGATATCGAAGACAATCCGGGTTTCTTCCGCGTCAGGCTGTTCGCGGTGCCACATTTCCAGGTGGAAGGCATGGACGTCAACCTGTCTCTGGTTTCCCAGATGCCAAAAGCGAAAGCGTAAGGCGGAGACGGGATGAAAACGCAACAGCCGCTGTGGGATCGGGGCGTCATGGTCTCGCCACAGCATTTCCAGCAGCAGGCCGCGTATGCGGCCTGGTCAGCGGAATGTATCGCACAGAGGGGACTGAATCATCCCTGGGGCGTAATCCGCGCCGAATTTGAACCCGAGATCCTGAAGCTGGGGCGGCTACAGGCGCGTCATCTTCACGTGCGCTTCCAGGACGGCACGCTTATCGATACCGACAACGGCGACGATCTGCCGCCGGCGATCGTGCCGGAAGGTCAGGAGGTCGTGGTCGTGCTTGCGCTGCCCTTGCTCAGGGCGAACGGCGGCAACTGCCTGCGTCCCGATGAGGTTGCCGAACGTCCGGTGCGCTATCGTCAGCGCTGGCGCGACATTCGTAACCAGTTTAGCGACGATACGCGCCAGATTGCGGTGATCAAGCCCGAGCTGACGCTGCGTTTTGCCCATCAGGACAACAGTGATTATCTGGTCTGTCCGGTAGCGCGTCTGAAGCAGGACAGCCAGAGCGGCTGGACGCAGGACGAGACTTTTCTGCCCGCGATACTTACGGTGCAGAGCAGCCCGTGGCTGCTGTCGCAGCTTGACCTGCTGATGACCCAGCTGCGCACCCGCCTTAACCGGCTGATGGCCATGCGCCGCGAAAGCAACGAGCGCATGGCGGATTTTGCCGTTGCCGATGTCTCGCTGTTCTGGCTGCTCAACGCGCTGAACAGCGCCGAACCGGTGCTGAGCCAGTTTCTGCGCTTTCCGCAAAGCGCGCCGGAGCGGCTTTATCCTGAGCTGGCGCGTCTGGCAGGCAGCCTGCTGACCTTTTCGCTGGCGCATCAGGTCAGCGCCATCCCGGCTTATCAGCATGCCCGGCTGAACGACGTTTACCCGCCGCTGTTCGCGCTGTTGGGCGATTTGCTGGAGGCCAGCCTGCCGTCGCGGGTGGTGCCTGTCGCTCTGGAGCAGGATAAGCGGCTGCGTCAGTGGCTGGCGCGCCTGCACGATCCCCGACTGCGCGAGGAGGCGGATTTCTATCTTTCCGTCCGTTCGCCTTTGCCTGCGGCACAGCTGCAGGAGCAGTTCCCGCGCCAGTGCAAAGTCGGCAGCCCGGATTACGTTACCGGGCTGGTAAACGCCTCGCAGCAGGGCATTCCGCTGAAGCCGCTGCATCACGTGCCTGCGGCCATTCCGCTGCGCCTGGAAAACCAATATTTCGCGCTCGATCTGTCGCATCCGGCCGCCGCAGAGATGCTGGCAAGCGGGAACTGCATGTTCTACGTGCCGGGCATGTTGGGCGAACCTGAACTTGAACTGTTTGCGGTGCTGAGAACATGAGCCAGAAAGAAGAGTGTGATATCGACGCGCTGCTGCAAAACACCTGGCTGCAGGTCATCAGTCTGCGCCATGGCCCGGTATTTGAGGAGGGGGAAGGGCGCGTACTGTGGGAGCGCTGCGTGGCAGAAGCGGAACAGGTGCAGCTGGCGCTTAGTGAAGCCGGCTACGACGAACAAAGCCGCGAGCATATTTTGTATGCGCAATGCGCCCTGATTGACGAGGTCGTTAAGGGGCGCGGCGTGCAGGATGACGCCTGCGTGCAGTGGTATCACATGCCGCTTCAGGGGCATTTCCTCGGCACGCTGGACGCTGGCGACAGGCTCTGTAACCGCATGAGAGAAGTTCTGCACGAGCCTGCGCCAAATCCTGCCGTTCTGACCTGCTTCCAGCGCGTGATGCTGCTGGGTTTCCTTGGCGGCTATCGTTCGCTGAACGACCCGGAACGGGAAAAGCTGGTGCAGGCGCTGAACGATCAGGTTGCACCATTCAGCGGGCCGCGGACGCAGAGCGTACTGGCAGAAAGTAAACCCGGTCGGGGGCTCGGCGGCTGGCTGGCCAGCTGGCCGCTGCGTATTGGCTTCTCGATCCTGCTACTGGCCGCCGTCTGGTGGGGGCTGGATCGCTGGCTGAGCAGCCTGGTGGCGTCGCTGCTGCCGGGAGTCGTGCCGTGAGTCCCGGACTGCAACGCACGCTGGCGTTCTGGGCCGCGCTGCTTGCTGCCGGGCTGTGTCTGCTTTTTCTGCCGGTTTCGCGGTCTGTTGCCGTGGTGCTGATGTTGTGCTGGTGGGCGCTGATTATCGTGGTGCTGGCCGGCCGGCCTCGTCCGGCGCAGGAAGACGCATTATGTGCCGACGATCTTCCTGATACCGCTTACCGGCAGCCGGTGGTGCTGGTCTGTGGCGACAGCGCGCAGGCGTGGCCGGATGACGCCTCGGTGTTGACCGTAGCGCACGGCTGCTGGGTGCGGGTGGCCAGGCATCAGGCGCTGGACGCGGTAGGCCGTCAGCTATTGTCCCTGCGGCCGGAGTGGGGCCGCCAGCTTTCGGTGACGATCGGTATTTCTCCTCAACAGCATCAGGACTATGAAGCCCTGACCAGCCAGCTGCTGACGCTGCGCTGGCAGCTCGAGCAGCTACGGCGCGAAACCGGCTATTCCGTGCCGCTGGTGCTGTGCGGTCAGGTAGGTAGCGCGATGATCGACGAGCCTCTCTGGCAGGCGGCGATGCCCGACGAATCGGTACGCGTCTGGCGCGACAGCATGGCTCCTTGCACGCTGAGCAGCTGGCTGGCGGCGGGCGGATACGCGGCCTGGCAGCAGCAGGTGCTGTTCAACAGCCTGACGACATGGCTTCAGCGACACGTTGAGGCGGTATTCGCCGACGGCGCGCGGCCAGTCTGCGTCGTCCGGGGGCTGAGCGCGGCGATTGACGGCGGCGCGTCACCTTCTTCCCTCTGGATCCGCTGGATGCAGCAGCATAGCGCGCTGAACCGCGTCAACGGGTGGCTTCCGGCAGGATCTTCCTCGTTATCTTCACCGCTGCCGGAATGCGTTCTGCCGCTGTTGCCGGAGGGCGGCGGCCTGACGCCACCCCAGCGCGCCTGCCGCTACGGCCTGGGACTGTTCGTTATCGTGGCGATTGTCGCGCTATGCAGCAGCGCCTGGAACAATCGCCAGCTGGTACAGCGCATCGCGTTCGATATCAATGATTACCAGCGTATCGCCATGGACGACTACGCGCCGAAAGCGGCGGCGGTCGAGGTGCTGCGTCAGGATGCCGCCGGGCTGGATAACTATGCCCGCAACGGCGTGCCGCTGCGCCTCGGGCTGGGGTTATATCAGGGCGGACGACTGCAACGGCCGCTGCTGGAAGCTATCCGCGCCTGGGTTCCGCCGCCGCCGCCACCGGCGCCCGTCGCGGAGAAAGTGCCGGAAACCGTCCGCCTCGACAGCCTTTCGCTGTTCGATACCGGCAAAGCGGTGCTTAAACCCGGCTCGCTGAAGCTGTTGGTTAACGCGCTGGTGGATATCAAAGCGCGACCGGGCTGGCTGATTGTGGTGGCCGGGCACACCGACAGTACCGGCGAGGCGCAGGCCAACCAGCAGCTGTCGCTGAAGCGGGCAGAAGCGCTGCGTGACTGGATGCTGCAAA
Source organism: Erwinia wuhanensis (assembly GCF_030484085.1). Taxonomy (NCBI): domain Bacteria; kingdom Pseudomonadati; phylum Pseudomonadota; class Gammaproteobacteria; order Enterobacterales; family Erwiniaceae; genus Erwinia; species Erwinia wuhanensis. The sequence goes on from NZ_JAUJUH010000003.1 coordinate 343,628, forward strand.
CCAGCGACGTTTCGCCGACCTGTTTTGCCGTGCAGGGCTTTGGGGCCAGTCGCCCCATCGCCACCAACGCTACCCCCGCAGGGCGCGCGTTAAATCGCCGGGTTGAAATTAGTCTGGTGCCGCAGGCAAACGCCTGCCTGGCGGCAGACCATCCCCAAACGTCATCACAGGATGATGACATAACAGCAAACCCTGAATAGTTCGGGCTGTCTCGCGGCGTCCGCTGAGCGCATTTTCCCATGCTGTGGTCGGGGAAAACGGCGGCGGCCAGCCAGAAGGCGGCACAAATTAGGACGGGATAAAAAGGAGAAGTAACACATGGCAATTCCAGTCTATCTGTGGCTGAAAGACGACGGCGGCGCGGACATCAAAGGCTCCGTGGATGTGAAAGATCGTGAAGGCAGCATCGAAGTGTTGGCGCAGGAACATAACCTGTACATCCCGACCGACAACAACACCGGCAAGCTGACCGGCACCCGCGTGCATACGCCGTTTATGTTCGCCAAGGAAATCGATTCCTCCAGCCCGTACCTCTATAAAGCGGTGACCACCGGCCAGACCCTGAAATCCGCCGAGTTCAAGTGGTATCGCATCAACGATGCGGGTCAGGAAGTGGAGTATTTCAATACCAAACTGGAGAACGTCAAGCTGGTGAAAGTGGCTCCGCTGATGCACGACGTCAAGGACGCCTCGAAGGAGAAGCATAACCACCTGGAGCGTATCGAACTGCGCTACGAAAAAATCACCTGGACCTATAAAGACGGCAACATCATTCATTCCGACTCCTGGAACGAACGGACTACTGCCTGATAAGCCCCAGCGGGCGGTTCGCCGCCCGCTGTTTTATTTGCTGAGCCACTGCTGAGCGGCGGCTCAGCAAATAATCCCACCTTCTGACCTGATGCGCTTCGGGTTCCTCACAGCAGGGAATAGCGACGGGCGGTAGCGTGTCTGAACCTGATTAATTACGGAAGAGAGAAGAACATATGGAAAACCAGTCGGCCGTTCTGCTGCGTCGTTTAAATCCGTTCTGCGCCCGCGCGCTGGAGGCCGCCGCGTCGCTGTGCCAGACCCGCGCCCACAGCGAAATCCGCATTGAGCACTGGCTGCTGAAGCTGCTGGAGCAGGGCGAAGGCGATATCACCGTGCTGGCGCGTCGCTATGAATGGGACATGGATGGTATCTGGCAGGCTCTGCTGAGCTGGCTGGATAACGTACCGCGTTCGGTGCGCACCCGCCCTGGGCTTGCCGACTCGCTGCTGGCGCTGATTAAGCAGGCGTGGCTGATCGCCTCGCTGGAAGACGATGCCGCCCATATTCGCAGCCACCACCTGCTGGCGGCGCTGACCGATAAGCCGTCGCTGGTTGGCTGCGAAGGGCTGTGGCCGCTGCTGAGCCTGAGCCGCAGCCAGCTGGATCGCCTGCGTCCGCTGCTGGACGCGCAGTCCGACGAGCGCCCGGAAGTGCAGCAGCAGGAGAGCCTTAACGTCTTATCCACGACGCTGGGCGAGGCGGAGGAGCAGGCGAACGGCAGCGTATCCGGCGGTACGCTGAGTGAAGCCTTACAGGCGGCACTCGACAAGTTCACGCTCGACATCACCGCCAAAGCGCAGGCCGGGCTGATCGATCCGGTATTTGGTCGCGATACCGAAATCCGCCAGATGGTCGATATCCTGTCGCGCCGCCGCAAGAACAACCCGATCCTGGTCGGCGAGCCGGGCGTCGGCAAAACCGCGCTGGTGGAAGGGCTGGCGCTGCGCATTGCGGAAGGCAACGTGCCGGGCAGCCTGAAAACCGTCTCGCTGCGTACCCTTGACCTGGGGCTGTTGCAGGCTGGCGCGGGCGTAAAGGGCGAATTCGAGCAGCGTCTGAAAAACGTTATCGAAGCGGTACAGCAGTCGGCGACGCCGGTGCTGCTGTTTATCGACGAGGCGCACACCATTATCGGCGCGGGCAACCAGGCGGGCGGAGCCGATGCCGCCAATCTGCTGAAGCCGGTGCTGGCGCGAGGCGAGCTGCGCACTATCGCCGCCACCACCTGGAGCGAGTACAAGCAGTACTTTGAGAGGGACGCCGCGCTGGAGCGCCGCTTTCAGCGGGTGTTAGTTGACGAGCCGGACGACGAGACCGCCAGCCTGATGCTGCGCGGCCTGAAATCGCGCTACGCGCAGCACCACGGCGTCCATATCTCCGACGACGCGGTAAAAGCGGCGGTCACCCTGTCGCGCCGCTATCTGACGGGACGTCAGCTGCCTGACAAAGCGGTGGATCTGCTGGACACTGCCGCCGCGCGCGTGCGTATGAGCCTGGATACCGTGCCGGAGGCGATCACCGCTCTTAACGCGCAGATCACCGTGCTGGAAATGGAAAAGCAGGGGCTCCAGGAGGATCTCGCTCTCGGCGAGACCATCCGTAACGGACGGCTGACCGAAATTGAAAGCGGGATTGCCGCGCGTCGGGATGAGCTGGCGATCCTGGAGGCACAGTACGATCGCGAAAGATCGTTAACGCAACGGCTGCTGGCGTGCCGTCCCGACATCAGCCGCCAGGCCGAAACGGGCGAGCTTCAGCAGCAGCTGCTGGCCGTCCGGCAGGATAACCCGCTGCTGGCGCTTGACGTTGACGCCCGTACGGTGGCTGGCGTGATTGCCGACTGGACCGGCGTGCCGCTCTCCTCCCTGATGAAGGATGAGCAGGCGGAGCTGCTGACTCTGGAAGCGGAAATCGGCAGGCGCGTGGTCGGCCAGGATGCGTCGCTCAATGCCATCGCACAACGCCTGCGCGCGGCGAAAACCGGGCTGACCGCTGAGAACGGTCCGCAGGGCGTGTTTCTGCTGGTCGGGCCGAGCGGCACCGGCAAAACCGAGAGCGCGCTGGCGCTGGCCGACGTGCTGTACGGCGGCGAGAAGTCGCTGATTACGCTTAATCTGTCGGAATATCAGGAGCCGCATACCGTCTCGCAGCTGAAAGGCTCGCCGCCGGGCTACGTCGGCTACGGCCAGGGCGGCATCCTCACCGAGGCGGTGCGCAAGCGCCCGTACAGCGTGGTGCTGCTCGACGAGGTGGAAAAAGCGCATCGCGACGTGCTCAACCTGTTCTACCAGGTCTTCGATCGCGGCTTTATGCGCGACGGCGAGGGGCGCGAGATCGATTTTCGCAATACCGTGATCCTGATGACCTCCAACCTCGGCAGCGACGCTATCATGCAGCGGCTGGAAGAGAACCCGGACGCCACGGAAGGCGAGTTGCAGACGCTGCTGCGCCCAATGCTGCGCGACCACTTTCAGCCCGCGCTGCTGGCGCGCTTTCAGACGGTGATTTACCGCCCGCTGAATGAAACCGCGATGCGCACTATCGTGGACATGAAGCTGAACCAGGTCAGCCTGCGCCTGGCGCGCCACTACGGCCTGAAAACCACCCTGGGCGACAGCCTGCCAGCGGCGCTGACCGCCGCCTGCCTGCTGCCGGATACCGGCGCGCGCAATATCGACAGCCTGCTTAACCAGCAGATCCTGCCGGTGCTGAGCCAGCAGCTGCTACAGCAGATGGCGGCGAAGCAGAAACCGCAGCATCTCCGGCTTTACTGGGATGAGGAAGAGGGCATCGTGCTGGAGTTTGACGGCCCGCAGGCGGACGCGCTGTAACCCCTTAACCCGAGGGGGATACCTTTGTGCCCCTCACAGTCAGCATTTATCCCACCAACAGACAAGGTAATAAAAATGAAAACGCAAAATATCCCGGTTTCACCCGCTTTTATCGCAATCTCCTGGATCGCCATGCTCGGCGGCGTGCTGGTCTACCTGTTCGGCCTGTGGCGTGCCGACATGCAGCTGAATGAAAAAGGTTACTACTTTGCCGTACTGATCCTCGGGCTGTTTTCCGCCGTTTCGTTGCAGAAGACCGTGCGCGACCGCTTTGAAGACATACCGACCACGCAGCTTTACTACTTCATCTGCCTGCTCTCCTTTACGATCGCCGTGATTTTACTGGTCACGGGCTTGTGGAACGCCACGTTGATGCCCAACGAAAAGGGCTTTTACGGGGTGACGTTCTTTATGGCGCTGTTTGGTGCCGTTGCGGTGCAGAAGAACACGCGCGACAGCTTATGCAACGTTCAGTCCGCGCCGAATGAGTTACAGGATCAGCCTGCGCAAGATTAAGCCCTGACTGGACTTCTCCCGCTTTATCCACAGGGAAATAGCCACGCTGCCGCACGCGGCAGCGGCCTGATAAGGACATCATATGAGCATAAATCCGGTTTCTTTTTTCAGCCACAGCCACCACCTGCTGGCGGTGCGCGACTGCCAGGCGCAGCCAGACGTGCTGGCCTTCCGGGGCGAGGAGCGCCTGAGCGAACCGTTCAGCTGGCGCGTTGAGTTCACCAGCGCCGACCCCGGCCTCACCCGCGAGGCGATGCTGATGAAGCCGGCCTCGCTGACCCTGCGGGCGCCGGTCAGCCAGGGGATGGGGAGCCGCGTACAACGGCCGGTGCGCGTGGTGCAGGGCGTGGTGACGGGCTTTGAGCGCCTCGGCACCTCCGCCGACCAGACCCTCTACGCCGTGACGCTGCGGCCGCGCCTCGCCCTGCTGTCGCGCAGCCGCCACAACGCCATCTATCAGGACATGTCGGTGCCGCAGATTGTGGAGAAAATCCTGCGCGAGCGGCACGGGATGCGCGGCCAGGACTTCGTTTTTACGCTGGCGCACGACTACCCGCGCCGCGAGCAGGTGATGCAGTACGGCGAGGACGACCTGGCGTTTATCACCCGCCTGCTGGGCGAGGTCGGCATCTGGTTCCGCTTTACCCCGGACGCGCGCCTGCATATTGACGTGGTGGAGTTCTACGACGGCCGCCAGGGCCACGTGAAGGGGCTGACGCTGCCGGCCGTGCCGCCGTCCGGGATGCACGACGCGGGCAGCGACTCGGTATGGAACCTTGCCAGCCGCTCGGTGGTGGTGGAGAAAAGCGTCAGCGGTCGCGACTACAACTACCGCAACGCCATGCAGGACATGAACGTCCATGCCGACGTCACCGGCGGCGACGACACCACCTGCGGCGAAGCTTACAGCTGGGGAGGTAACTACCTGACGCCGGGCGAGGGGCCAGAAGCGGCGCCGGAAAGCGGAACCTTCTACGCCCGCCTGCGCCACGAGCGCTGCCTGAACGGGCAGACGCGGCTGTCGGCGGTGACCTCCTGCCCGACGCTGGCGCCCGGCAGCGAGCTGAGCGTGACCGGCGGCGAGGAGGTCGCCGGGGCGTTTCGCAGCGGGATGCTGGTTACCGCCGTGGTCAGCACCGCGCGGCGCGACCGCAGTTTTGAAACCGAGCTTGACGGCATCCCGCTGAACGACCGCTACGGCTTCCGGCCGATCCCGCTTCCGCCGCCGGTGATGGCCGGCACGCTTCCGGCGCGGGTCACCAGCACCACGGTGAACGATACCTACGGCCACATCGACCGCGACGGACGCTACCGCGTCAGCATGATGTTTGACCGGGCGGCGTGGGAAACCGGCTTCGAGAGCCTGTGGGTACGCCAGGCGCGAGCCTACGCGGGCGACACCTACGGGCTGCACCTGCCGCTGCTGGCGGGCACGGAGGTGGCGATAGCCTTTGAGCACGGCCACCCGGACCGGCCGTACATTGCGGGCGCGCTGCACGACTCGGCGCACGGGGATCACGTCACCATCCGCAACTTCAGGCGCAACGTGCTGCGCACGCCGGCGAACAACAAGCTGCGGATGGACGACACGCGGGGGCAGGAGCACGTCAAGCTCAGCACGGAGTACGGCGGCAAGAGCCAGCTGAACCTCGGCCATCTGGTGGACGGCGAAAAGCAGAAGCGGGGAGAGGGGTTCGAGCTGCGCAGCGACGGCTGGGGCGCGATACGCGCGGGAAAGGGACTGTTTATCACGGCGGACGCCCAGGCGAAGGCGCAGGGCGAACAGCTGGAGATGCAGGCCGCACTTGGCCAGTTACAGCAGGCGCTGTCGCAGGCGCAGGCGCTAAGCAGCGCGGTGGAAACGGCTAAGGCTGAACTGGCTGATATAGAGTCACAAAAATCCCTGCTGGCAGAGAGCCTGACGGAGCTGAAAAAATCGGCACTATTGTTGAGCGCTCCGGCGGGTATTGCTCAGGCCACCCCGGCCAGCCTACAGCTCGCGGCGGGGGAAAATATCATTAGCACCAGCGGTAAAAACACCGATTTTAGCGTAGTAAAAAAATTCACCGTGGCAGCCGGGGAAGCTATCAGTCTGTTTGCAAACAAGCTGGGGATAAAACTCTTTGCCAGCCGGGGAAAAGTGGAAATTCAGGCACAGAGTGATGAGATGACGCTGGATGCACTGAAAGATATCCGTATCTCCAGCAGCGAAGGAAAACTGTTTATCAGTGCTAAACAGGAAATCATCTTAACCAGCGGCGGCGGATATATTCGCATCGCTGATGGATCAATAGAGTGCAGTGCGCCGGACAACATCATTCAGCGTGCGGCGGTGTGGCAAAAGTTTGGTGGACAGAGTATCAACGTGGCGGCTCAGCAGTGGAGTACCAGTGATTTTGCGGTAACGCCAACGGTGCTGCGCCTGTCAGACCGATCTCCCGTGGCGGGCCAGCAGTTAATTTTCAAAAATGGAGACGGTATCCAGCCAACCCTGCCAACCTCGGCATCGGGGGCGGTGGATACGCAGAAAAGTATCAATATTGATTCACTCAGCGCTACTTTGCCGAAAAAAAGCTAAAGGAAAGGTGCCAGGTGGCGTAACGACAAGGTAAGCCCCTGAACAAAAAGGATGGAACGAATGGCGGAAGACAAACCAGCGGTAACCGATGACGGTCAGCCTGTAACCTGCATACTGCCGGAGTGGGATCGGCACGGGCAGGTTAACTGGAACGGTATTCAACACCAGAAAAAATCATTAAATGCCAGGGCTGTTTTGCTACAGCCACCCCTTAAAGTTATTCCGGTTATTTTCCTCCCCGGGGTGATGGGGACTAATTTGATGTCGGACCAATCTGAACAGCCACAGGCCATCTGGCGTGGTGACAGTATGGGGGGCGTTTATTGGGATTGGGCGTCGAAAAATGGAGATAATCGACGAAAGCTGCTCAACCCGGATACCACCATAGTGGATAACCGTGGCGCTATTGATGAAACCCTCTTTTCTCCGCTCTCCGATGACGGAAAACTATTCCCAACCCGGCGGGAACGCGGCTGGGGAGAGGTTTTATCCTTCAGCTACGGAAAGTTTTTAAGCGTCTTTCAGGGCGCGTTGCTGGATGACTGGCAGCAGGACCTGGTTAATTACGCAACGCCCGCCGGGAAAAAGGGCGGAGTCCTGAGCCAGCTGGTGGGCGCGCATCTTTCGGAAGACAAAGGGGCGCAAATCACCGGCGGAGCCGTGATGACCCGGCAGGAGCTTGACCACTTTCAGAATTTTTTATTTCCGCTGCACGTGTATGGCTATAACTGGCTGCAGGATAATAAAACCTCGGCCGGGGGGCTGGTCGCCTGCATCGATAAAATAATTGACCTCTACACTCACCAGCACTGTCACGGCATGGCCTTTCCCGCCGGCCAGGAGAAAGTCATTATCGTCACCCACTCCATGGGGGGGCTGGTGGCGCGCTATGCGTCGCAGATTTCAGGGGCGCAGGATAAAATACTGGGGATAGTTCACGGTGTTATCCCGGACCTGGGTTCCCCGGCGGCGTACCGCCGCATGAAAGTCGGGGCAAAGCAGGAGGGCATGGCGGGGGCCGTGCTGGGCAACACGGCGCAGGAGCTGATGCCGGTATTGGCGCGCGCTCCGGCGCCGCTACAGCTGTTGCCCTCCGCTAAATATCTCGGTGGCGCGCCCTGGCTGACGGTGGAAGGGGGCAACGAGGATGGCAGCGACGTCAGGCTGCCGAAAACGCAGGATCCGTTCGGCGAGATTTACCTCAATGAAACCCTGTGGTACCGCCTGTACGAGGCCGACATTATCGATAAGGATGCGGCGGTCATTGAGAGTAACTGGAATGCCTATGTTAAATTAGTTGACCGGCCTGTCCGCCAGTTTATTACGCAGCTGGATAAACGGGGATATCATCCCAATACCTATGCGTTTTATGGTCATACAAAACCCTCTGACGGGACGCTGAAATGGAAGAAAACCTCCCACACCTTCCCGAAAAACTTACATCCGGGTGACAGAAAACTGCCCAATAATTACCGGGAAGTTCCGCTGCCGTTTAACAAATCTCAGATCTATCAGGTCGTTTCATCCAGCACGGAGGGCGATGGTACGGTCCCGGTGCAATCCCTCAGCGCCATACGGCGTAGCAGCAGTATCAAAAGCGTGCTGGCAACCGATGTTGACCATCAGGGCGCCTATGACGTCAAAAGCCTGAAAGATATCCGTAACAGACCGGCCCTGAAGTTTACCCTGCGGGCCATCGTGAAAATGGTTCAGGAGGTCCCGGCCCCGTGAAATATATTCAAAAATTTATCGTACTGACTTTTATAACGGCCGGCCTGTTTTTAACGGCACCGGCTACAGCCGCCGCATTACCGCAAAAGGAGCGCGCCGTGATCGACACCCTGTTTGCAAAGACTAAACCGCAGTGCATCGGGCGCTACGTGATTGACGTCCCGGAGTCCTTTAACAACCAGCTGCACAATATGATTTTTATCGATGACTTTAAAATCAGCAGTAAATGGATCTATCCACCGGCCTTCCAGCAGCGGATAAGGCTCAGGGAGCAGGAGCTACGGGAAGCGATTAACAAACCCGAAAATGACCCGCAAAACGCTCCGTTTATAAAAGAAAAGATCCTGCTTCCTGAAGGTAAAGGCGTTATTTTTGACAGGAACATTTCGGGAGAGGACGATCTTGGCAGGGTTTTAGAGGCTCATGTGTATGTTAATATGACAGCTTTTATTATTACCGCTGAAATACTTGATTTGTCAGATATCAAGTATTTAAAAAGGAAAAATACATATATTAAGGCAGGTTTTACTGAAGCTCAGATGAATGAAAAACCAGCCAGGCTGGCTGCACTACAGTCGCTGATATCGCGCTTAAGCGGCAGAAAGGATGAAGAGATCCCGAAAGAGAAAGGCGTGTGTATTCCGAACGCGTTTATCAGGGACGATGGCGCTAAACACATTGAAAAAATCACCTTCCGATACGTAAATGATGA